>DEBL01000073.1:18733-22314 GCA_002348535.1 Deltaproteobacteria bacterium UBA2957 | reverse complement strand
CGATGAACTGGGAACGCTGACGGGCTTGGAGATGGAGCTTAGCTACGAAAGCACCCTCGATGGCGACCTTGTGTGTTCAAAAGCCTTGTCCATCACCGGTACACCGTTCACCGGTGCCTGCGACGACTGCACGTTTGCGTTCGCGATCGAGAGCACCGTGACGGCAGATGAGTCTGCCCCCGGCTGTTCTGTTCCGGCATACCAATTGCTCGACACCTCTGGAACCCTCTTCGATGTCGTGTTTGGTCACTCAACTCGGCTCGACATTGGCTCGGGTGGAACCGCTGCCAGCTATGCCGACGCGGCCTTTGTGCGGTACTCCGTCGATGGCTCGTTTGGGACCTATGGACCGTACACTCGTGTCCTCGCTTCGGGCGACGGGTTCGAAGATCTCGGCGAGTTTTTGCTCGATGGAGACGCGTTCGAATGGGGGCTTGAACAAGACTCGTTTACGGATGGCGATGATGTGCTCGTGGACTTCTGCGAACCCAGCTACACCTCGAGTTGGACCGACTTTGCACTCAGCGGTGGATACACCAGCGCCAGCGACTCGGTCAGTTGCGATGGCAGCCAGGTCGACTTGTGGTCGATCGAAGTGGAGACCGCATCGACGGTGGGGTTGGGTGTTGATACCGTCGCCGTCGATACAGCCTTCGATGCAAAGTTGACCCTTATGGGATCCGATGACTGTGTGGTCGCAACCGCCGACGACAACACACCGTGTACCTTTGCTCCGGATCGGTACGAGTGCCCCGCCATAGAGCTTGAGCTCGAACCGGGAATGTACACCGTGATGGTTCACTCGATGATCGATGTGTGCCGGCCCGGCGTGGAGATGGGAGGGTACACCTTGACCGTCGATGGCTCGACACCCATTCGACCCTCCTTGGAAGACGATGACATCTTCCGCTATGAGCGAATTCCGTCGACGGTCGACTACCGTGCCGAGGGTCGCCTGCTGGCAGAATAGCCGCGCACAGCCCTCGTCGGGTTAGCCAGACGGCATGCGTGACTTCGACCTCATTGTGTTCGGTGCGACGGGTTTCACCGGTCGGTTGGTTGCCGAAGCCATCCTCGAGTTTCCAGAACCCGGGCTTCGATGGGCCATTGCGGGCCGAAGCCAGAAGAAACTTGAGGATGTGCGGTCTGCGCTTGCCGAGCGGTTCCCCGAGGCCCAAGACTTGCCCCTTCTGGTCGCCGACGTGACCAAGCCCGAGACGATGGATGACTTGGCATGCCGCGCGCGTGTGGTGTGCACCACTGTGGGTCCATTCACCGTTTTAGGCGGTGCGCTTGTTCAAGCCTGTGTGAGGCACGGCACCGACTACTGCGACATTACGGGTGAGGTTGGTTGGATGCGGAGTGTCATTGATGCTCACCACAACGAGGCCGTCGATAAGAAGTGCCGTGTTGTTCACGCAGCCGGATTTGACTCCATTCCTTTCGACCTCGGTGTGGTGGTCGCGCAGAAGGCCGCGGTTGCCAAATGGGGCGCGCCTGCGGAGCGCATCCGAACGGTGACCGGGCGCATGAGTGGCGCTCTCTCTGGAGGCACACTGGCATCCATGGCGCTGATTATGGATTCGGCACGCCGCGATCGGTCGGTTCTTCGCCAGCTCGCCAACCCCTATGTTCTGGTTCCGGGCGGCAGCGGTCCGGATCGAAACGACAGTCGCCGCGTCGAACACTGGCCGGAGCACAAGGTATGGACCGCACCGTTCATTATGGCGGGATGCAACACGCGGATAGTCCGTCGCACGCATGCACTGCTCGGAATGCCGTGGGGCGATGCGTTTTCGTACACAGAAGCCATGGGCACGGGCCGGGGCGTTCGAGGGTGGATTCGTGCCCAAGGGATTCGAATGGGCATCGCAGTCATGGTGGTGGTGTTGGCGACGCCGTGGATTCGGAGATTGGTTGTGGGGCCCATCCTTCCAAAACCCGGCCAAGGGCCCTCAAAGGAGTCGCGCGAATCGGGCCATTTTGCGCTGCATGTGGTTGGCCATCGCGCGGGTGAGACCATCGCGGTGGATGTCAAAGGAAACGGCGACCCGGGGTACCTCGCGACCTCACGAATGCTGGCCCAGACTGCGGTCTCGCTGGCGGTTGATGAACTGCCCCCGACCTTTGGCGTACTCACGCCCGGGAGTTGCCTCGGCGATGTTCTTCCCGATCGGCTCGGACGGGTAGGGATACGCTTTTCGGTCCGATCATCGTAGGATGCGGCGATGAGCTGGCGACAAAAACTCGGATTTACCCTGACTGCGGTCCTGCTTGGCCTAGTCGTCGTCGAGGGAATTTGCCGTTTGGTCGCCCCCAGTGGAGGTCTTCTTCAGGGTGCGCGGGAGCAAACCGAGGGGGGTGCCCAAGCCATCATGATGCGGGGGTCTCCGTTTCTCCTGTGGGAACTCGCGCCTGGGATTAGGAAAGGGCCCGGCGGCCAAGTCTCCGTAAATAGCGACGGCTTTCGCGACCGGACACGAACAGGGAAGCGCGGCCCCCGTGCGTTGGCTTTGGGTGATTCCAGTGTCTACGGGTTTGGTGTATCGGACGAGTCCGTGTTCACAGCGGTACTGGAGTCGACATTTGCGAACAACAAGGCGGAGTTTATCAACGGCGGTGTACCCGGATACTCATCGACGCAGGCCCTGAATCTGCTCTGGGGGCGCGGGCTTGCGCTGGAACCGGACCTTGTCTTGGCCATGACCTTGTGGTCGGACAACAACTTCGACACCTTCGTGGACGCGGATCAAATCGCAACCTATGCGGCGTGGCGCAGGACGGGTGCCGCATCCATCGAGGCTGTATTGGAACACAGCGCCATCTATCGATCCCTCGAATATTGGCTCCGGAAATCCGAACCGGGTCGGGTGGGGTGGATGGAGCTGAAGCGACAGCCGCCGAGCGGAAACCGCCGGGTGCCCATCGCGGATTACGCGAGGAACTTGAGGGAATATTGCACCACCATGGCAGCCCGCGACGGCGGGGTGGTCTTTGTGATGCTCCCCAATCGCCACGACCTCACGGGCGGTCACCCCAATCCGCCTTGGAAGCCGTATCGTGAAGTGATGCGGTCGGTCGCACGGGCATGCAATGCTCCGCTGGTCGATCTGCCGGAAGCCTTCGCTCGCGATGGCCGTCGGCACTTGTTTCTCGATGAGATGCACCCCAGTGTTGTTGGGCACAAACTGATGGCGGACACGATTGCCGCTACGTTGCGTTCCGCCGGGTGGCCCGACAAGCCAATTCGAGTTGAGACACCCAGCCAATCTCAGGATTCGGTATCGGATCCGTTCGAAGGAAAGGGAAACCAACTGGGGCTATTCGGCGGATAGCGCGCGAGTTGTTGCTTTTTTGTTCGAAGTTCAATGTTTCGAAGCGGTGATGTTAAGAGCCGCTGGTTGCGCTACGCGACAGTGCGCGTCCTGGGGGGGCCATGCATAGACTATCGATCCTGTGGATGATTGGCTTGGGGCTTGGCTGCTCGAAAAGCGAGACTGATTCAGGCGACGGTGAGATTGTACGCACCGATGCCGACCTGGATGCGGATGCAGACACCGACGCCGATGCGGATGCTGACG
>DEBL01000073.1:16250-18414 GCA_002348535.1 Deltaproteobacteria bacterium UBA2957 | reverse complement strand
GATGCTGACGCCGATGCGGATGCCGACGCCGATGCGGATGCCGACGCCGACGCCGACGCCGATGCGGATGCCGACTCCGATGCCGATGCCGACGTTGTATTGCCTTCAGGCCTCAACGGGACGGTGGTCGATCCACGCATTCCGCTTCCAACCTTTTCGGCCACGAATCGCGATGGCACCAGCCGCGGCCCCGAAGACTTGGTGGGTTCGCCCACGGTTATCTGGTTCTTCCCGGCTGCACGGACATACGGTTGAACGCTTGAGGGTTGCGGGTACCGCGACCTCCAATCATCGTTTGATGCACTGGGTGTAAAGATAATCGCAGTTGGAAGCGCCGACCCTGCGACGCTCCAACGGTGGGCCGACGAAGAAGGCTACCAGTATGAGATCTGGCGCGATGATGACCGGTCCATTGGGATTCACTATGGCGCGACCACGGCTTCATCGTTCTTTTACGACCGAATCACGGTGATGCTGGATGAGGACGGAAATCAACTGTTGTCCTACGATGTCGGCTTGCTGGGAGTGGGTCCGCACCCCGCGAGTGTGTTGGAGGACGCCGAAGCCATCTACGGGGATTAGCCCTCGAGTGTTTAGAGGCTCGGAAGGGTACCCGGTGGGTTCCATAGGTCGATGTCAAACGAGGCCCCCGCAGCCGTGGCGGCCTTGGCCATGACATCCCGGTAGCGAGTCACATGGGGGTCCATTTCAAAGGCCACACTGAACCATTGAACAGCGTGGATATCCCACGCACGCAGGGTGTCAGCGACCGATACAGCCATGGCTTCAACTTGGTGGAGATCCAGCAGACGGTCGTAGTACGGAATGGGGTGGTCTGGAGCAATTAGGCCAAACTCACCCGACAGGATTCCAAATCGGACCGCTGCGGCCTTGGCCATGGCGTGCACCCCGGCAATGCGCTCCGAGATGTACCGTTCCACTGCCGGTAAGGGCGCGTCGGACCGATTCTTCTCGGCCGAACAATAGGTGGCAAACAGGCGTTCAGGCATCAGGCCTTCGGAATTTGACACTGGAAGCCAATGCAGCGTTCTTCGTCCTCGGCGGCCGCCTCGTCTTCGGCTTGAATTTGGTTGAGGAGAAGGCCGACGTGGTGCATTTGCTCATCGGTGAGACCGAGGCTGACCACCCGGTCACCGCTCACACCCGGAACGAGGGTGGTGATGACGGCCACTGCATCTGGATCGTTGAGCGCTTTCATGACGTTGCGACCCACTTGGTCCGTGATGGAGATCATCTCCGTTACGGTGGTTTCGCATGTTCCGTCGGCTTGATTCGTGGGCGTGTCGCTCATGGGTTCTCCCGTTTTGGTTGCGTTAGAGTGGCATTCGCGGCGCGACTTGTCCATGCGATGCTGCGCGATATCACGGCCGGCGTGATGCACGGAGACCCCATGGCGGAACAAACCCAAAAACCCCGCAAGCGACGGCCCACGCCCCCGCTCACGGTGAACTGGCTGGTGACAGAAGCCATGCGGCACCTGCAGCGGTGGCCCGCCAGTGAACAGCGCGTGCGTCGACTGCTGTGGGATCGCGTCAAGCGAGCGCAGAGTTTTCATGGGGGAACCAAGTCCGAGGCGGCACCGTTGGTGAGCGAAGCGATGGCCTCTCTCGTGGCCCAGCGGGTCCTCGACGACGGCAGGCTGGCCGAGCTGTGGGTGGACAGTTTGATGCGGCGCGGCACATCGAGGCGCATGATTGTGCAGAAGCTCCGACTCAAGGGCATCGCCTCAGACCACATCACGGCCGCCATTGAGGGCTACGAGTCCGACGATGGGGTCGACCCCGAGTACGCGAGTGCGATGGCCTACGCCAAGCGACGCCGCCTCGGCGTGTACCGCAAGCCGGTGGACGAATCGTACGAGCGTCGGCAGAAAGACTTGGCGTCGATGGCCCGTGCGGGGTTCGCCTACAGCGTGGCGCAAGACGTGTTGAAAGGCGATTCGTGATGAAGGTCACGACCACGCATATGGTTTGAAGGTTAAACCGAGTCAAACTCGCTCGGGAGGCGACACCATGCTGGCCCCACTCAACGTTTTAGGCACCCCCATCAAGCCCTGCTCCACAGACCCAATGACCGGGTGGTTTCGGGATGGCTGTTGCAACACCGACGAATCCGACCGGGGTTCGCACACGGTCTGCTGTCG
>DEBL01000073.1:13010-15865 GCA_002348535.1 Deltaproteobacteria bacterium UBA2957 | reverse complement strand
CCCCAGTTTGGCTTTCCGGGACTCACAGACGGTGATCAATGGTGCGTCTGTGCCGCCAGTTGGCGTGCAGCATACCGCGTCGGAAAGGCGGCACCCGTGGTGCTCGAGAGCACTCACGCGGCGGCCCTCAGCATTGTACCGCTCGAGGAACTGATGGCCCACTGCTTCGCCGAAGAGGTGTAGGTCAGGACTCGGCTGCGTCTCGCTTCAAGGCCTTCACGAAAGCCGCGCTCTGCAGCACCAAGATCCCGAGAAAGGGAACGGAACCGGCGACCATGAGCGCCTTGATGGTGTCGGTGTTTCGGGTCATGGCGAAGACCGCGCCGAGCACGCCTAAAATTACCCCCCACGCCCATTTCCGAGAGGCCGGCGGTGTCAGCGCGCCTCCGGACGTGAGCATGCCTAAAACAAACGTGGCGCTGTCGACGCTGGTGATCAGAAAAATGCTCGCCAAGATCGTGGCGAGTGTGCTCAACACGACCGTGCCGGGCAGGGTCTCGAAGGCCTTAAACATGATGGCGGTTGCGTTGGTCTCGGCCAGCGCAGCAAACGCCGCGGGGTCTCCGGCTGCAGCGTCGATCCCGACCTGACCGTAGGCGCCGAACCAAATAATGCTGAACAGAGTGGGGACCGCCAGCACGCCGGTGACGAATTCTCGGATGGAGCGTCCTCGACTGATGCGGGCGATGAAGATCCCCACAAACGGCGTCCATGCCACCCACCAGACCATGTAGATCAGCGTCCACCCCTCGTACCACGCAGGCGTGGCCGAAAAGGGGTTGAGTTGGGTGCACAGGGCTGGAATGGCGGCCATGTACTCCCACGTACGCTGGCCAATGTTGGCGAGGGAGGCTGACGGCCCGCCCAACACAATGAGGGCGATCAACAGTCCGAACGCCGCTGCCATGTTGAGGTTGCTGAGAATGCGGATGCCCTTGTCGAGTCCGGTCGCCGACGAGGCCATGTAGGCCACGAACAGCACGCCAAGGATGGCCCAGTCGACGCCTGCACTGGTGGCCGAGACGCCGGTTAATTCCGTCAATCCAGAGTGCACGAGCATGGTGCCCATGGCGATGGAGCCGGCTACGCCAAACACGACCGCGACAATGGCCAACACGTCGGCGGTGTGAGCCGCCACGCGGATCCCAGGCAGGTTGAACTCGCGCACTAACGGGCTGCTGGGCAGGTAGTTTGTGCCGTGAACAAAGCCAAAATACGCCAACACGAGAGCGCCGGCCGCATAGATGGCCCACGCATGCAGACCCCAGTGGAAGTTTGTGATGAGGAACGCCATGGTGGGTGCGTCCATGGCTTCGCTTGGAGGCTTGAGTGCATGAGTCACGGGTTCCGCGATGCCCCACACCACAAGCCCCGTCCCCATGCCCGCAGCGAACAGCATGCTGAGCCAAGACGGAGTGGAAAAGTCGGGAACGGAATCGGGTGCACCCAGCCGGCGGCGCCCAAGGGGACTCACCGCGAGTGCCACCAAGACCACCAGCAGAACGCTCGGAACAATGATGAACAGGTCGCCGACGAGGCCCAAGGCGCCGCTGCCCAGGTCCTTCAACAGCGGCAGTGCATGGTCGGGGGCGAACGTCGCCCATGCTGCGATGGCGATGCAGACCGAGACCGAAGCGACGAAGGTTGTGGCGTTCTGTTCGTCGGGGTCATCGGGGTCAGATGTTTCAATATTCATAGGGCCGTACCGTAGCACACGCTGGGTGGAACGGTGCGGTGCGCGGTCAGCGGGTGCGGCCGCTCATGACACGCGTCAAGACGGAGGCGACTTCATCGGCTTCATCAAGGGCATTCGGCCAACTCGGGCTGAACCGAATGTAGCCATCGGGAGTGGCGACGCTGATTCCGTGCTCGAGCAGTTGGGCGGCCACCCAGCCAGCGTGGGTTCCCGGTGGAGGGCGGACGCACATCAGCGTGGATTGCCGCGGTGGGTTCGCCGAACGGTAACTCTGAAAGTTCAGGTCTCGAAGCGCGGGTTCCAGTCGGTCAAACCACCGGTTGATGTGGGCATGAACCGCCTCGACACCCAGCGCTTGCAGCAGCTCCATCGACGCCCGGAGTCCCGCCAGCCCACAGAAGTTGAGGGTGCCGCCTTCCACGATGGCTGGACCGGTCTGGAGCGGCCGGTCGTAGTCCATTCGGTCCGGGTCGCCCCACAGAAAGCACAGGCCATCGTCGTGCGACAGCCAGCTGGCGAGGACTGGGTCAAGGCTGGACCAGTCGCGGGCGTAGAGCAGGCCAGTGCCCGGGGGCCCCATCAGCCACTTTTGGCCACCGCTGGCAATGTAGTCGATGTTGGTGGCGTCGAAGGGGGTCGCCCCCATCGCCTGAATGGCATCCACGAAGATGGCGGAACCGTGGTGATGAGTCAACGCCGCCATGGCCTCGACCGGCATTCGCAGGCCGGTGTTGAACTGGACGGCGCTGACCGCGACCAGGCGCACCGGGTGTTCGAGCAGCGTGGCCTCGAGGAGGGCGAGGCCGTCGTCGGATGCGAAGTCATTGGCGTCGAGCCAAATGAGTCGCAGGTCGTGGCGTCGAGCCGCCTGCTGCCATGGGGTGGTGTTGGCGGGAAATTCACCGCGAAACAAAACGATGGCGTCGCCCCGAGACCACGGGATTCCGGTGGCAACGGCGGAGATGGCCGCACTCGTGTTCCCGACCACGGCAATCTGCGCGGCAGGAACGCCCAGAAGTGAGCCCGCGACGGCACGCGTGGTCCCCATGGCTTCGTGGAATGCCAGCATGGCCGTGACGCCTTCAGCGGCTTGCGCTGCCATCGCGGCGTTCATCGCATCCATGGCAGGGAGCGGCAGCGGGCCCACCGAGGCATGGTT
>DEBL01000073.1:0-12700 GCA_002348535.1 Deltaproteobacteria bacterium UBA2957 | reverse complement strand
GCGGGCCCACCGAGGCATGGTTCGCATAGATTCGGTGGCGAAGCGACGGAAAGAGTGCGCGAGAACCAAGAGTGGGAGAAGCAGTCATTGGGAGTCCGAGGGTAAAAGCGAGGATTTTAGGTCAGGGCGAAGCTGTGGTTTGCACCCGGGTGGGGTGCGCGATTCGCTCGCGAATCGCATGGGCATACACCCGTGCCATCGCGGAGATTTCAGTCGCCGAGGTGGACGCCGTTTCTGCGGCGGTGAGGTTTCCGCTGCGCAGGAACTCACGGACAGTCGCGAGCCACTGGGGCGCCCGGATCGCATCCGCGTCTGTGCCGTTGAATTCCAGATGATACAGGCCGCCGGTTCCCGTGACGATGTTCAGTTGGCGGCTGTTCGGGGTGAAGACAAGGGCGCTGGCGATGACGCCGTGGCCGAAGGTGCCGATCATCTCCCACGTGTCGGTGGTCCATAGTTGGTAGCGGCCGCTGTAATCCGACACGGCCACCACGCGGCCATCCGTCGACCAAGCCGCCGCATAGGCGGGCGGTGTGGAGATCGTGAGTGTTTGTTCAACGGTGCCGTCGAGGCGTGCAACCGTGGCGGTTCCATCGTTGCTGCCCACCACGAACCGCTGCCCATCGGGCGACACGGCTAGCCCATACGATTGGGTGTTGCCCGGTACCGTGGCCTGCACAGCACCGGTCGCGAGGTCGAGGATGGCCGAACGCACGCCAGACTTCTTGCCGAGGCGGTTGGACACCACCACCTGGTCACGACTGGCGCTGTATGCGCTGTCCCAGACGTAGCCCACAGCACCCGTAAAGTCGGCGAGTTGGGCCTTGGATTCGGTCGACCAGACACCGATGTGGCCATCACCCCCGGTGATGAGAAGCCGGTTGGCATCGAGAAAGAGAACCTCCGTGATCTTGGAAGGGCCGCCGCGACTGGATGGGCCGCTGGGGGCGAATTCGTTCACCACGGTCATGCGGGTAAGATCCCAGATTCGTGCGACTCCGTCCCAGTGACCGGTGGCCAGTTGATGGCCTTGGGGGTGAAAGGAGAGCCCCCGAATGGGGTCGGCATTCAACTGAACCGTGTGCAGAATCCACCCGGTCTGAACATCGACGACAAGGAGGCGTCCGGAGTCGGTGCCAATGGCCATTACGCTACCGTCGGGTGAGATTGCGGCCTCGGTACAGGTCTCAATTTCCTTCCGAAACCCAAGATCGACCACGGGAGCGGCCGTATCTGACGTTCGGAACAGGTAGGCGTTTTGGGTGTCGTGGAAAAGAAACCGCTGATGGGCGCGATCGGTGCTGCCTCGCATCAGGATGGTGCTGTCGACAGCGAATCGGTGACGGGTGTCTTCCGTGACGGTTCGGTCCTCAATGGAATACTGAATCACCTCTCCTGTGGTGGTGACGAGGGAAAATCCGCTCGAGTCGTGTCGCCAGATCAAGCGAGTGGGCACATTGATCTCGACGGTCTCAACGGTGGTGGATTCAAGGTGAGTGGCCTCAAACCCAGTGGCGTTGGAGCTGAGGATCCACTCCCCATTGGGCGACAGGACGTTCATCTGGCCGCGCGCCGCGTTCCAGATGACTTGCCCCTGTTCCATCAGCATAAACCGAGCATCGTACTGAGACGTGGAGTCGATCATTCGATGGACCACCATGCGCTCGCCGGAGTCGCTCACCGATACCAGATCTTGTTTGACATCCTGAGAGGCGTGATGAGTGCCGCGTTCGGGGTCAGTCCACGCCCACTTCACAATCCCCTGTGCATTGCATTCACGGGTCACCCATCCCCGGTGAAACTCAACCGTTTCCCCATCGCAGTCGGCGAGCGGCGAGCGGAACTCGACCCGCGAGCCGGTCACGGTGTGCTCGGCGATGACCCCCGCACCCTCGTTTTCCAACAGCCAGATCCCTCCAGACTCCCACGGGCCGAGGCTGCGCTTCATCTGGGAGAGGTCTTGGTGCACACAGGCGCTTGAGTCGGCTGTGGGACAGATGGAGATCGAGTGCCGCGTGAGCAGCGCGTAGCGATCACCTGAATCTGTCATGGCGGTCTGGATGATGCCAAAGTCGAGCGGCCCGATGACGGAGGGCTGCACTGAGGTGTGCTCCAGCATGGCGATGCCGAGGTCGGCCCGCAGGGTGTCGGTGTCGAGGGCGACCATCGAGTCGCGCACAGACTTGAGTTGAGTCAGCGCGGCGCCGGCTCGGCCGTAGAGGGCCTCGGAGGTTGCGACGGCTGCGCGCCCGTTGACCGCCTCGATGAGTGCGGCCCGCTCGGCCTCACTGGCGCGCTGAGCCTCGGCGATGGCCGCGTCTCGGGCCTCGGAGACCCGGTTGAAGTGAACCAAGCCCCCGGAGGCGAGGGCGGCCGCGGCGAGTGCTGCGGTCAGCCCGACAGGGCGAAGCACGCGGCGATTGCGCGTGGCCCACTTGCCAATGCGCTGAACCGGCGAGTACTGCAGCACGCTCACGGGGCGTTCTTCGAGGTAAGCCTGAACGTCGGCCGACAGGGCTGCGACCGTTGGATAGCGCTCGTCGATGTCGGTGGCCATTGCGGCCATGATGATGGCGTTGAGCTCCTGCGGAACACGGCGATTGTCCACCGTTCGGGGCTCGGGAACGTCACCCGCTTTGACCCGCTCCAAGATTGAATCGACATCGCCAGTGAACGGAGCCGAGCCCACAAGAAGGGCATACAGCAGGGCGCCGAGCGCATAGACATCGGTGCGCGTGTCGGTGCCCTCGTGGTCACCTCGGGCTTGCTCGGGCGCCATAAACGCAGGGGTCCCCGCGACATCGCCGACTTGGGTTTGATAGGCACTCAGCGGTCCCAATGGTGTTGGGTCTTCAAGGACAATGTCGGCCTCATCCGTGACCTTGCAGAGTCCCCAGTCCACCACCAAGACCTCGCCGAAGGAGCCGATCATCACGTTGGCCGGCTTGATGTCGCGGTGCAGCACCCCTCGGCTGTGCGCGAAGGCGACGGCGTTGCAGACCTGCCGAAAGATGAGGAGACGCTCGACCAGAGAGCCGGCTGTAT
Organism: Deltaproteobacteria bacterium UBA2957; assembly: GCA_002348535.1. Classification (GTDB taxonomy): domain Bacteria; phylum Myxococcota_A; class UBA796; order UBA796; family UBA796; genus UBA796. Next base: position 9,655 of record DEBL01000073.1, on the reverse strand, counting down.
CGGCGTGGATCCGCTCGGCGAGGGACTGCCCAACCACTTCTTTCATGGTGAAAAAGGAACGGCCGGATGGTTCGCTGCCGATGTCGTAGACGGGCATCACATTGGGGTGGTTGAGTTGCCCGGTGACTCGAGCCTCGCGCAGAAAGCGGAGAGTGGCGGCGTGGTCGGAATCAGACGAAGTGTTGAGCTTGAGCGCCACGGGACGCTTCATTTTGCGGTCAAAGACCGAGAGCACGACTCCGTTGCCGCCCTTGCCCAGCAGCCGTTGTTGCCGGTAGCGGTATGGAGGCGTCCCGGCCTCCGTCCCGTCGTCGTCCATTCCGTCTGCGAAGTCCTGCACCGGTTCGTCCGACGCCGAGGTACTCGTGCGGCGGTCCGTCGTCATAATGACGGTGGGTTGGCCGTTGGATGGGGAATCGTCGTCTGTGCTCACAGGGTCTCTGTATGGCGATGATCACGGGTAATCCCGTGCATTGATAGAACCTTGACGAATGGTCTTTGACCCGGCGACGAGGAGATTCATCCGCGTGCCGCTTTTGATGCGACCGGACAGTTCTTGGCTTGACGGCACCGCCGGAGCGGGCCATCTTCAGGAACCTCCCGCTCGGTCCGATAAGGACAGAGCATCGTTCTTAGACAACACGAAGATGGATTTTGGGGGCGCACTGGTTTCGACGGGGCTACCGACGATGAGTGGGCGTCGCAGGCTGAGGCACGGCCTTTAACTGTCCAAGATTGGTTCAATTGCCAACAATAACAACCACTTCGCGGCTGCAGCTGTAGCCTAGTGAAGTCTGGGGACTTCGTGAGCCCCAGTGCTCAGGGGAGAAACTGACCCGCACTCCCCTGCGTATTTTTTAGGGTTCGGCAGCGATGAGGGGGAGGTCAGGTGACTTCATCGTGGTGTTTACCACTTGAATGACGGCTCTGGAAAGACGGAGCGACACCCGCCGGGGGGCACCCGGAAGGCGTACGTATCTCATGATTCCAAGGCGTTTCGGACGTGGGTTCAATTCCCACCGCCTCCACCATCTTTCGTTGCATTTGTTCGGTTCCCGCGGTGGGAATTGAACGCGCAGCGTTGGCCCCACACGGGCCACAAAAGGTTGCCAGCGGCACGCTTTTGAGCGCAGCCGAACAGGCGTCGAACCTTGGAAGAAGGCCGTCTGGCACTGTACGGTCGTGGCTGTTGTTGAGGGGACGGCGGTACGCTGGCCCTGCGTTGCTGGTCTCGGCTGCTATCGAGGCCGCTGCTCAAGTGTCTTTTCCGCTCCACATTGCACTGAGAACACCCTTCCACTTTTCCTCACTGGCGCTTGAGGTATGCGGCTTCGTTTTCTTCTGTCGCCCCCTTTTGGGCTCTGGTGCGTATACTGTGTCAGTGAAGCTCTGAAAAGAAACTATGGCTGATCCCGGCTCGAACTTAATGATCGCAAAGTTAGCCGATTTCCCAATCATAGATTTACTTCGGGCTATTTGTGGTTGAAGTGATTTCGTTTGACTGAAAGGGCAAAAACCTCGAAATCCATTGACGAGGGTAACTACCCAGCCACCTTTGTTAAGGCTCTCTACAGTCCCTCTCACAGACTCATTTTTCTTGTGCGCCTGAGCCAGTTTTCGAGGCGGCTTTGTTGGTTGATTTGGGGATTTACCATCAATCGGCTTCTTTTTTCTTGGCCATTTCTCTTGCGGACTTTCGCGATCGAATAGCGCGTTGTTACGCGCGGTCGTACGCATAAACCTAGAGGCAGTCTTAAATGCCATAAAATCCCCTTTAATGTACGGTAACTATTTTTTTATACCTGTTTTCTCGGAGTTTATTTCGAAAACTGGCCCACGATTATCTGACTCACCGATGCTTCGTACGCTCGGGTTCATCAACGTAGATTCGGTCCGAAGATGAAGAACCCCCACTGAAGGTGCTGTCGGGTGTCGGCAAAGCATCAAACAGTTTGATCATTGCGTAGTGGCCGACGACAACGAAAATTAGGAGTCCGCAGCTCTTTAGACACCCGGAGCGATCTGAATCATCGTTGCTCATGTTTTCTTCCTTGGTACAGCCAACGGTTGCTTGATGGGTACCTTGGGCTCTTTGGTTCCGATCAGTGTACGCGCACCCCGCGTCAACTATTGCTTTGAATCTTTTCAGCCCGATGCTGCCTAGGAGATACCTGCGACCCTTTTTGAACGGGGTGGCATCCTACGAATCTGTTATCGTTTTTGCGGCTGTTTGCAGAGTTCGCGGTGGAGATGAACGATGAGTGAAGTGCGGCAACATGCGCTGTCGATTCTCAGGGAAAGCCTAGATCGACAAGATGCCGAATTCAAAGAGCACCAATGGGAGGCGATTTCAGCTGTGGTCGAAAAGCGCCAAAGGCTGCTGGTGGTTCAGCGAACGGGTTGGGGGAAGAGTGCGGTGTACTTCATCGCCACGAGAATCCTGAGAGAGCGCGGAGCTGGGCCCACAATCATTCTGTCTCCACTTCTGGCATTGATGCGGAATCAGATTGACTCGGCGCGGAGCTATGGGGTTCGGCTTGGAACCATCAATTCATCGAACGAAAAAGAGAGCAATGAGGCAACTAAGAATGCGCTACTGGCAAATGAACTGGATGCAGTGATCATCTCGCCGGAACGATTGGCCAATCAAGAATTCGCGGATGAAGTTCTGCCCCAGATCGCCAATCGAGTGGGGCTCTTGGTTATTGACGAGGCCCATTGTATTTCGGACTGGGGGCATGACTTTCGACCGGACTATAAACGGATCGTAAACATTCTAAAATCCCTGCCTCGAAACCTTCCGGTAGTCGCAACGACTGCCACTGCGAACCAACGAGTCATGGAGGACGTCTCAGCACAGTTGGGCGATGAAATCGAGGTTTTACGAGGACAGCTGACTCGCAAATCGATTCAACTGCAGTCGATATCTTTCCCGAAACGGTCGCAGCGGTTGGCTTGGCTCGCAGATACCCTGCCAAAACTGCAAGGGACGGGGATTATCTATGCGACCACTACCCGGGATGCGGAAATGGTTGCCGATTGGCTAAAGAAACGTGGCATTAAAGTGGCCGCGTACCACAGCGGAGACGGTTTTAATAATAAAGCGGGTCTGCAACGGAAACTCGAACTTGAAGAGGCGCTACTTAGTAATGATCTGAAAGCGCTGGTGGCAACATCGGCCCTTGGTATGGGATACGACAAGCCTGATTTATCGTTTGTGATTCACTATCAGAGTCCAGGTTCAGTTGTGAGCTATTACCAGCAGGTCGGGCGGGCTGGGCGCGGCATTCCAAAGGCGTACGGCGTCTTGCTGTCAGGGGATGAAGACAAAGACATCCAAGAGTACTTCATTCAACAGGCGTTCCCAAAATCTGGAGTCGTAGATGAAATACTGGCAGTTTTGGACGCTTCAGATGATGGATGTACAGTCGCCGAAGTTTGTGCAAGCGTCAACGCAAAGGCGGGTAAAGTAGGGCAAGCCCTAAAGTTCTTGGCTGCAGAATCACCAGCACCGATTTTGGTGCAAGGGCGCCCGAGGCGATACAAGCGCACACTACGCGACTACACCCTGCCCCATTCACGCATAAGTTACTTGTGCGAGCGCAAGCAGCGGGAATGGGAACGCATGCAGGAGTATCTGGAACACCAAGGGTGTTCGATGCAGTTTCTGGCTCAGGAACTGGATGATGACGAGACTACCGCTTGCGGGCGATGTCAAGGCTGTCATCCGGCAGGTGCGTTGTCTCGTGAGTACATGCATGAAACCGCGGTTGCGGCGGCTGAGTTTATTGAAAACCAAGTGATCAAAATTATGCCAAGGCGGAAGGCGGGAACGAAGACGAACGTGGCCCACCGCTGGCCCGAATATCAGTTCGAAAACTACTTTGGTAAACTCGAACATGAAGTAGGTCGTGCATTGTGTCGCTGGGGCGAGGCTGGATGGGGCGAGATCGTTATGAAGGGTAAGCGCCGGGGCAAGCTCGATCCGCGATTAGTAAAAGCAGCAGAAAAGCTCATCCGCCGGCGCTGGAAGCCTGACCCAGTGCCGGCTTGGGTGGCGTACGTTCCTTCCGTGTCGCACCCAAAGCAAGTGCCTGACTTTGCAAAAAAACTGGCCCACAAACTTGGTATTCCATGCATTGATGTTGTGAAGAAGCTCAAGAGCAATAGTCCGCAGAAAAAGATGGAGAATACGCACCATCGTTGTCGCAACTTGGATGGCGTGTTTTCAGTCGAGGGGAAGCTGCCGGATGGACCAGTGTTGCTGGTGGATGACGCGGTGGACTCGGGGTGGACGTTTGCCGTCATTGGCGCCTTGTTGAGGCTGGCTGGTTCGGGCCCTGTTTTTCCCTTTGCAATCGTTTCCACAGCGACAAGAAATTAGCCAATGTCCATGTACGACGAAAACGCCCAGGCCATATTGTTGCTCACGACATACTTTTCGCAGCACCAAAAGGGTGACCCTCGGCCGCTCACACCCACCGAGTATGGACGGTTCGCGGCATGGCTTCGCGAAGCTGATTTCGAGCCAAAGAATCTCCTGAGGGACATGGAGAGTGCCCTAGAACGCTGGGTGGACCCCAAAGACAAAATAACACGAGAGCGGTTGGAGTTTCTTTTGGGTCGCGGGTTGGCGATGAGTCTCGCATTAGAAAAATGGAACAGTGCTGGAATTTGGATTTTGACCCGTATTTCAGCTGAGTACCCGAGGGCACTAAAGCAGCACCTTAAAGAACAGGCGCCTGCCGTGATTTTTGGTGTCGGCAATCAACACCTGTTGGAAGCGGGCGGATTGGGTGTGGTGGGCTCAAGAAATATCTCTGAAGCGGAAGAGTCCTTTGCCAAGGGAATTGCGGAACAAGCGTCCTCAGAAGGGTTGAATGTTTTGTCGGGCGGTGCACGGGGAGTCGACGAAATAGCCATGCGTGGTGCGCTCGAGGCCGAAGGCACAGCCTTGGGTGTTTTGGCGAATGATCTCATGCGGACAGCACTGGCTGGAAAATGGCGGCGGCACATCAGGGCTGGACAACTGTGTCTGGTTTCAACCTATTACCCAGAAGCGTCGTTCAACGCGGGCAATGCGATGGGCCGTAACAAATACATTTATTGTTTATCGGACCAAGTTGTCGTGGTTCGTTCCGATGAAGGTACCGGCGGCACATGGAATGGCGCGAAGGAGAACCTCAAGAAAGGGTTCGTGCCACTGTTTGTAAATGCGACCTCGGAAGCAGACGGCAACACGGCTCTCATCGATATGGGGGCCACGCCAATTTCATTTCCTGCCTCTGACAATGCGACTTCAAACGAGTGGCTCCGCGCTCACCTGTCGTCTGCTGTTCAGCCGTCACTTGAGCCGCCTAAAAGCGAATTGCAAATCAATAGCTATACCGCCTTTGTTGACCACTTGATGGGCCTGTTTAAGAACCAAACCGAGGTATCATTAAAACAACTTCAAGAGTCTTATTCTGGTTTAGCTAAGAAACGACTCATTGATATGTTGGCTCGTGCGGTGAAAGAAGACAAAATAGAACGACCGAATCGACTGCATAAGTATCGTCCAAAGGCGGCTGAGCCCGAGACGGTTCAACAGAGTCTTTTTGGTGGTGGAGAGTAGAAGAGACAAAAGCTGTGAGGTTGTCCCAGCAGCGGAGGTTCATCATGGCGCGCTCTCGAAGCCAAACCCCTTTCACGCTGTCTCGGTCGGCCCACCACCACGAACTATTGATTGTGTTGAAGGGTCTCATCGCTGCACCCCCACATCACTGAAAACGTGCCGCAAACGTGCCGCAACTATGGGCAGATAAGGACCCTTATGAACACCTATGGGTTCTATCGAGCCTGTTGATAGTGAACCTTTAAGGTTGCAAACTGCTGTTTTTTTTTGGGGTTTCAAAGGTGCAGGGAAGGGGATTCAATTCCCACCGCCTCCACCATTTTATGAAACGGTCGGTATAGCGATGTACTGGCCGTTTTTGTTGTTTTTAGATCATTGTAAAACCGTTCACTGCGACCCCTTTTTTGCCAAATGAGGCAGAAATGGGGCAGGACTGTGCTCCAATACGGCCACCGCATCACACAGAGACTGTGGACTGAGGTGGGCATATTTCATGGTCATGCTGATGGTGCCCTTTGCACAGAGGCGGAAGTCAGTGCACGGACACGTGGGAAAGCGTTCACAGATCCTTGGCCTCAGACCCAATATCGTGTCACGTAACGGTGATGAATTGCATGCCGATTAAAGGGGCGGCAATTCAACGGTCACAAGAGAGAAGAGTGAACTTTTAAACTGCCTAATCATTCCAATACAATGGCCGTCGGTGCTTCCGGTCTTATTATATCTTTACGCCGATCCCAAAACCTGAAAGTACAAACAAGGGGAGAACAGTTCTCGTGAAAACCATCGCCATAACAGGAGCCTCACGTGGAATTGGTGCCAGTGCAGCGGTTGCACTGGCGGCGCCTGGTCGACGACTGATTTTAATGGCACGTTCCGAAGACAAGTTGCGCGACATCCAATCAGCCGTCGAAAACAAAGGTGGAGAAGCCATCATTGTACCCGTCGACTTATCCTCTCGAGAAGGCGCAGAAAAGGCCACCGAATCGCTTCTCGACCGCACAAATGGCCAACTGGATGTTTTGATCCTTAACGCTGGAACCTCAAACCATGCAGACTTCATCAATAGCGACTTAGACGCCATCGAATATGAACTCCGCCTCAACTACCTTTCACCCTTGGTGATGTTGCGTCGTTGCCTCCCACATATGGTCCATCAAAAAGAGGGTGGGCATGTGATTTGCGTGGGTTCATTGGCCTCGCTAATGCCCTTCCCGGGAGAGGCCAGCTACGCGGCAAGCAAAGCGGCACTGCTAAGCTTGCTTCGCTCGCTGCGGGTAGAACTGCGGGACCAACCGATCAAGCTAACGATGGTATTGCCGGGCTATACCTCAACTGAAATGACAGAAAATCACCGCAGCCTACTCCCTGCGATGTCTTCGGAGCGCGTCGGTTTAGCCATCGCAAAAGCCATTGCGGATCAACCTCGTGTTGTCATTCCTGGCCTATCGAATCGCCTCGCTGCACGCTTATTCCAAACCGTTCCAGGTGTGAGTGACCGAATTTTGACGCGCTTTGCTGACTTACTCGTTCCCACCGTTGCACAGCCATGAGTCGCCCGATCGTCCTTATCCTTGGAAGCAGCGGCTTTATTGGTCAAGCCATCCAGAGAGAGCTCAACGCAAAATACGACCTCATTAGCGTTGACCTCAACCCAAACGCCTTCAACGAAGCATCATCCATCGCACACCACATTGTGGATCAGGGCGACCCAGATCAGGTGGAGCGATTGTTAACGGCACTGAAGCCTTATGCCGATCAGTTGGCAGGCGTCATCCATTTGACAGCCTACTACGACTTTCGGAACAAGGCCGACAAACGCTATACGCAACTTGAGAAAACCTTTCCGCAGTTGTTGGAAGGACTCGATGCATTGCTCCCTGCCGGGAGACCGATTTTACACAGCTCAAGCATGGCTGCAATGGAGCCAACAGAACCGGGTCGCCCCCTCTTGGCGAGTAGCCCCCGAATTGGAAGTTGGGCTTACCCGCAACACAAGCTTAGAATGGAACGCATCATCGAGGCTCTTGACCTCAATAGACCAATGGCAGAGTTGGTGCTCGCTGGTGTGTATTCAGACCGCGCAGAGTTGGTCCCCTTGTACCAGCAGATTGAGCGTATTCGTCGACGCCATCCAGAAGCACTATTTTTACCGGGTAAGGCTGATCGTGGACTAACGTATGTGCATGTTGAGGATGTCGCGGATGCCTTTGCCAAAGCATTGATAAAACTTCGCGACCAACCGCGTGTGCACAGACTCCTCATTGGTGAGCGCTCTGCGGTCACCTACCGCGACATCCATAAAAGGGCATCACATGCCTTTCACGGGTATCACATGCCCCTGATTTGGGTTCCGCGCTGGTTGGCGACCGTCGGTGCAGGTGTACTTGGATGGCTCGGAGATCGAGTGGGTGTTCGCCGCTTTCTCCGCGCATGGATGGTGCGCTATGCAGGCGAGCACTTCGAGTTTGACCTCGCGCCCACCGAGTCGAGCATTGGCTGGCGACCACGGTCTTCTCTCTCCGAACGCCTTCCAGCCATACTCCGATTTGCAAAAGACCACCCAAAAGAGTGGTTGGCCGTTAATCGAGCACGACCTTGGTAAGGTCGCCATTGAAGGCACTATTCGTAATTGGGTTCAGTTTCCGCTGCCTCCACCATCTCTCGTTGCACTCAAGCGGTCCCCGCGGTGGCCATTGCAGGCCACGCGCTGCGCTCAGGGGTCAGTCTTCGTTGTTCGGTTGCAGCATGTCGTGCAATCGTCGTTGGTACCAGCGGGGATGCCCCCACTCGCGTTCACCCGGTGTGCCATCTGCCGGCGGGCCAATGAGTTGGTTTCCCGCTCTCAACGATGTCTGGGCCAAGGACCGTTCTTCCAGCCCCAACTGACAGATCCCACGCTGAAAACAAACCAACGCTTGCCACATGTCGGGTTCTTCCACTTGGCTCGAGTCGAACGCCTCCAATGCGTCGATTCCTTCTTGCCACCGACCCTGTTCAGAGAGGGAACCAGAGAGCGAGACCAAAAACCGGTGCCACAGTCCAGAACCCAAGGACTGGCACAAGGCGATGCTCTCTTTCAAACACGACTCTGCCTGCTGCAACCGATTCAAACACAGAAGGTACATGCCCAAGTTTCCAGTGGTCAATGCGTATTGGTACCGAAGCCCCAGCTGCTGCGCGGACTGTCTGGCGGACTCGAAGACCTCAACGGCCTCTTCGGCTCGGCCCCATGCGCCGTACAACAGCGCCAGGTTGTTCCACACCCGCAGGCCATTCTGCCGACTGCCGATGCGCTGCTCATTCACCCGGATGGCTTCCCTGAACCACTTCTCCTGTTGGTGCGGATCCGTGGCTACATTGCCTCGCTGCAGAAACACCAAAAACTCGGCCTGTGGGTTGCCGCTTCTTTTGGCAGAAACCATGGATTGATCGAGCATGCGGTCTGCCCGATCGGATTCTCCCAGTTGGCGCACCGAATACGAGCCCCACACCAAACATCGCGCGATGAGTCCATGATGGTCCTCCTGTTTTGCGAGGGCCAGAGACAACTCAAACGTTTCCACCGCTTCCTGAAACCGCCGCTCCCGCTGCAGCATTTCACCCCACTCAATGAGTGAGAACGCAGTCAGCAGCGGTTTGTTCGCGGCTTCGAACAACTCGGCGGCCGATGAAAGCGCGGCAGAGGCCTCTTCCGTGAGACTCTGCTGCTTCCACAACATCGCTTGATGAAACAGGGTGCGTCCACGCGTGACGGCCGCCAATTCCTCACACTTCAAAAGCCGTGCGAGCATTCGCGAACCTTGCTCGTATGACCCACGAAATCGAATCACGTGGACCGCCGAGAACGCGCATTGGGCAGCCACATCCAAGTGATGGGACGCCATGGCCCACTCGAAGCCCGCGATACAATTTTGTAGTTCCAAGGCGTACAACGAACGCACGCGACGTGTTTGTCGACCAAACAGCGTGGCGAGTTGCTCACCCCTGCCCATTGTTGCGAAGTACTCCGCATGGCGGTTCTGGACCGATGACACACCC
>DEBL01000100.1:11808-15963 GCA_002348535.1 Deltaproteobacteria bacterium UBA2957 | reverse complement strand
TCAATGCCTTGGGCAACGCGATCCTTGGCAGCGATGGACTTGGTGTGGGCATCACTGCGCTCGGCGCGGTTGGATTCTTCGGCACCACGCTGGTGCTTCGCCGGATGCGGCGGATGGATCCACCGCCTCCCCCAGAGGCTGAAGAGGACAAGAATGCCCCGCTCTCCCCTATTCAATGGGATCGTTCCATCCTGTCCACGATCGGCTCGGTCAGCCTCTTCGTGCTGGCCTTGTCGATGCTGGGTGCTTGGTGGGTTCCGACCTTAGACGATGGGTCTCCCCACACATGGTCAAACCTCCAGACCAGTACCGAGCAAATCGAGCAAACATCGGCATCGATGGGAAACTTGGATGCCGAACTGGATGCGCTGCTCGGACTTGAAGACGGCCCGAGCGTCGAAGACCTCCAGAAAGAATCAACTGCGGGGCAAAAGTTTCCACTGTGGCTTGCCCAAGCCGTGATTCCTCTTTCCTTCATTGTGATGGCTTTTCGCTTCCTCGCTCTCGCTCTGTCCGGCGTTTTTGAGGAGACGTATGCGCTTGCAGCGCCAAGCAAGGTCGGGGCAGCGGTCCCGCTGAGCCGTCCGAATACCAAAGCAGCCCGTGACCTGATCATTGCAGGACTCTTCCCTGGGATTCTCATTGGGCTCGTGGCGACCATTGGTCTCGACACATCCACCATCATCTTCATGGGCGCCATTCTTTTGATTTTGGTGGGAGCGCCGTTGTTCTTGACGGTGGGTGTCGCATCGGTCGCCTGCGTCACCATGATTCAAGACATCTCTGGTTACGTCGTGGCCAAGGACATGTACGAAGCCGTGAAGAAAGAGGAGCTTCTCGCGATCCCATTCTTCGTGCTTGCGGGCAACATCATGACGCAAGGCTCGATTGCGGACCGGCTCGTCTCGCTGGCGCGTGCGGTGATGGGGAAAACGCCCGGTGGACTTGGAATCGCAACCATTTTTGCCTGCGTTATTTTCGCAGCCATTTCCGGGTCAAGCCCGGTCACTGTGATTGCGGTGGGCTCGATCATGTTTCCAATGCTGGTCGAGGAGCGCTATCCAGAGAACTACTCTTTAGGCGTGCTGACCTCTGCGGGCTCGCTCGGCATCATCATTCCCCCGTCTGTGCCCATGATCATCTTTGCGATCATGGTGTCGAGCCACGAGTTTCAAGTCTCACCCAATGACTTGTTCATTGCGGGGATTCTGCCGGGTCTCTTCATCGCGACCGTGTTGGTGCTGTACACGATGTACCAAACGCGACCCGACAAACCCGGCTTGGAAATCCGGCCCGTAGAATACGATGGGACGTATTGGACCAATGTGTTCAAACAGCTCAAGCGCTCCCTTCTCAGCCTGCTGTTGCCTGTCATGATCCTTGGCGGAATCTATGGTGTCTTGGGACCGCTAAAGTTCACGGTGACCGAAGCGGCAGCTGTGGCGGTGGTGTACGCACTCGTAGTTGAGCTCTTGGTCCACCGTGAGATGCCCCTTCGCAAGTTGCCCAAGGTCCTCGCCGACTCGGGTGTGATGATGGGCTCACTGTTTCTCATCATCGTTATGGCGATCGCCTTCAATAAATTCCTAAGCGAGCAAATGATCCCACAGCAGGCCGCCGAGTGGCTTCAGACTGTTGTCGACAGCAAGTGGCAGTTCCTGATCCTGTGCAACCTGTTCCTCCTCGCGCTGGGATGCGTGATGGAGATCATCAGCGCGATATTGATCGTCGCGCCGCTGCTGGCTCCCATCGCGGTGCAGTACGGAATGGACCCAATCCACTTTGGGATCATGTTCATCGTGAACCTTGAGTTGGGCTACCTGACCCCACCAATGGGTGTCAATTTGTTCGTCTCATCCACGGTTTTCGGCCGAAATATCATCCAAGTAATCAAAGCTACCGCACCATTTTTGCTTATGATGTTGTTCTGCCTTGCGGTGATTGCTTGGTTTGAAGACTTGTCGCTGTTCTTGCTTCGTTAGGCAGCGCTGGGAGACAGCTTGGAAACTTCGTTTGTCGTGTCGCGAGACGGTACCAAACTTCGCATCGGTAAGGCCGGTACGGGACCCCGACATATTCTGGTCATTCCGGGCCTCGCGGAACACTTGGGCCGCTACGGCCACATCGCCGAAGCGCTTACGGCTGCGGAGTACAGCGTGACGGTGCTGGAGCCACGCGGCCACGGACATTCTGAAGGACGACGCGGTCATGTCGACGCGTGGTCCCAGTACGCGGATGATGTACGCGCCGCTGCAAAGACCATTGACGGGCCATTGTTCCTGTTGGGACACTCCACAGGCGGCCTGATCGCGTTGTTTGTTGCAATCGACGGCTTGCCCAACCCCATCCGCGCATTGGCGCTGTCTGGACCCAACGTGGCCGACACCGTCGAAGCGCCCTTAAAGAAGGCCGGCGCAGGGCTCTTGTCCCGGGTTGTCCCGCGACTCAGCATGGCTACGGGTCTCAATGCGGCGCACATCAGTCGGGACCGCGCCGTCGTCGACGCATACATCGCCGACCCGATGGTGTACGGCACCGTCACGGCCCGATTCTTTACCGAGATGCTCAAGGCCCAACGGCGGGTCACGGAGACTGCATCCGAAGGCACGCTTCCGATGCTGCTGCAGGTCGGCGGCGCGGACAAGATCGTCGATCCGTCGGCTTCAGTCGCGATGGCGAATCAGTGGAAGACACCCGCGACTGTGATCGCCTACCCCGACCTCTACCACGAGATCTTCAACGAACCCGAGAAAGACCGCGTCTTTGCCGACTTGGTTGAATGGCTGGACAAGCAAGAATGAAAGATAGACTGATCGCAATCCTGAAAGAACGCTCCGTGCGGACCGGTACGTTTACGTTGGCAAGTGGAAAGACCAGTGACTTGTACGTCGATGCTCGTCAAACGACGCTCAGTCCTGAAGGCTCGACTGTACTGGCATCGCTTATCTTGGAAGCTCTACATCCCGATGCTGTAGGCATCGGGGGTCCGGTCACGGGTGCCGATCCAGTCACTGGGGCCGTGATTACCCACAGTTGGCTCCAAGGACGTCCACTCCACGGATTCATGGTTCGCAAGGAAGCCAAAGGGCACGGTGCTGGAAATCAGGTTGAGGGTCGATATGGCCTTCCCGATGGCGCAAAGGTCTGCATGATTGAAGACACTGTCACCACAGGAGGAAGTCTGCTCAAGGCCATCAAAGCGGTAGAGGACGCTGGCCTAGTGGTGATCCAAGTGTTGTGCGTGGTTGACCGATGCGAGGGCGCTGCGGAGCGCTTTCGTGCCGCTGGCTATACCCTTGAATCGTTGGTGAACCGGGATGACATCACCTAAGCTGACGCGCGCGGTCTTGGACGAGCACGCTGACCGACGCCGCCGTCTTACCCAAACCGTAAACAAGCCCATCTTGTTGATGGGCAACGGCCATCGTCCTCGCAATCTACCGATGTCAAGCGTCGCGTTCCGCCAAGACTCCACCTTCCTGTATTTTACTGGATGCACCGAGCCCGGCGCGGCCGTGGTTCTTGATGGGTCGGAGTCCACCCTGTACCTGCGCCCCCCCGCAGATGACGATGCCCTGTGGCACGGGCACTCCGAGACCATCGAGCAAACCGCGGCACTTTACGGCTTTGAACGGGCTCGCCCCATCGATTGTCTCGACGGAGATGTCAGTAGGATCGGGCCCATCGCCACCATTGCAGTGCCCGATCTTGCTCAAACTCAACGCGCCGCACGATTGTCCAGTCAGCACCTCAGCTTCGGCACCGCGAACGGCGACGTGGACCTCATCGAAGCCATCATCACCATGCGACGCATCCTCTCGACCTCCGAGATCGAAACCATGAGGCAGACCGCACAGGTCACTCGCGGGGCGCACATCGCAGCGATGCGCGCAACCCGCCCCGGAGTGACCGAACAACACCTTGCCTCCGAGTTCCACAATGTTGTCATGCATGCTGGACTTACCCTCGCTTACCCATCCATCGTGACCGTTCGGGGTGAGGTCCTGCACAACTTCCACCACTCCAACTGCCTGCAGGCCGGCGATCTGTTGCTCCTCGACGGGGGAGCGGAGTCGTCGGGCGGATACGCCACCGATGTGACCCGGACGTGGCCCGTAACTGGCTCGTTTTCCGCCCAACAACGCAGCGCATACG
>DEBL01000100.1:0-11518 GCA_002348535.1 Deltaproteobacteria bacterium UBA2957 | reverse complement strand
CGTCACTGGCTCGTTTTCCGCCCAGCAACGCAGTGCATACGATGCCGTCTTGGAAAGCCAACTCAGCGGCATCAACCTCGTGAGAAGCGGAACGCGCTACCGGGACATTCACATGCACTGTGCCCGAGTCATCGCCCAATTTCTCGCCGATGAAGGACTGATCACTTGCGATCCAGATTTAGCGGTCGAGGCTGGGGCTCACGCACTGTTCTTTCCGCATGGAGTCGGGCACCTGATCGGTCTCGATGTTCACGACCTCGAAAACTTTGGCGACAAAGCCGCCTACGGCCGCGGGCGAACCCGGTCTGGGCAGTTTGGGACGGCCTATCTTCGTTTGGACCTTGACCTTGAGCCGGGCATGGTGGTGACCATTGAGCCGGGCTTCTACGTTGTTCCAGCCATCCTCGGCAATGCATCGCTTCGGGCTGAATTCAACACCATGGTGAATTTCGACAAGGCAGAATCATGGCTCGGCTTCGGAGGCATCCGAATCGAAGACGACGTGGCGGTCACTCACAGTGTTCCCGACGTGCTCACGGCAGGGATTCCAAAGTCTATTGCCGAACTCGAAGCCGTCATCTCCGGCTGAACCGCGATACGTACATTGGCATGAACAGTTCTGCTGACACACTGGTGGTCGGGTCCGGCATCGCCGGTTTGCTCTTCGCCCTCGACATGGCGAAGAGTGGGAGCGTAATCCTGCTGACCAAGGTCAATGCTGTCCACACAAACACAGCGTGGGCCCAAGGGGGCATCGCCGCAGCGTGGTTGAGCGATGACTCATGGCAGGACCACGTCGAGGACACCTTGACCGCTGGCGCAGGCCTCTGCAATCGTCGGACTGTGGAGCATGTGGCTCAGTCTGCGCGTGCCCGGGTAGAGAAACTGATCTCGCTGGGCTGCCAGTTCGACAAGCGCGGTGACGACTACGATCTTCATCGCGAGGGCGGTCACTCCGCCCGACGCATCCTGCACAGCAAAGACAGTACAGGCGCTGAGATTATGCGTGCCCTGCTGAACGCAGCCACCGCACACCCGAACATCACGCTCCTTGAGAACCGAATGGTGGTCGACCTCATCACCGAAGGGAGCCTCGCCAGACGCACAGGCGACTTACCGCCTGCACCGGACCGGGTTCTTGGCTTGTACAGCCTGAATACAAAGACCCAGGAAGTCGAAGTGATGCGCGGAAAGGTCGTCGCCCTATGCACCGGCGGCGCTGGCAAAGTCTACCTTTACACCTCAAACCCTGACATCGCCTCGGGCGATGGTGTCGCCATTGCATGGCGGGCGGGGACACGCATCGCCAACATGGAGTTTGTGCAGTTTCACCCCACCTGTTTGTACCACCCGGACGCACGCAATTTTCTGATCAGCGAAGCGCTTCGGGGCGAGGGCGGTGTGCTGCGAAATGGGTCCGGCGAAGCCTTCATGGCGCGATACGATGCGCGCCGAGATCTCGCGCCTAGGGACATCGTTGCACGGGCGATCGATGCCGAGATCAAGCGGCTTGGCGAAGACTGCGCGTGGCTCGACATGCGACACATGGATCGGGACACCATTGAGCATCATTTTCCAACCATCGATGCTCGATGCCGCGAACTCGGCATCGATATGGCAAAGGAACCGATCCCGGTGGTCCCCGCAGCCCACTATTTCTGCGGCGGTGTGGTCACCGACCTACATGGCGAGACGGATATTAAGAACCTCTTTGCACTGGGTGAGGTGGCGTGCACCGGTTTGCACGGTGCGAATCGGCTCGCGAGCAACAGCTTGCTCGAAGCCGCCGTTTTCTCGGCCTCTGCCGCTGAAGCAGCAGGTCCGCGCATCGAATCGATCGAGTCTCCTCCGCCGTTGCCTGCCTGGGACACCGGCACGGCCGGCGAACCCGATGAGCAGGTGGTGATCAATCAAATTTGGGACGAAGTTCGACGGTTTATGTGGAACTACGTCGGAATCGTGCGAACCAATCGACGCTTGCTGCGCGCGCGCAAGCGTATCGACCTCGTCCAAGAGGAGATTCAAACTCACTACTGGGACTTTGAACTCACCGGAGACCTTGTGGAACTACGAAACCTTGCCACGGTCGCCGAACTGGTGGTCGAGTGTGCCATTCGACGCCGAGAAAGCCGTGGCCTACACTACAATACCGACTACCTCGATGCCGATGACCGGTTCCTGCGCGACACCATTCTTGAGCGGCGATGATGACGTCTCTTGTGTTCATCACGCTGTTCACGACGACGGCAGGAGCCGGCGAAATCTGGAAGTCTGATGACCCCAACGGGACGATATCGTTTACCGATTCGCCACCCACCGGATCCAACTTTGAACGATTTGATGTCGATGGCCCACCGCCCGAGGTGATTCATGTCAATCCGAACAACTTTCCCAACCTCGACCAATACGATGGACTTATCCTTCAGTCCGCATGGCAACACGGTGTGCGCCCTTGGCTGGTGAAGGCCGTCATGCTGGCGGAAAGTGGAATGAACCCCAACGCCGTCTCTCGAACGGGCGCACAGGGTCTCATGCAACTGATGCCACCCACAGCCAAAGAATTGGGCGTAATCGACGCCTTTGACCCGGCGGAATGCATTGACGCTGGCACCCGATATCTCGCCAAGATGCTTGATTTATTCAGTGGCGACACGCGCCTTGCACTGGCCGGATACAACGCTGGACCAAATCGAGTGAAGCGAATCGGGCGCGTACCGGATATCGAAGAAACTCAGACGTATGTGAAGCGCGTGATGGCGCTGCAGCACTATTTTCAACGCCAACGGCCCATTCCCGCGGAGTCACCATGAAAAGCCAAGGATTCTGGAACTTGCCAAACTCCTTGACGGTCCTCCGGATCCTGTTGGTTCCCGTGATGGTGTGGATGCTGTTGGATGAGCCCACGCAACGAGAAGCGCAAGTGTCCGTTGTCATCTTCGTGGCTGCAATGATCACCGACATCGTCGACGGATGGCTGGCCCGAAAGTGGGACTTAGTGAGTCCCGTGGGGGCTTATCTTGATCCGCTCGCGGACAAGCTGATGACGATCACCGTGCTCATCATGCTGGTGCCCCTCGCGCGCGCGCCGGCATGGATTGTGGCTGTGCTGTTGTGCCGAGAGGTGGCCATCACCGGCCTTCGAAGCATCGCCAGTCAAGAAGGAATGGTCATTGCGGCCAGTTCCTTCGGTAAGCTGAAGACCGTGTACCTCGGGGTGGCCATCGGTTTCCTGCTGTGGCACCACGAGACCTTCGGTTGTGATTTCCACTCCGCAGGGATTGCCTTGTTGTGGGTCGCCACATTCTGCTCAGTGGCCAGCGGTCTTCATTACTTCCGTGAGTTCGTGCGAAACACCAAGCTCACCGCCTAGGCGACTCCGGAAGCATGGTCCGAAGCCCGTCGACCAAGGACATTTCAGGGGCCCAGCCGAGTTCCGCCGCAATGTGACTCGGGTCGGCCCACGTCAACGAGACATCGCCCAGCTGCGTCTCGACATGGTTGATGTTCAGGGGGCGCCCCACAGCCTGTTCGATGGCGGCCACCAGCTCATTGAGCTGTACGGGCTTTCCACCGCCCACGTTGAATACAGCACAGGATTGGGGAGCATCAATGGCAGCGGTGATGGCTCGCACAGCATCGCTCACATGGGTGTAGTCGCGACGACTGCTTCCATCCCCAAACAAATCAACGGCATCCCCTGCCTGAGCGGCGCGAAGGAACTTGGAAATTGCCATGGCTGGCCGCTGTCTCGGTCCGTACACGGTGAAAAATCGAAGCATCGAAACAGGCAGTCCGAAACTGAGGTGGGCTCCATGGCACATCAACTCCGCTGCACGCTTCGAGCCCGCATACGGACTGGCCGGAAAACCAAGGAGATCAGACTCTTTGAATGGCCCTTCGTGCCGCTCGCCATACACACTGCTCGAACTGGCAAAGACCAACGGGACCCGGTCTCTCTCCCGAAGTGCTTCGAGCAGTGTGACGGTTCCTCCTACATTCACACTGGCATACTCAGCCGGCTGTTCAAGGGACTCTCGCACACCGGCCTTGGCCGCAAGGTGGACGACGGCGTCAACCCCCCGCAAGGACTCTTCCACTGCGCTCCGATCGCGCACGTCCCCCTCAACCAGCTCGATCATCAGCCCTTCAAGATTCGACTCCTTGATGGACGGATCGTAGGACGGATCGAAGTTGTCGAGCACCGTCACCTCGTCGCCGCGGAGCAGCAGGGAACGAATCAAGTGCGACCCTATGAAGCCAGCGCCTCCGGTGACCAATACCCTCACCACAGCTCCTTGAACTGCTCATACAGCCGCGTCTGACGCGTCTCCATCGACGCGGGTTCACCCCGCACGAACACCGACTGAACCGCATGGCGAGGCTGCAGAGGGTCACCGTCCGCCACAAAAAACGTCGCCTCTGCCCCAACCGACAGTCGACCCATGTTCGGTTGCCCAAGGATGTCCATGGGATTGACGGTCAGGGCTTGCATTGCCGCCGCCCAAGGCAAACCGTGCGCCACAGCCAAACCCGCCAGTGTGGGCAGATTCCGAACGCCATGGGCATCCCCGCTTCGAAACGCGAGTTTGACCCCGGCCTCGTTCATGATGGCCGCATTGTCGTACCGAGCGTGAGGGTGCTGAAAGGTGCTCGGCTGGGCATCGAGTGGACCAACGATCACAGGCAATCCAGCGGCGGCAATCAAATCGGCAACCAAGTGCCCTTCCACACATCCCACTAAAGCCGCGCGAAGATCATGGTCTTTCACCAACTGAATGGCTCGTTCGATATCATCCGCTCGGTTGGCCCGAATCAGTGCCAGCAACTGTCCGGAACGCAACTGCTCCGCAATGGCGTCGGCGCCTTTGTCACCGCCCTCATCCCCGCTCGATTTCGAACCGTGTTTGCGTCGCTTTTTCTTCTCGGAAGCGGGTTTTGGATGCTCCTCAAAAAACTGGCGCCATGCACGCATCACTCCGATGCGTGAAGTGGGGCCATCGTTGCCCGAGGCCGCTCGGCCAAGATTCATGCACAGCCCATTGGGCGCCTCGATAATCACGTCGCTCAGTCGTTCGCCCACGGTTCGTATCAGCGCGGCTTGTCCAGGGATCATCCCTTTGTTCTCCGGGTTGACCAACACCGTTGTGATTCCGTTGACACGAGCAACCGGAATCAGCGCAGACCGGGGGTTGAACCCATCTTGGGCTCGGGCATCGAGCGACTCGCTCTCCCCCGTTCCGAGATCGTGCGTGCTGCGCTCCAACCCGACCTCGAGCAACCCAAGACGGCACCCGGCATCGGTGAAGCCGGGGACAATCCACGCCCCTTGCAGGTCGTACCCGCCGGTGACATCGGCTCCAACGGCCTCAATGACTCCGGCTCGAACCCGAATGCCGCCTGTGACAGTCGACCCATCGGGCATCACCAACGTTGCATTTGACCATGTGCTGGCCTCGGCGGCATACACCGATCGAGGGAGCATCGCCGCCGCAGTTCCGGCACCAATAAATCCACGACGTGTCCACTTATGGTCGAGCATTTGGGGTCCCCTCCTTCGAGCGGTCATACACCTGAACGCCCTCGATCCATGTCGCCACGTTGAGGCTGTACATGTCGAACGGGTGCCGACTGAACAGCGCAAAGTCAGCGTCTTTTCCAACATCGATGCTGCCCACTCGGTTTTCGATCCCCAGAAGCTTGGCCGGGTCAAGTGTGATGGAAACGAGCGCGTCTTCCTCGCTCATTCCGTACCGGAGTGTTTTGGCGGCTTGAATGTTCATGCGTTGGATTTGGTTGGAGGAGTCTGAGTGGATCGCAACAGGGACCCCGGCGGCCTTGACCAGCGCCGCATTGTGCGGAATGCCGTCATAGGCCTCCATCTTGAATCCCCACCAATCCGCCCACGTCGCGATCCCTGCGCCGTGTTCCCGAATCAGATCCCGCACCTTATACGCCTCCAAAGCATGTTGGATGCTCGCGACCTGCACACCGAACTCATCCATGACCCGGAAGATGGCCTCGATATCGTCGTGCCGGTAGCAGTGGACGTGCACCATGACTTGACCATCGAGTACATCGAGAAGCGTCTCTAAGTTCGCGTCCCGGGGCGGCTTATCCCGGTGGTTGCGACGGGCCGCCCGGTGATCGATGGCGGCTTGAAACGCCGAACGGAGGTACGCCACATTCCCCATTCGAGTCTGCGGACCGTCCACATCGGAGCCGTACACTCGCTTTGGGTTCTCACCGCAGGCCATCTTGATGCCCCGGGGCGCGCCATCCATTTTTAGTCCAGCCAAGGTTCGCGACCGTCGCAGCTTCAAGGTGACGGCCTCACCACCCACGATGTTGGCGGAACCGGGAAGCACCTGAATGGTGGTCACGCCCCCAGCCCTCGCCCGGTCAATTGCAGGGTCAGAAACATGCACGGAGTCCTCAGCCCGAACCCGAGCTGTCACCGGTGCGATGGCTTCATTGCCATCCCCGTGCGCTTTGGCACTGGGCCAAGGGTAGACCCCCATGTGCGAGTGCACGTCGATAATGCCGGGCATCAGAAACTGCCCGGTTGCATCAATGGTCTCCACGCCCTCCGGAATCTCAATGTCGGCCCCCACGGCAGTGATCACACCATCGGTCACCAACACGGTACCGTTGTCGATCGGCGGGGCCGTCACCGGCAAAATCGTCGCACCTTTAATCGCCAAATCGGCTGCAAGGGCACCCATCGAAAAGAACCACGCCAGAATCATTGCACCAACCCATCAAGAAGTCTGTGGACATTGGAAGGTACACCATTGTTGCGGTGCCGCACCACCCCATCTTTGTCGGCGATCAGCACAAGCGGGATCCCGGTCACCTTAAACGCACTCTGAATCGACCCTTCTGGGTCCATGACCACAGGCCAAGAGATGTTCATGCTGCTCGCTGCTCGCTGCGCCACGGTTACCGGTTCCCCCGCATTGACTCCGATGAGTTCTATGGTCGTTCCATACTCTTGACTCACCTTGGCCACTTGCGGCGCTTCCTGACGACACGGCCCACACCAAGACGCCCAGAACACCAGCATCGAAGGCTTGCCTGTCAACGCTTCGGAGGAAAAGTCTCCACCCTGCATCAACGTTCCAGTCACAGCGGGCAGGCGCTGCCCCTCATAGGGGCCTCTTGGGTCGTGTGAACACGCGACGGCGACAAGCAACACAACGATTGAATACCAATACTTCACCCGCTCCACGTATCACACCGCGCGGCAGTTGCTCACTACCGTGCTATACCGCCGCCATGCGCCGCTCATTGTTAACGCTCAGTTGGATCCTTCTTCGACCCATCCTCTTTCGGCTGACGGCCGAGCGAGCCCACAGAATCATTATGGGCACCCTTGGGCGGTCTCCTCGTTTTCATGCAGCCTTCATTCGGATGCTCGGCGGCCCTCCATCGAGTCCGGGTCCCGTTCAAGTTGGACCGCTGACGTTCGCCAGCCCCATTGGCCTCGCGGCGGGGCTCGACAAAGACGGAGAGGCCATCCCCGTTTGGCCGGCCTTGGGATTTGGGTTTGTCGAAGTGGGAACCGTCACCGCGCTCGCGCAAGCGGGCAACCCCACACCGCGCTTGTTCCGGCTGGTTTCAGAAGGAGCCCTCATCAATCGAATGGGTTTCAATAATGAAGGCAGCGAGCGTCTCGCAGCGCGCACAAAGGCGTTGCGTAAAGCTGGACGGTGGCCCTCAGTTCCGGTGGGAGCCAACCTTGGAAAGAGCAAGTTGACTCCCCTTGAAGACGCTACCGAGGACTACCTGCAGTCGGTCGAGCGACTCAAGTCCAGTGTTGACTACTTCACGGTCAACGTCAGTTCGCCAAACACGCCAGGGCTACGATCGCTGCAGCAGGCAGACGCACTCAATGAGCTTCTCGGAGCCGTAATTCCAGCTGCAGAGGGCCTTCCGGTGTTCGTGAAGTTCTCCCCCGACCTCGAGGATGAGGCCCTCGCTGAAGCTGTTGAAATCGCAATTCAGACCGGCTGCACGGGCATCATCGCCACAAACACAACGCGAACGCGGCCAGGGACGACCGGACGGCTCAATGAAGACGGTGGAATGTCCGGTGCTCCCCTCTGGCCACTATCCCGCGACCGCATCCAGAAAATCCTCGATGCCGCATGCGGACGAATCCCGGTCATCGGCGCCGGTGGGATTCGGAGCGCCGCTCAAGCTCAAGAACTGTTGGATGCAGGCTGTGTGGCCGTGCAGTTGTACAGTGGACTCATTTTCGAAGGTCCCGGCTTGGTCCACCAAATCACCGATGAGTTGCGGTCCCCAGTCACTCAATCTCAAACGTGATGCGGCTCGGACTGGAATCGAGAAGGCCGTCCGAGACCACCAGCGATACGTTGTAGGTGCCCGCAACATCAGGGTAAAAATACGTCGTGCTGCTGGATGGCGAGACCACATAGGCAGACGAACCGTCCGGCGCATCATCCATGGTCCATGCAAAGTAAAGACTTCCGCCGTCCGGATCGTAGGAACTGGAACCATCGAGGTATACCAGCCCTCCTACGACGAGGCTGCTGCTTTCGAGACTGTAATCGGCAAAGGCCACCGGTACGGCCGCTTCGACACCATCGCAGTCGTTATCCACGCCCACATCAACCTCAGGGGCTCCGGGGTAAACCGTCGCGTCCGTGTCATCACAATCGCCGTCAAGCCCGCTCCATCCATCACCGTCGTCGTCAAACTGAGGGCAAGGTTGATTCGCTTCACCGGGACTCCCCCAGTCGGTTCCGTCTCCCCATGGGCTGCTGGACACACACCAAACCGTCGGGTCGTCATTCGTTGTGGCGTCGGTGTGCGCACGTGCCAGCGATAAACTTGATCCGCTCGGGTCTGGCATCGTGGCGCCGTCATCCCAAGAAACCCGGTCGAGGAGCACTCCATCTGCGAACAGCGCTAGGTCGTCGACCTCGTTGCTGAGCGACATTGTCTCGTAGGCAATGTCGATGAGGACCCCTCCGTTTGTGGCCTCATCCGGGTTGATGCCAATGACCGCGGCGGCGCCATTTGGCACCAGCACAGGCCCATCGGCCATGAGCACCTTTATGCCGTCATCGGCTGACAATACCTCCAGCCCGTTCAGCGACACCATGCGCCCCGACACGTTCGTCACCTCGAACCATTCTCCCGCGATGTCGCTGACCGCATTGGGGTTCAGCATCACCTCCGTGATGACCAGATCGCCTGGGGCCCACAATCCTTCGTCGATCAAATAATCACAGTCGTTGTCGGTCAGGTCGGCAGCGACCTCCACAGCATCGGGATTGATCGCAGGGTCTATATCGTTGCAATCTGCACGCTCTCCGCAGGCAGCAAAACCGTCTCCATCGACATCAAAGCCTTCATCAATCAGGCCGTCGTCATCGTTGTCGATCCCATCGCAAATCTCTTCAGTGGGGCAATCCGGAATTCCATCGCCATTGGTGTCAAAGCCCTCATCGACTCGTCCATCCCCATCGTTGTCCACACCATCGCACTCTTCTTCATCAACGCAATCGGCGATCCCGTCGTCATCGACGTCTGTGAACCCCTCATCAATTACACCGTTGCAGTTGTCGTCGACCCCGTCGCAGTCCTCCGCCCGACCCGGAAAGATCCATTCGTTATCATCGTCGCAATCCCCCTCTTCCACCGAGACGCCATCAGAATCCGCGTCGACTTCAGAGGACGCTTCGGTTTGGGGATCTGAATCGTCTTTTTCGTTGGATTCCTTGTCCTTGCAACCGAGGAGTAAACCCAACATGACCCATGCGCGTATCTGCACGATACCTCCACTGTGTGTCCTGTTTTACCATGGTAACCAATCACACATCTTGCGAGCAATCAAGGCGGTTGCTTGACAGCGATGGGTCACTGGTTAGAAACCGCGCCTCGGCGGGAGTAGCTCAGTTGGTAGAGCATCAGCTTGCCATGCTGGATGTCGCGGGTTCGAATCCCGTCTCCCGCTCCACCTTGGCGCCGACCCCTCTGGGTCGGCGTTTTTTTGCGCTAGTGAGCGGCCCGACCGTCAATGTAGGTTCGTCCCTTCCAACGTGCTTCGACGCCAAACATGGATCGGAGCAGCAGCCAGACCAGTAGCGTGTTGCTCAACGGATGACTCCAGCAAATCGAACCGGACCGACCGTCTCGGCTTTCAAGGCGAAACCGAAACAACAGTTGCAGCGCGCACACACCCGCAGTCCATAGAATCCAGCCCCACCCGGGTACAGTCCAGCCCCACACTGCACGCACGAAGACGCCCGTGGACACCATCAGCCAAGGCAGCAGCGCGCCGACAAACACGAAGAGTACCGCACCGAGGGCCATGGATGGACGCCTCCCCATCCCCTCGTAGAGGTTCTTGGTATAGCCATTCATGATCTGCCCAAGGTTCTCGTACAGCCGCACCGTGAAGGCCCACGGTGCAACAACCATCGCAATGCTGTGGCCGCGGCGCTTGAACTGCTCGGCGAGGCGGACATCCTCAAGCACTTGGTCCTTGACGACGGCATGGCCATTGAAGCTGTCGTAGGTTGGACGCTCGACCATGATGAGCTGCCCATTCGCGAACGCTGCCGGGTTTCCCGGATCATTGACCGCATCCAAGTCGACGGCCCCACGGATCAGCCACCCAACCGTGGGAATAAGGACCCGCTCCCAGAAGGAATGCAATGTCCATGTTCCGTAGGCGCTGATCAAACGAACATCGCGGCGGACCATCTCTGGCACCAACGCACGCAGCGCCTCAGGGGCCAGCCGAACATCCGCATCCACAAACGCCAGAATTTGGCCCCGTGCTTCGCCTGCTGCGCGCGC
Source organism: Deltaproteobacteria bacterium UBA2957 (assembly GCA_002348535.1). Lineage (GTDB taxonomy): Bacteria > Myxococcota_A > UBA796 > UBA796 > UBA796 > UBA796. The sequence continues at coordinate 685 of DEBL01000100.1, read as the reverse complement.
CACTGCCCATGGTTTGCCCGCCCACCCGGCGGGTGGCTCGGTGCCGGACACAATGTGGACACGCGGATCTCCATCCGCGGCGGACCGGGCAACTTCCGCCGTTTCATCTGAAGACCGGTCGTCAACCACAACCACCTCAAACTCAGGCCACTCGCTCTTCAGCGCCGCGCGTATGCACGCCCCAATGTTCTCAGCTTCATTGCGCGCCGGAATGCAGATGCTCACCATTAAGTCGGTGCCAAGCACATCATCATCAAGGGGTGGCCGAGCGAGATACCAGCGACGTCCCCAGTTCGGCACGCCATGGACCAGACCTGCCCAAAGAAGCGTCAGCAGCGTCAAGTAGGCGCCCATCAGGTAGGCCGACATTTGCGCCTCGCCCCACATGCTACACGCGCCTCAGTGTTCCATCATGAACTGCAACCAATCCGTCGATCTCGTCGGGTATGCGAACCACGAGATTATCGGGACTGGGCACTATTTTAAGTCCGGCAGGGATCGACCGACCCGCAGCCACAGAAACCCCGGCACCAACTGTGGTGCCCTCGCCGACGCAGACGCCAGCCATGTCCAATGGAGCGGCATAAAATCGACCCCCGCAGCGCACTCGGACGCCTTGTCCAAACGATACATCCATCAGCACCCCGGTTCGCTTAAGGGCCGCCGCACGATCAAGCGTTCCAAG
>DEBL01000231.1:11143-13422 GCA_002348535.1 Deltaproteobacteria bacterium UBA2957 | reverse complement strand
GCGGGCCACCAACGGCAAGGTGGCTCGGTACAAGTATTTTGGAAACCGCGACGGCATTGCCGAGCCATTGCTGGCCGATTGCTCGGCGTTGTACGACGCCGAGATCGCCTACGCCGACCACGGGGTGGGCACCCTGCTCGACGGGCTCGCAGCCCTGGGCCGCACCGACCCGATTGTGGTGTTCACAGCCGACCACGGCGAGAACATGGGCGAGTGGGGCCTGTACTTTGAGCACGGTCCCAACGGCCACGACGCAAGCCTGCGGATTCCGCTCGTGTTCAAGGGACCCGGTGTACGCGTCGCCACCGTGGATGACCCGGCCACGCTCGAGGACGTCATGCCCACCCTCTTGGCGCTCACCGGCGTTACAGCCCCCGACGCCATGCCGTTCGACGGCCGCGACCTGTTCGGAACAGCCGAACCGCCGCCTTGGGTTCGCGCCGAGTCGGGCAGCACCCTGCACGCCCGGCTCACCGACTACTTGGTGGCGGGTCGAGCCAAGCGGCTGCACTGCATTCACGGTCCGCGGTATTCGCTCTGCGACGGACCCAAGCGCAGCGACCTGCTGTTCGACCGGACCACCGATCCGGATCTCAAGCGACCCCTGTTGGCTGGCGCCGACACTTCAGTGCTGGCCATTACGCGGTCCGAATTGCGCAGCGCGTGGGCACCGTGGCCCGTCGAGCGCACCCGCCAGCGCTTGGTTCGAACGCCGTCGCACACCCTCGTGGCGACCCCCACGCTGAGCGGCCGCTACGATGTGGCCCTGTACAACCACCAAGCGGACCCGGAGCTGACGACCAATGTTGCCGCCACCGAGCCTGAAGTCGCCGCCACCCTCACGCCGATCTTAACTGCGTGGCATGCCGAGCTCGATGCCGCCAACACGCCCGTGTCGGAGCGAACGGAAGAGCAGGAAGAAGCCCTGCGCGCGCTGGGGTACATCGAGTAGGGCATAAAAACCGATAGCTATCTGCATTTGAGCGGCCCCGCCCCCTACGACCAACCCAAATCGGCCGGTGATTACCAATTGCCAATATCTGTTTGATAAACAAGCTGTAACCTATAGTATGGTCCATCCTAACTCGTGGATTGGCGTTGAAACGGATGTGCTTTTCATCGTTGTTGCTTTGTGCGCTGACGGTAGCGAGTCCGCCAGTCTCGGCAGCGCTCCTGCCGTCAGGCGACACGCTCGATGGAGACGGCTCCCCCGACGATGAGGACTCATCCGCTTCAGAATCGCAACCCGAGACGGAACAAACCGACACCGCACCCGAACCTCCGTGGTGGAGCGCTGAGGCTGTTGAACTGCGAAACGAGCGTCGCAAAACGGAGCGGTCCTCTAAGGCAGAAAGCGGTGACCGAACTGATTCGAATGGTGTTTACGTCGAAGCTACGAGCCTTCTTTTTTTCAATGCGGTGGTTGTCAATGCTGAACGATGGATCGGCAAACAAACAGCCATCAGTATGGGTATTGGGCGGTCGACCAAAACTTGGTTCGATGGTATTGAACAAGCCACTGGCCCGCGGGTGCAGGTGCATGGTTTTCTGGGCCCGAACGCGCGGTTTGAAGTTGCAGGAGGCGTCGCGGTTGACCGCGAAGAGTCGATGTATGAACGCTCGGACGAGGTTTCTGTAGCGTATACAGCGACCCCCACCATTTACGCAGGTTTTCGGCGGCAACCCGAAGCGGGTGGTTTTGTGTTTCGAGTCGGAGTCGGATGGGTTCACACGCATACGTTTGGCCCGTCCATAAGCCTTGGTGTGGCGTTCTGATTCGTCCGACTTAGCCACTGGTGTTTGCCCGCCAGACTCGCCATGCTCTCGGGTGATGGATGGGCCTGACATCGAGGGATCGGGCTCCTAAAAGTGCCGGAATTCCAATCGCCCATCCGATGTAATTCCGCCCAATCCGTGGTCTCGCCGTCCGTTCGGGCGACGCAACCTGTTCATCGGGGCGTGACCGATCACCCCATGACCAAATTTTGTCGTATCCACGAAACGAACGTTTAAGCTCGATTTTTTAGCTAACTGAGAACTTACTTTGATCGGTTTTGGCACTTTTCGCTTCCCCAAAGTTGTTCAAAACATTACCTACCGCGAGGTTGAATAGGTTTTGAATAATAATCCACAGGAGACCCCATGACCTTGCACCGACTTCTTCTTCTTTCTTTCCCCATGGTATTCGCTGCCGCGTGTGGCGATGACAAAGACGACACCGGTACCGAAGTGGCAGCCGATGCCGATGCTGACGCCGATGCCGACGCCGATGCCGACGC
>DEBL01000231.1:0-10814 GCA_002348535.1 Deltaproteobacteria bacterium UBA2957 | reverse complement strand
GATGCCGACGCTGATGCCGACGCCGACGCCGACGCTGCAACCGGTCAAGTTCGACTGGCTCACTTTGGTGTGTTCCCCGGCGACACGGGCACCGAAGTCGATGTGTTCGTGAACGGCGAAGCGTCCGGCATCACGTTCGGCTTCAAGAACACCACCGGCTTTGTCGACTTCCCCGTGGGCAACTACACCTTTGACATCGTCCCCGCTGGCGGCACGATTGACGACTCCGTGTTCACCGTGGCCGACTTCGCCATCGAAGCCGACACGCAGTGGTCGATCTTCGCCTCAGGCTACGTTGCCTCGGATGCCGGTGCCGAATTCACCGTGGGCGCAGTCCAAGAAGACCGCTCCACCATCGAAGACGGCAAGGTCCGCGTGCAGGTGGTTCACGCCGCAGCACTCGGCGCCCTCGACCCGGTTGACATCTGGATCGTCGACGCAGACTGCGCACCCGACAGCCCCTTGGCCACCGACTTCGCTTTCGGCGCGAGCGGCAACTTCGACTTGGACACCACGGCCCTCAACATCGGATTCGATGTGGGTCAAGATGCAACCGTCGACGCCTGCTTCTCCGTGCCCGATGTGGAAGTCACCAACGACATCGTCTCGGTGTACGCGGTCAACGACGATGCGGGTGGCGTGAGCCTCGTGGCCCACTTGCCTTCGGGCGAGGCCGCAGAGATCACCGCGGTCACTCCCTAAGTTGTCTGCGAACAAACGGCGGGCTCGGTGTTACCGGGTCCGCCGACCCTTGCGCCCACCGAGCCCGGCTCGGTGGGTGTTTTTGCTGGACTGACGGCATCTGGCCGCGGCCCTGCCCCCGCTTCATCCGGTCGAGATGCGCTGCGCATACACGTCGCCCGAGCCCTCATCGAGGCGCCACGATGCAATGCGCTCGATCATGGCCTCAGCGGAAATCCAGCCGTCCTCGACCCACGCAAACGACTCGGCCATGACCGTTCTGAACTGGTACTCGCCCAGCGCCATCAGCCGCTCCACGCAGGCCACCGAGCGGGCCGCTTCGAGCGGAAATGCCTCAAAGGACACCGCCTGGATGGGTTCAGAGAGGCCCGCCAGCACCTTGTCTTCCAGCCCCTCCACATCAATCTTGCAGAACACAGGCACACCATGTTCCGCAATGAGTGCATCGAGTGTTTTGACGGGGACCGTCACCGAATCATCAAAGGGTGCTGCATCGATGTCTGGGTGAGACGAAAACTGCTCGGCCCATTCTCTTGAGAGGGTGGTTAGCGTCGGGTTTCGCGTGTTGATGAACAACTCCAACGACCCGGGCTCATCCGACACGCCCACTGGGGCGATGTGTACGTTGGGATTCGCACCAAAGAACCGCTGCAGCGTGCGCACCATCTGCGGCTGCGGGTCGACAGCCACCACCTTCGCCCCCAAACTTGTCCACGCTCGGGTGCGATTTCCGACATGCGCGCCCACGTCAAAGCACAGGTCGCCATCGCCAATAAACTGTCCATAAAAGCGCTTCATGCGCGCCGTCTTCCATGGTTGACCGTAGTACACAATCAACGAGCGGCTCAGGCCCCATAGGGATGAAACAGACACTGGACTCTCCGGTGCCGGAAGCCCTAACGCGAAGGCGCACCCGTGGTTTGAACGGCTTCGGTGTGTCAACCGGGGCCAATGAAGATAGGTCCGCGGCAGGAGTGAGCAATGGCCGATCATTTGGTGCGCGGAATCTTGGGCGAGGGCCTGGCGCGGCTGTTTGCCGTCGATGTGACCGGTGTGGCTGAGCAGTGCCGTCAACTCCACAAACTGCGGCGCGATGCTGTACCCCTTGCGGCCGAGGCCGTGGTGGCCAGTGTTGTGCTTGCCGGACAAATAAAAGGCGAAGAGCGGGTCAGCATGCAGTTGCAGTGCAGCCGGCCGCAGTGCGCATTCATTGCCGATGTTGATGCCAGCGGCGGCATTCGGGCCCGATTTACGCCGGAGGTGGTGTTCATCTCCGAAAAAACGGGCATTGACGGCATGATGCTCGCCATCAAGTCGATGCCGGGCAAGGAACTGTACCGGGGCGTTACGGAGATCACCGCCGAGAACATCACCGGCGCACTCAATCGGCACATGGGGGCCAGCGCCCAAGTCGACAACATCCTCCGCATTGACGTCGCGATCGATGCCGACGGGGCCATCGAGCGTGCAGGAGGCGTCTTTATCGAACGGCTGCCCGCTCCGGAGGTGAACGAATTGGAAGCCTCTGCCGAGTTCGTGGTGGCCTTTGACCCGGTCCGAGAGATGTCGATTCACGACATCTGGAAAGCCATCGATGCAGGAACCCTGCAAGGCGAGTCCATCCGTGTCCTCGAGACCACACCCGTGGCGTGGCGGTGCTCGTGTGGACAAGAACGCGTCGAGGCCATCATTGCCTCGCTGCCCGTCGAGGAGTTGACCGCGATGCTCGAAGAAGATGGGCAAGCTGAGGTCATCTGCCATTTCTGCAATGTTGCGTATCAGGTGACGGCCGCAAAGCTCGAGCAAATGGTGGTCGCCAAGACACCCTCCGAGGTCAATTAAACCGTCACCTCGCACTGGCCGGAACCGGCACGCGGCGCCGTCCACTTCAGTCGAACGGTGCCGCCCCCCCGAACAATCCAGCGAAGGCGAGTGCGGGGACCCCGACCGCCCAGTCCCGGGTACACCGCGTGACGCGCCGCTCCCACCTGCATGCTGCCCCAGCCATCGAGATGACCGGCAACCTCGATGGGTTCACCGGCGATGAGATCAATCCCCTCGTCCGCATCGAACACCACCCGGATGGGCGGCACCATGTCTTGGGCCTCGGCGTACGCGCTTGCCGCTGTGGGTAGAAATCCATGGTTTACCAGCACCGCCTCGACCGTCGTCAACTCGCCGTCTCGGGTCACCGACACCTCAACACGCAAATCGGGTGTCGCCTGCAGCAAGCGGTCCGCGATGAGTGCGCCTTTGGCGACCTCGGCTGGAAGCAGTGCTTCGGGCGGATTCCTGACGGTGCGCATGTAGTCGATGCCGCCGATCTCCACTGGGCCCAGCTGCGGGTGGTCCACCTCAACCCACGGACTGACCGCATCCGGGTTCGTTGCAAACGCCTCGATGAGGGTCTTGGTGATGGCTGGATCGGGCTTGCGGAAGAACGCAGCCGGCTTCTCGATCTCCACCCCCGCAAACCCATACGGGTCCCACAATTCCAGCGTGTACCCCGGAAGACCGAAGGTGGTCGAGAGTGTGTCGGACCAGACGCCCACGATGTCCACTTTCGGGTCGTACATAAAATCCGGATGCGTCTTGATGACTCGGTAGCCCGTTCCGTCGACCGCCTTGAGCGCCAGCGACTCAAACAGGTCGATGTCCGGGGTGGAAAGCGGACTCGGATCTCGGTACGGCTGGGTGAGGATGCATCCCGTATACGTGTGGTTGGTCAGCGCCGTTGCAATGTTGGGCCGGGCCGCCACCGCATCGACCACCGCCCGGCTCTCCGGCTCGCTGAGCGGAAAAGACCCGCCATCCATGCCGAACATGCGAAACGGTGTCCAACTGCCGGGAAAGTTGCGGTTCAGGTCCAAGCCGAATTCCCGTGGCGCATCGGACCACCGGGATCCATCCCAGTGCACAAAGGTGCCCTCGGAACAGAAACAGAAGGCATCTGCAGGATCATCCTCAAACGTACGGTGGCGCATCCACATCGGCGACTCCGGATCGCACACCCAAGACCCCGCCGGATGCTTCCAACGCATCCAACGAATGGTGCCGTCACCGGACACATCGGCCGGACGCAGCCCGACCGGATGCGATCCGGCCGGGGGCGGTCGCAGAGAAGACCGCAGGAACGGATGACCCTCGCAGAGCGCCTGGAATCCATCCGGGCTGATGCAGGGAACCACGTAGGCTGTGCGACGCTTGAAGCGAGCCGTCGTCTCCTCATCGCCCATCTGCAACCGCTCCGCCCAGTTCGACAACGTGTGGAGCACGGCCATCACCCCGGTCCATTCCGATGCGTGGGTTCCCCCATCCAGCCAAAAGGCGGGCCGCGCGTCGGGGGTCCCGGAGCGGTCCCCAACGGTGATCAATTCGATCGATCTTCCGTGCCGACTGGTTCCAATCTCTTCGATCTGAAACCAGTCAGAATGCGCCTTCACGAGTTCATGACACCACGCCTCCACGGCTGGAAAGTCAAGATATTTGCTGCCTTTGTAGGGGGTCCACGCCATCATCAATTCCACAGGTTTGTGTGCACGGTCGGTCCGTCTTGGCTACACCATAGAAGAGGTCGATCGTGTTTGCACCCTTCCCCCCCGATTCTGCACTCGATGACGCTCGCGCTGTCGCACGCGCGGAGTTGGTCTCACTGGTGGGGACTCACGGAGACGACATCCCGCTCGACAAAGCCTTCGCTTGGCTGTGCGCCGAGGAGCGCGGGTCGGAATGCATTGCTGATTTGCTCAACGGGATCGACGCCCTCGCCGAGGGCGTGTTTCTCCCCGACGAGATCGATGTGTTCGAGGCGGTGGCGCGCATCAACCATCACCTGTTTACCGAGCTCGGCTTCGCGGGGAACACGGACCACTACGATGATCCCGAGAACTCGATGCTCGACTCGGTGATGCAGCGTCGGACGGGTCTGCCGATCAGTCTTTCCCTGTTGTACATCGAGGTGGCGCGCCGAAGCGGCCTCACCATCAACGGGATTGGGTTTCCCCATCATTTCTTGGTCTCACCGGCGGATGCAACACCAAGCTTCTACATCGACCCCTTCTGCCGAGGCCGCGTCATGCGCACGGATGCGCTGAAACTGAAGTACCAGCGCATCGCTGACGAAGCGGATGGTCGACTGCCTCCCCTCAGTTGGTGGCTCAAGCCAGTGACCAACCGTCAAGTCTTGGTTCGCATCAACAACAACCTCAAAGCATCATTCATGCAGCGAGATGGACTGACGGGCGCCTTGCGCTGCGTCGAACGACTCTTGGTTCTGACCCCAGACGCCCTCGACCTGCGGCGAGACCGGGGGCTGCTCCGACTCGAACTCGGACTCGAGGAAGAAGGGGCCAAGGACCTTGATGCATACTTGGCTGCCCGACACGAGCGCGTCTCCACCGATTAAAACGCGGAAGCGACCGCTGGACGACATGCTCTGGGGAGGGCCGAGTGGGTACAGCCGCGCACAGCGAGACATCAATGCGGGCGGTCTTGGCCCTTGCGTGGCCCATCATGGTGTCCATGTTGTCGTACACGCTGATGAGCGTTGCAGACACACTGTTTGTTTCACGGCTCGGAACGGATCCGCTCGCTGCCGTGGGACTCGCTGCCGTGGTGGTCTTTTTCACCCAGAGCTTTGGGGCGGGACTGATGAGCGGGGTCCGAATCCTGGTTGCGCAAGCCACCGGATCGCAACAAGACAACGTTGCCGCCCGGCTCGGTTGGCAAGGTCTCTGGGTCGCGCTGCCACTGGGACTCGCAATGGCGAGCCTGAGTCTGCTGCCACCATCCTTATTTGAGCTGCTCGGCGCAACCCACACCGTCGCGGAATTCGCGGACAACTTCTTCAGCGTTCGGGTCCTCGGCGCACCACTCGTGTTGACCAATCTGGGAATGTCGGCGTGGTTCCAAGGTCGCGGTGACACGCGTACACCCATGAAGGCGGCTCTGATTGGCAATGCATTCAACATTGCCGTTGATCCCCTGCTCATTTTTGGTCTGTACGGACTCCCCGCTCTCGGCGTCACGGGCGCTGCATCGGCCACGGTGCTTGCGATGGCCATTCAAGTGGTCTACCTCGCCATCAAAATCCGACCCCACATCGGGCACGTTCCCATGCACGCCGACCGCGACCTGCTCGCACCGTTGTGGACCACAGGAGCACCCGTCGGCGTCCGATACGCGCTTTCGATGGGTAGCTTTGTGGTGTTCTCTTCCATGATCACCTTCGTCGGACCCATCGAGTTGGCTGCCCACATTATTGTCGTCCGAGTCTGCTCCGTGAGCTTCTTGCCGGGTCACGCGATCGGAGAAGCTGCTGGAGTGTTGGTCGGCCAGTTTATCGGTGCCGGTCGACGCGAGCTCGCCCTGCCCGTATCGTGGTCTGCGACAAAACTCGCCGTTGCAATCATGGTGTCCTGGGGCGTCGTGTTTTGGTTCGCTCCCGCGTTCTTGGTCGCGCCATTTGATGCCGAGCCCGCAGTCGCCTCGGTGGCCATAAAGATTCTAATGGTCGCCGCCGCATTTCAACTCTTTGATGCCATCGTCATGGCTCTCTCTGGCAGCCTCAACGGCGCCGGCGACACCAAATGGGTCATGGTTGTATCGCTGCTTTGCGCGTGGTTGATCAAAGTACCGTTTGCGTACCTTTTCGCCTTCGGCGCTGCGCTGGGCGCTCAGGGAGCATGGCTCGGTTTCACCGTTGAGTTGGTCATCCTGTCGGGTCTGGTTGTGTGGCGTATTCGTGGCAAACAATGGTTGAAACACTCGATTCTTCCACCAGCATGATAGTCCTGCGCCGAGGAGTACACCCATGTCTGATGATGAATTGTGGTCTGAGGTGGTCAACCAAGTTCTGTCTGCGCTCGATGAAGCCAACGTGTCGGACCCCTCCACACGGGCGGCGTTGACCGAGGGTGTCAAGACGGCCCTCGAGTCTTTAGAATCCGACATCGGAATCGACGTACAGATTTTCGGCGAGGGAGCCACCACTCCGGAAACGCGTGGACCGACCGTTGAGGTTGTAGCGGGAGGTCGTTCCGACACCGAGCCACCGTCTACAGGGGAAAAACCCGCGCTGCGGATCGCCGAACTCGAGCCGGATTCAGTCGAAGAGCCCGCCGCTTCGGTCGCCACCGACCGCCCTCTGTTCACGCATGTCCAGATCAAGCGCCCGGAGTACCAAAACCGGATGGGAAGCACGCTTTCCACCAGCGGATGGATCCGCATTGACGCGGAGGGCCAGCCCGAAGCCCGTTGGCAGGCGATTTATCTCGGCACGAACCCACGCCTGTACCGGATCGGATGCACGGCGGGCATTCTTGATGTCACCCTTGAGGGCGAACCGATTGAGCGGCTGACTGAAGGCCAATCTGTTGACGTTGAAGGCACCTCAATTCGCGTGACGACGGAACACGGCCAGGCCGCCGAGGGTCAGTACGTGTGCATGCTCAATGGGGGGGCTGAAGAATGAGTTGGACCGTCACCACGCTCAATGTCAATGGGATTCGCGCAGCAGCACGCAAGGGCTTCACCACGTGGCGCCCCAAGGAGGGCTGCGATGTGCTCGCCATGCAAGAACTCCGGATTCAGGAGCATCAAATGGAGCGCGCGCACAAGCCTCCACGGGGATGGTCTGCCGTCCGTGTCGAAGCGGAAAAGAAGGGCTACTCCGGAGTCGCACTGTGGAGTCGGCTTCCCGTGCTCGAAACCGGCACGGGCACGGGCCTCGAGTGGGCAGATGCCGAGGGGCGGTGCTGCTGGGCCGTTGTCGATGCGCCGAACATTGGCCCCGTCAAGGTCATCAGCCTGTACATTCCATCCGGAAGCTCTGGCGACGCACGCCAATCGATGAAGGACCAGTTTCTGGAACACTGGTTGGCCCGGACCCAGACACTTCTCGAGTCCGGAATGCCGACCATCGTGTGCGGCGATTACAACATCGCGCACACCGAAATCGACATCCACAACCCCAAGGCCAACAGGAAGAGTTCAGGATTTCTGCCGCATGAGAGGGCGTGGATGGATCGCCTGCTGGATCAGGGTTGGGTCGATGTCTTTCGGAACCTCAATCCAGACCTCCAAGTCTACTCTTGGTGGTCCAATCGAGGCCGCGCGCGCGAGCTGGATCGCGGCTGGCGACTGGACTACCAAATCGCCACACCCGATATCGCCAGCCGCGCCCAAGAGGCATGGATTAGCCGCAAAGCGGGGCTCAGCGACCACGCGCCCGTGAGCGTTCGATACGGCTAAATGCAGCCCTTCAGAAGGTGGATACGACACCCGGCACATCGAGATCAATCGAGACCACATACAACGGTCCATCACCGGGTCGGATGTCGTTGAAGCCGGAGGGGGGGGCCGCCTCGACGAGCGACCCCAGTCCGTTCGGAAGGCTGATGAGGCGCAGGCCAATGCCCCCCATTCCAACCCGAACATAGGCAACCGGTGCCACCTCCTCGCTGGCGGGCACAATCGTCCACGGCGACGCTGTGCTTCCATTAAAGGATGCGAACCACTCTCGGGTCTGCATCAGGCCGCCTCCAGCATCGATGGCTGTCGAGAAGTTCCCCCGTCCGATCCGTTGGCGCACTCCGAGGGTGACGTCCCCCATGGGTGCCCACGCCTGCCCCCGCTCCATGGCCGTCGATCGAACCGACCCCGAGACCGAATAACTGCCCTCCATCACAAATCGATCGCGAACAATGGCACTGATTCTCAATGCAAGAGACTGCGAAGCGCCCACAACAACAGGAGACATGCTGCCGAGTCCAAGGTTGATCTGGCCACCGAACCACGAAGGTCGCGCACCGTCCGCGATAAGCTTGTGAAGGTTCGTAATCGACGACAAAAATGCAACGTTGTCGCCGCTCAGCTTTCTGCTTGCAATGCCCACAACCCGGCCATCGCGGTCAAGGGCAGGACCGCCCGAATTGCCGGGATTCAGTGCCGCATCCGTTTGAATCAGACGGGGCCCCACGTTGCTGACGATTCCGGCGCTGACGCTCCACTGCAGCATTCCTTCCATGGCGAGCGTGCGACCGGCGACGGGGGCAAACGGGTGACCTAGGCCATAAATGGCCTCTCCTTGACGAGGGGCTTGGTCCCGCAGCGCCAAGGCGGGCACCGCGCCCGCGAGTTCGGGAATTCGCAGCAGTGCGATGTCGTTGTCGGGATCTGCAGAGATCATCCGTCCAAAATATTGATCGCCGCTTCGTGTCCGAACCTCGACCTTGAGTCCGGATGCCACACAGTGATAGGCGGTCGCTACCGTTCCCGCATCATCGATCACCGCACCGGTGCACCACGCTGGGCCCGTGAGGAGCAAGACCACACTCTTCATCCATTGGTCAATGTCATCGGGCAAGGCCTGACGCTCGTCAGCGAGCGAAGTCTGAATCTCCGCAGCGTACGAACTGGAGGGCACAGCCATGAGCCCGACCAATGAAAGCCATAAGAATCGAATCATCGGTGCCCCCAAGTGGAATCTGGCCGGTTAATGCTCCGGCATGTTCGCCGCATTCTCGCTCGCATTGATGGCCGCTTGCAATTCCGAGGCCCCGGCTCAGGACCCCGCCAGCGCTGCAGTGGAAGAGAACGCGGAAGAGAGCGCGGAACAAAACCCGACGGAACTGGCGTCGTTGCGGCTCACCCGGAGCGTGAACGAAATACCCCGACCGCGGTTCAATGCGCGCCACATTCTGATTGCCCACACCGCAGCTGCGGGTGCGAGCGATTTGGTCTCCCGAGACCGAGAGGAAGCCCGCGCCGAAGCCGCGCGGATTCTGGAAGAATTAAACAACGGTGCCGACTTCGGGGCGCTCGCAAAGGCGCATTCGGACGACGGTTCACGGTCGCGCGGTGGTGTGTTGGGCGTGTTCACCACCGGAGTGATGCACGAAGACTTCGAAGCGGCGACAGTTGCACTCGATGTTGGGGCGCGTTCAGAGTTGGTTGAGACCCCCTTCGGTTTCCACATCATTGAGCGCATGCCGGTGGTCGAGGTCCATGTCGCTCACATCCTCGTGCAGTGGGCCGACGTGAAGCGTACTCGCTCGGACCGAAGCCGGGCGGAAGCCGAGGCGCGAATCGCTGAGGCCCAAACATTGCTCGACAAGGGAACGCCATTCCGAGAGGTTGCAATCGAGTTTTCAGACGGACCATTCGGACCGCGGGGAGGCGACCTCGGGTGGTTCCAAAAAGGACAAATGTCGCCCGAATTCGAGTCGGTCGCGTTCGAACTCGAGCCCGGCAGCCGGTCGGCGGTGGTCGAATCCCCTCACGGGTTTCACCTCATCCTGCGCATCGAGTAGCGGCTAAAGCTCGGACTCTATCGCCATTCGCACCGCCTCATCTGTTGCGGGAATCCGCTCGGCGACCACCTTCATCTTTCGGTCGATGAGCATCAATACAGGCCACACCTTCTGGGGCTCCACTTCGTAGCCGAAACCCTCATTGTCAGCGAGCACGGGGGCTTCGATGCCGAAGGATCCTGCCCACTCATCTAAATCGTCGGCCTCCACCGTGTCGCCATCGATATCCTCCGGCAGGACCGTGATGTACATGAATCCCTGGTCACGGTAGTCCTCCCACGTGTCGTTTACATGGTGAGCGATGCGCTGACAGGGAGCACACCACATGGTGGAGATATCCAGCAGAATTACGGATCCGTAAAACTGCCACAAGCTCACCTCTGACCCATGCTGATCGACCAACCGGAAGTCCTTGGGAACATCCCCAAGCGCAAAGCCTTCACCGCGAAGGTTGGAGGGTGGAACGTTGGTATCCCACGAGTTGTCAGGGGCTTCCCACGTCATCCCAGTGACGGCCTCTCGCTCACTCACAAGGTGTGGGGTGCACGCTGAAGCAAGTGTGAGAATTAAAAAGCGCATGCTGGACCTCCGGTGCCATCATAGCCTTGAGGAAGGACCTTTCGGCAAGGAAGTTGGATGAGACTGAACCGCACCCACCTGATCGATCGCTTTCACAGCTACGGATGCCCCCGTCATGAGTGGCGGGTCGGCGGAGAGTTCGAGCGCGCAGTCGTTCGACCCGATGGACGCCCGATCGAATTCAATGAGCCCGACGGAGTCCAGTGGATATTGAACCAGCTC
>DEBL01000128.1 GCA_002348535.1 Deltaproteobacteria bacterium UBA2957 | reverse complement strand
GCTCACTTTAAAAATGGGAAGCACTTTGGGTTTGACGAGAATTTCCGCCCCCGTCTTCGGGTTGCGACCGGTCCGGCCCTTGTATTGGCGGACTTTAAAGGAACCGAAACCGCGAATCTCGATTCGACCACCGGACCTCAGGACGTCGCGCATGCCATCGAAAATCACGTTCACGACCTCCTCGGCGGTCCGGCGGGAAAGGCCGCGGGACTCCGCGAGGGCTTCCATCAGTTCAGATTTTGTCATTACATGTCCTCGTTCGGCCCGGTCCGGATTGCCATTGTAAGGCGAATCACCGGGGCGCGGTCAACCTACAATTCGGGTTGACCTGATTCTCGGGCTTGTCGGCGCTCCTCTGTGGCAGAAGCAGGGCCTTCCTCGGCGGCTGCATCGAGGCGCGCTTGAACTGGAGTGAAGATCTTCGAGAGAACCGGCTGGAGGTCTTCCATCACCAGAATCGTCGGGCTCGCGACCCATACCGTTGAGTAGGTTCCGAAGATGACACCCATCAAGATGGCGAGCGCGAAGGTCTCGATGACCGGTCCACCAAGCGTCAGGAATGCCATCATGGCGCACCCGGTGGTGATCGACGTCGCCAACGTACGGCCCAGCGTCTCGTTGATCGAGGTGTTGATCAAGGCCTTGGTGTCCTTCCGTCGGTACCGCGACATATTCTCACGAATGCGGTCATAAATGACGATGGTATCGTTGAGTGAGTACCCGATGATGGTCAACAAAGCACCAATCATCGGCAGGTTGAACTCGTGACCTGTCAACGTGAAGATGCCCACCACAACGCTGACGTCATGGAACAAGGCCAACACAGCACCCGGCGCAAATGCCAGCTCGAAGCGGAAGCCGACGTAGACCAGAATCAGTGCGAGGGTCGCAACAATGGCGATGAAGCCTTGGCGTCTCAACTCACCACCCACCTTGGGCCCGACCGAATCCACCTGCAAGACCTTAAAGTCACGGTCTGGGAGCGACCCCCGAAGCTTTCCTCCGATCTGCGACGCCAATCCTGGCAGGTTCACGTACACGACGTTGTCGTCCAAGGCCGGTGCCGCTTTGGCCCCGGGTATGCCGTCGACGGCCGCTTGCACGTCATCGATGGTGACCTTGTCGCCGGTGTACCGAACGGTCAATCGAGCCCCAACTTCAGCCGTGAAGTCGGTTTCGTCGATCCAGCCTTCGCCAAAGGAGCTCTTTAGGGCGGATTCCACATTCGCTCGAGTCTCCGCGGTTCCAAACTCAGGGTCCTGAATTCGAATGACGTACTCACCCTCTTCGTCTGTGCCGATCTGCTGTACTGCATCGCTGCCGAGATCAAGTTGGGTCAGCGCGGTCCGGACCTCGCCGATCTGAACCGATTCATTGAACTTCAGGTGAACTTCGGTACCGCCCGTAAAATCGATGCCCCAGTTGGGCCCTTTGACGAAGAACAGCACCAAACTCGCCGAGACCATGATCACCGAAAATACGGCGGCGATTCTTCGACCGGCAACGAAGTCAATTTTAGTTCCTGGTTTAATCAAGTACATTTCAACCTCAGATGGACAGGCGCGATTGAGCTTTGCGGGTGACGAAGTTCATCATTGTCCGGCTGACAAAGATGCCTGTGAACAGCGTGGTGATGATGCCAATCATCAGGGTCACGCTGAAGCCCTTGATGGGACCTGTACCGTAGGTGTAGAGCACCACACCGGCAATAAAGGTCGTGATGTTTGCATCCAGAACGGCCGTAAGCGCGTTGGAGAAGCCCGCATCCACGGCAGCACGCGTATTCTTACCCAACCGCAGTTCCTCTCGAATCCGTTCGTAGACAATGATGTTGCAGTCCACCGCCATACCGACGGTCAGAGCAATACCGGCAATACCCGGCAACGTGAGTGTTGCACCCGCCGCAGCCAGCAGTGACATGACCAGCAAGATGTTGGTCACCAAGGCAACGCAGCTTACGATGCCAGCCTTCTTGTAGAACACCATCATGAAGAACAGCACCAGAATACCGCCGACAGTGGTGGCAACCTTACCCGCCGCGATAGCGTCGGCACCAAGGCTGGCACCAACGGTACGGACATCGCCGATGCTCACCGGAGCTGGCAGGGCTCCTGTCCGCAGAACAAGCGCCAGAACGGAGGCCTCTTTCAGGCCCTGTTGATAGTCTTGAACTCCCATTTCGATGCTGGCGCGGCCCCCACAAATCGCCTCGCGAATAACGGGTGCACTGCGCGCTTTGTCATCGAGCACAATCGCGAAGCGGCGGCCCACATTTTCGGAGGTGATGTCGCAGAACACCTTGCCACCACGCGGCTTGAACTCAAGCGCAACGTACGGCTCGTTGTACTGATTCATCGCGACGCTTGCATCGTTGACATCGTCGCCGGTGAGAATGATCCTGTCGCGAACAACGACGGCTCGGGTTCGGACTTGGCCCTGCTCTCCTTGCTCTTCGTACTCAAACATCACCTTCGACTTTGAATCAATGCGGCCTTGTCTGGCGAGCCAATCGCTCAGGTACCCATCGTCGGCAAACTGGTCAGCCGTCAGCTTTGCCTCGGCATCAAGGAGTCCACGGTCCAGAGCCACCTCGTCGGCTTCCTCATCAACAAGCATGAACTCGAGCACAGCGGTGGTCCCAATGGCCGCCACGGCCTCTTCGATGTTTTCGATTCCCGGCAACTGCACATTGATGCGATTGCCTCCCTTCAAGACGATCGAAGGCTCCTTGACTCCCGTTTCGTCGATCCGCGATCGAAGGGTCTCAAGCGCCTGCTCAACCGCACGGTCGCCAACGTATTTCGCTTGGTCTGGGAGCACGCCGAAGGCGAGATAGTTACCCCCGTCAACCGTGCGATTTTCGAGAAACTCATACGTATCAAACCGCTTGCCCATGAACTGCCGCACGTCAATGTCCGTGACGCCTTCGCCGCCCTGAAGCAAGAGAATCGGCTCACCCCGCTTCCGGCGAGCATCCTTCAGTTTCAGACCGTCTTCATCAGCCAAGGTCTTCAGCGGACCCACGTCCCGGTGCACCGCAGACACCACGGCTTCATCGACCTCAACTTGGAGTGTCATGTCGATCCCACCCTGAAGGTCCAAGCCGAGGTTAATGCGGCCCTCGGGGAGAAGTCCGGCCCACCAAGGCCCCTCAACAACTTCTGACTCGGACTCGGTACCGCTGGACTCCGCAGCCGAACTGGCTGCAGCCGCCTGTGCTTCGAGCATTGCTTGTGTCGACTCCCCGAGAAACGTCGGCGTCAACATCCACACACCCCATGAGAGGGTTGCGATGATGACGAAGACTCGGGTCCACCATGTTCCTGGCATTTACACTTCTCCCTTGCGCTGGACCGACATCTTGTCGATGGTGATGACCACCTTGTCCGCGACTTCCATATCGATTGTGGCGTCATTCACTGCGTGAACTCGCCCATGAACGCCCGACCGCGTCACCACAGTCTGACCCTTCTGAAGACTCGCGACCAAGGCATCGTGAGCCTTGCGCTCTTTCTGTTGAGGCCGGATCAGCACAAAATAAAAGATGCCGATCATGATGATGATGAAGGGCAAGCCACCGAGCGGACTTTGGGCTGCTGGCGCGGCCTGCCAGTGCACGTCAGTGGTGTGTGCTTCAGTCGTTTGGTATGTCTCCGGCATAGTCGGCTCCGTTCAGACTTGTCTACGGCATGGGGTCAGTGGCGATTTGTGCCTCCGCTCTAAGGGAAGCCATCGATTCGGGACCGGATCGAATGGCGGCTCGCAGGCGAGCCATGAGCGATTGATAAAATGCCACGTTGTGCAGTGAGAGAAGTCTTGGGGCTAAAATCTCGTTGGATTGAAAAAGGTGCCGGAGGTATGCCCGGCTGAAAGACCGGCACGTGTAACACGTACAGGACGGATCGAGTGGCTCTTGGTCCATTCCGTACCGCGCGTGCTTGATGGAAATCTTTCCCTGCGACGTAAACGCATAGCCAAATCGGCCGCTGCGGGTGGGGATCACGCAGTCGAAAATATCCACACCCCTTGCCACCGCATCCACCAAATTTACCGGATACCCCACCCCCATCAGGTATCGAACCTTGTTGTCGGGCAGGTGCGGGGTGGATGCTTCCACCATGCCCAACAGTTGATCCGTCGGTTCACCCACACTCAGTCCACCGATCGCGTATCCGTCAAGATCAAGGTCAACGATCTCGTGGGCATGCGCGATGCGGAGGTCTTCGTAAAATCCGCCCTGCACGATTCCCAGGAGCGCCGTCCGATCGGGCTGGCGCCGTGCTGCGAGACAGCGTTTCAGCCATCGGGTGGTCCGCTCAGTCGACCGCGCGACGCGATCGCGTTCCGCAGGCCACTCAATGCATTCATCGAAGGCCATGGCCACATCCACCCCCAGCGCTTCCTGGACCTCGATGGATAGTTCCGGAGTCAACGTACGGTACTGCCCATCATGGGGCGATCGAAACTTGACCCCGTGCTCAGAGACCTTGGCCAGGTGCCGAAGTGAAAAGACTTGGTACCCACCAGAGTCCGTGAGGATGGGTCCCGACCAGTTCATCATGGTGTGCAGGCCACCCAGCTCTTGTACACGTTCATGACCGGGGCGTACCCACAAGTGGTACGCGTTGCACAGCACCATTTCCACGCCGACCGACCTGAGTTCTTCTGGAATCAGACCCTTTACCGTGCCCTTGGTTCCCACCGGCATAAACGCCGGGGTTTGGACAGGACCGTGAGGTGTATTCAAGACGCCAGTGCGAGCCGACCCGCAGGTGGCTTCAACACGAAACGGGAGCACTTTACTCATCGGACCCTCTCGATACATGCAGCAGCATGGCGTCCCCATAGCTGTAGAACCGAAATCCTTGCTGGACGGCCACCCCGTAACCCGCAAGCACGTGGTCTCGACCCGCTGCCGCGCAGACCAACATCAGGAGCGATGACCGCGGAAGATGAAAGTTGGTCATGATCCGATTGATGACACGAAAGTGGTAGCCCGGTCGGATAAAGAGATCGGTCTCGCCCTCTCCAACAACCACGTTTCCGTCATGCCATGCTGACTCGAGCGCGCGCGTCACTGTGGTTCCCACCGCCGTGATGCGACGCCCAGACTCCATGGCCCTGTTGACGGCTGCCGCGGTTCGGTGGGGTATTGAGTAGCGCTCTTTGTGCAGTCTTCCGCGGTCCAAATCCTCTGGGCGCAAGTTTCGGAACGTCCCCGCTCCCACGTGGAGGGTCAGTCGATGCACCTCCACTCCGCGCCGCTTCAGTTGTTCAAGAATGCCTTCCGTCAGGTGCAAGCTTGCAGTCGGTGCAGCGACAGCACCCGGCCGCTCAGCGAAAACCGTCTGGTACCGAACGGCATCGTCCGGCCCTGCATCGCGGCCAAAATACGGCGGCAGCGGAACGACTCCGAAGGCCTCCATGAGGTCAGAAACGGGTTTTGAGCCCGCAACCGTGCGGGCACCTTCTCCGACCGCTGCCCCCACGCGGACCCATTGGTTCGACTCGGCTCCGGTGCGGTCCAGCAACACAATCTGCTCGTCCACCTTGATTTTTTTGCTGGGTCGCACCATTGCCGTCGCCCGGTCCGCTTCGGATTCGAGCACCAGCAGTTCAACCGCACCACCTGTCTCGCGTCGGCCAAACAGGCGCGCCGGCACCACTCGCGTGTCGTTGACAATGAGGACATCTCCAGACTCAAAATGATCGGCCATCCCCGAGATGTGTCCGGCCTTCCACTCCCCATTGGTGCTGTACAATAGGCGGCCACCGTCACGCTCCGGCGGCGGGAATCGGGCAATAGCAGAATCCGGCAACCGGTAGTCATACGGGTCCAAACGGGAATCCGATTCAGTCATCTCGTCCGTCATCTATCGAAACGTTTTGCGCGGCGGCCTCAGCAACCGACAGCCGACGCAACGGAACTTCACGCGGAGCCTCTATGCAGAGCCGGACCCAGTTGCCCTTGATTCGCTTGACATGAATGCGAATGTCCGAACCGATCTCCAACACTTCGCCTTCTTTGTGAGTCAAGACCAACATCAACACCTCCACGAACTGGGGCTGCCTCCTAACCCGGACCGGAATAGGGGTGGAGTCCACGAGGTGAACTATGGCCGATCGCATTCGTACTATTCGTCGAAAAAAGGGTGAAAAAAAGCAGCCCGATCCCGTCGCTGTGCAAGCGACTGAACCCTCGGAATCGTCCGACGCAACGCCTGCGCCTCCGCCCCCCCCGAAGAAAGTAAAGAAAGAAGGTCCGCGAATTGATGCAGCCGCACTGGAAGCAGAGGCGAAGGCGTTGGGGCCCGATGCGATGGCCAACCTGATGAGTGCAGCCGTTCCTCACGATCCTGATCCGGGCCAACAGGTCAGCGGCGTGGTCGCCTCGGTGACCTCCGATACGGTGTACGTAAACATCGGGGCCAAATCAGAAGGCATGATGCCTCGCCTCGGAATGGCGAACTCCGACACGGTGTCGGAGGGCGACTCCATCACTGCATTTGTCGTCAGCATCAACGCGCGTGGCATTCAGTTGGCAGAAAAGCAGTCTGTGGGAGGATCACGGGAAGCACTCGAGGAAGCGTTCCGCAAACGGGTGCCAGTCGAGGGCCGAGTCACCGGACGGAACCCGGGTGGATTCACGGTTGACGTCGCTGGAGTTCAAGCCTTTTGCCCAGCCTCCCAAATCGCGCGGCGACCCGACCCCGACCCGGATTCGTATGTCGGTCAGACCCTGCTCTTGCTCATCACCGAATGCAAAGAGCGCGACTTGGTGGTCAGCGCCAAAGCATTTGAAGAAGTGGAAGCCGCGGAAGATGCTGCCACAGCGTGGGACACACTCAAGGAGGGCGACATCAAGGAAGGAACGGTCGTGAACGCCTCCGACTTTGGCGTGTTCATTGATCTCGGTGGCGTCGAGGGGCTGTTGCACAAGAGCGAACTCGGCCATGGAAATGACGTCGAAATGCCCGCCAAGGGTGAAAAAATAGTGGTTCGTGTCAAGACAATGGACCGCGCCAAAGAACGGATCAGTCTTTCGCTCAAAGACCCCGCTGCCGGCCCTTGGGCATCCGTAGGCACCGACTTTGTGGAGGGCGAAAAATACAGCGGCACCGTTTCGCGCGTCACCGATTTTGGTGCGTTCGTTTCACTCGCCGAAGGGTTGGAAGGACTGGTGCATGTGTCCCAACTAGCGGACCACCGCGTTGACCATCCCCGGTCTGTTGTGAAAGTGGGCCAGACGGTCGAAGTCGAAATCGTTGAGATCGACGCGGAACGCAA
>DEBL01000373.1 GCA_002348535.1 Deltaproteobacteria bacterium UBA2957 | reverse complement strand
CGACTTTGAGGTTGCCCAAGGCACGATTTCACCGCCCGGAAAGCCCATCCGCAAAGCTGCAGATGGCGTGATTCGAATCGATGGACGTGTGGCCAACGAGATGCCGGTTGATCGTCCGTTTTTGTTTCAACATCAGCGTAGCGATGCATCGATAGCGGCGTCAGCAGTAGTGGGGATCGGTGTTGAGGCTCCTGCGTATTCCACGGGCAGAGGGCTCCAGACCGAGAAGACAGCCCGCCGTGTCCCAACGGATGTAGTGACCGTCAAACGGAGTCGGCAGCCCCTGAATGTGAACCTCCCGCTCGCAGCCACCGCAGCCCTGTCTACAGCGGTTGCGGGCATTACCTACGTTGCCGCCATGGGCCACGAAGCCGAGTTCAATGACGAAAACACGGCCCGTGCAGACCTCGCTGACCTGCGCAAGAAGACCAACTCCATGGTGTTCGTCAGCGCCATTTCAGCGAGCGTGGCCCTCACCACTGGGACTGCAGCCTTTGTGGTTGGTGGGACGTTTTAGGTGGTTCTGGACGCCCGCGAACTTCGATTGGTTCGACCCCTTGACTCTGGGGATTTGGCCACCGTGTTTGCGGCGGTCGACCTGAGCCATGGCAATGTCAGCCGCGCTGTCGCGCTGCTGCATCCTGATCTTGAAGGCCTTGATGAAGTCATCGAACGCATGCAGGCTCGAATTCAAGCGGCCCGCGTGGTTGCTCACCCGGGCCATGTGCAGACCGAGGGCATCTTTGATGTAAGTGGGCGTGCTGGCGTCGTAATGCAGTATGTCGATGGAAAAAATTTAGAACGGATAGCGAAACGAAAGGCTGTGCCGGGGTCGGTTGCCGCGCGTCTGGCTCTGGGTATTGTCGACCTTTTGGAAGCGGCCGCGTCCCACAATTTGCTTCACGGCCACCTGTGCCCCACGCGAATCATCGTGACCGCTGACGGTTCGGTACGTGTGCTGGGACTCGGTATGCGCAAGGGTGGCGATGTGGGTGTGAACAATGCGCTGTATCGAGAAGATCGGTCGGTGCATCGGTACGCGCCCCCCGAGGGACTCAATGGGCTCGTGACCTCGGCAGTGGATGTGTATTCGCTCGGATCCATCATCACCCGGATTGTGTCCGGTCGTTGGCCGAAGCGCGCTTCCCAGCATGGGGCGGGGCAGGCCACCGTTATCGAGGGGGCGGCTCATGTGATGTCCGGTGCCGGTGCGTCGCCGGAGTTGGTGGGCGTTGTACGAGATTGTTTGGGCTTTCGTGCGGACCTGCGACCGTATTTGTCGGAGCTTCGAACCATTTTGACTGCGGAGGCCATTGACGACGCGGGCTGGGCGCAATGGTTGGGTGAACACGTGTTGTCGGCAACAGACAACACCGAGATGGTCGATGAACGTTCAGGCAGTCCGCCAGTCAAGCGTGCAACCAGCACGCCGTTCACGGAACCGAATCTGGTTCGTCCTGAGAAGCCTGATGAGGAGGGCTCAAAGTCCAGCCTCCCCGAACCCGAATGATCTGAATCAACACCGTCCGAGGAGGCCTCGAAGTCGGAAGGAGACGACGCTGAGGCCGAGTCGAGGGCTGCCGAACCTGCAGACGACGGCTTTCCGTTGGATCGGCTTGAGACCAATGTGCATGAGCCCACTGAAATCGCATCGTTCGACGCGGATGACGACCCAGTGCCGTCGAAACAGGGGCCGCAAGAACCGCCCACCCTTGGCGCTTTGCCCCCGCCCTCCGCACGGTCCTCCGAAGGGCCGCTGGCGGTGACCGGAGGGGAAGACCTCGACACCGAATGCAGCGATGACCCCGATACGGTAGACGAGCCCACGGAAGAAGCGGGGAGAGCACGGGATGCGCTAGAGGTGGATGCTGGAGCGGACCGATGGGACCGGATGCTGGGCCTCGATGTGAAGGTGCAAGACGAGCTGGACAAAGAGTGGTTGAATGCCGCTCGCGGAGGGTCACCGTGGCTGAAGCGGGTGGGGATTCTCGGTCTTGCATTGGCCGCAGCTGTGTTTGGTGTTCTCGAGCTGTCCGACGAAGGGCTCGATGCTCCACCGCTGCCCGCGAGCGTTGATGCACCCGCGAATCCAACCCCGGAACCGGCGGCCTCCGAGCCCGCAGAAGCGACTGCAGAACCCGCACCCCCACCCCGGCCTCCTGAGCCGGCCGCATCGTCTGCACCGGAACCCATCGCCGAGCCCGACCCCGTGCCGGCACCTCTTCCCAGCGAGCCTCCGGTCAGCGAGAGACCGGAACCGGACAACGACGCTGACCCGGCCGGTGTCCCCGAGCCCTCACCGAACGCACCAGCGGAGTCGGCCGAAGAACCCATCGAAGCACCAGAAGCTGCAGAGTCAACGCGTGAACCCGAGCCTGCGCCACCGCCTTCACCGGCCACGGCGGTTGTGCGTGTGACGGGCGATGCGCATGGTGTCAGCCTGCTTCGGGACGGTGCGGCCATCACGTCGGGCCGTGTCCCGCCCGGCACCTACTCCATCATGGTCGAATTCCGGCCCGGTGACGCCCCGAAACCGCAGGGAACCTTGGTGATCGATGCGGGCGAGTCCGCGGTGATCAACTGCAAAGCTGCCTTTTACCGTTGCACCACGCGGGGCCCGTGGAAGTAGACCGGTTGACGCTTGTGTGAACTGCAGTCGATTGAGCGTGGCGGGCAGGCCAAAGTCTCGTTAGACCGCGCGCCAAATCTTCCATTAGGAGCACACCATGCAGCGTACCCTCTCCATCATCAAGCCCGACGCCGTTAAGAAGAACCTCATCGGCAAGATTGTTGCCCGGTTCGAAGAAGAAGGTCTTCGCATCGCCGCCATGCGCAAGGTTCATCTGTCCAAGCGCGAAGCCGAGGGGTTTTACGCTGTGCACGCGGAGCGACCCTTCTTCGGCGAGTTGACCGACTTTATGTCCTCCGGCCCTGCGGTGGTCATGGTGCTCGAAGGCGACAACGCCATCCTTCGCAACCGCGAGATCATGGGTGCCACCAACCCTGCTGAGGCTGCCGAAGGCACCCTTCGCAAGTTGTATGCCGACAGCATCGGTGAAAACGCCGTACACGGTTCGGATGCTCCCGAGACCGCAGCAGTCGAGATTGATTACTTCTTCCGCGCCACCGAACTGAACTAAGCTTCGGTCGCACTCCAAACCGCGCCGCGAGTCTCGTGTGGATTCGCGGCGCGTTTGCGTTGAACCGTCTTATTCGCCCGTGAGTTGTGGCTGCTCGAATGCGAAGCGAACCTTCAACTGCAGGTCGTTCTCGCTCACCTCGATCCGCACGTCATCGATGCCCATTTTAAGCTTCAGGGGACCGCCCGCTGGTGCGACCATCTCTTCGAGTTGGGCTTTCTTGATGAGTGGGGTCCGATTGAACTTTTCTGCATGCTGGGTGAGCAGGGTAGCGGCAGCCTGAGAGAGGGCTTGCAACACTACGCCATCGCCGAGGTCCAAAAAGGGGTCTTGAACATCGCCCACCACCGCGCGCATGTCTTTGTCGTAGCGAATATTGCCCATGTGGGCGGCGGCGCCGAGTCGTTTCTCGATGGTGAATGGGATCTCGACCGAATCACGCACGAGGTACGCAGTTCCATTGATGGTGGCCTTCACGTGTGCATCGATGCCGATCTTTTGCGGCGCGTAGTGAAACTCCGTGCCCTTGTCGTCGATCTCGACCATCCAGTCGCCCTCAACGCGAAACATCTCATTGACCACTTGGTAAATCTCTTCGCGGTTGTCGGTCCAAAACTGGGCGGCGCGATCTTTTGCGCGGACCAAGGGCTCGGGCGGTTTGCGGTCTTCCAACAGCCCACGGACCCGCTGGCGAACGCCGATTTGCTTCACGCCACTGATGACAATCTTGCCCAAGTCGAACGTGCCATCACGCACCTTTAAGGGCAGAGCGGCCCCGACAAGGTCGTCCCAAAGGGCCTTTCCGATCGATAACGAGAGGTGATAATCCTCGGTCAGTTGTGCGGTAGTAGCCATGGCATGTCCCTCCCCACGCCAGCATACCGCAGGTCACGAGCCGTTCAAGCTTGATTTGAAGGCATTCAGGTCGGTGGTGGGTTGTTTGCAGGCGCCATTGCGGCAGACATATGCCTGAAAACCGTTCGCCCCGGGCTCTTTTCCAACGAGTGCGAGGAAGGGTTGTCCGGGTTCAGCGTCTTGACCAATGATCACTGCAAAGGCGGTATGCGGGCGGACTTGCTCGTGGTAGGCCGAGCGAAACTCGAGAAAGGCAGGATTATCGCGGGTGTCCGTGACGAGGATGATCTCAGTTGACACCCTTGCCATGCGGTCGGCAACGTGAGCGAGGCTCGGTGCACTGTTGGGTGCCCGATCGAGCATCCACGCGGCGCGCTCGAGCGGTCGGTCGATCCACCCCCGTTCGATGCCGGGCGAGCCCAAAGCGTGCAAGCGTGCGAGCAGTCGCAGCGCTCGGCCCGGTCCAGAAGGTTCCGCGCTATCGGTGAGTTCAACCTTTCTGGTCAGCAGTTCAACCCGTTCATCGGACTGGTACAGCACTCCTGTGTTCGGGTCTTGAAACCGCTTGACCATGGCGAGTGCGATGGCGTTGGCTGCAGTCAACCACTTGGGGTCGGCGTCGGTCTCGAACAGGTCCAGAAGTCCATTCCCAGTGTAGGCATAGTCTTCCAGCACCCCGAGGGGTGAACCCGCTGCCAAGGTTCTGGGGAGCGCACCATCGGGGGCTTGAACCTTCAGGATTTGGTCTGCAGCCCGTTGCGCCGCTTCGATAAAGTCGGGCCGGTCAAGAATCCGTCCGGCGCGTGCGAAGGCTCCAATTGCCATGCCATTCCAAGCAACGACTCGTTTTTTGTCCGTCGGCGGAGCGGTCCGATTGGATCGTAGGTTCATCAGTTTGAGGCGTGTGCTGCGGTACGGTTCCGCGTCGGGGTCAACGCCGGGTTTGCGATTCAACACCGTTCGATTGCCCTCAAAGTTGCCCTGTTCGGTGACTCCATAAGCCTCGATGAAGGCATCGGCGGTGGGTCCTACCGCTGCGACTTGGGCGGGGGTCCAGACGTAGAAGGACCCTTCTTCGCCGTCCGAGTCGGCGGATTCTGCCGAATAAAATCCACCGTCGGTATGCTGCATCTGACGGAGAAGGTAGTCACCGATGCCTTCAGCAACGGAGGCGAAGCGGGGTCGCTGAGCGATCACGCTGGCCTCGGCATACACCGCCAACAACTGAGCGTTGTCGTACAGCATCTTTTCAAAATGGGGAACGGACCATGCGGGGTCTACGGTGTAGCGGTGGAACCCGCCACCGAGGTGGTCATGAATACCGCCTTCGTCCATCGCTGTGAGTTGCTGCAGTGCGATGTCGGGGGGACTGGAGTTCGGGTGAGCGGCATGGTGCCACAACAAGAACTGAAGACTCGGGCTGGTTGGGAATTGCCGGCGCGTTCCAAATCCTCGTGTGTCTGGGTTCCACGATACGCCAAGGCGGTTCACCGCCCGTTCGCCGATGTCGGGCGGCACTGTTCCGGCGCTTCCGCCACGGGCCCGCTTTAGGATGCGTTCTTTGGTTTGTTCTGCGAAGGTCGCAATGTCACCGGGTTTGGTATTCCAGTCTTGCGAAATCCGGTTGAGCAGGCTTGAAAATCCGGGTCGACCTTGGCGATCTTCGGGCGGGAAGTAGGTCCCGGCGAAGAACGGTTTTCGGTCGGGGGTCAACCAGATGCTTGCGGGCCAGCCGCCGTTGTTTCGGTTCAAGACGTGGACGGCATCCATGTACAACGCGTCGATGTCTGGTCGCTCCTCGCGGTCCACCTTGATGGCCACGAAGTTCTCATTGAGAATCGCAGCGGCCGCCGGGTCTTTGAAGCTCTCGCGGTGCATCACGTGGCACCAGTGACACGCGTAGTAGCCAATCGAAAGAAACACCGGCACGTTCCGACGTGTTGCCTCAGCGAAGGCTTCGTCTCCCCACGGGTACCAGTTGATCGGGTCGTCGGCATGCATCAGCAAATAGGGGCTCGTTGCGTCTTCCAGCCGGTTTGAGAAGGGGCCGGTCTGAACCGTCGATGAGGCGGTTCGGTACACCTTGGCTTGAGCGGCAATCGGAGCCTCAACCGGGGTCGTTTCGCAACTCAACAACGCCAGCAAGAACCACCCAATCATGTGGACACCAAGGAATATGAACTGAGTTCCTCATGGCGCTTATCCGTGAACGGGGAAGGGTTCCCCAGTCGCTTTTGTTCGGCAAGCCATGCATCGCGCTCACGGTAGAGCCGATCAATCGCAGTCCGGTGCTTCTTCACCGTCTCGTGTATGAACGAGGCCAACTGTGGCTGTTTGGTGTTGGCGGGCTTGAGGCTGAACCGATCGATGAACGTCGACATGCCCGCCGCATCGACGTAACGAGTGCCTGTTACCCATTGATTGGTGGTGGTCAGCTTGGTGGCCACTCCCGCGGCGTTGATGGTGATCATCACGATGTGAATGGGCGCCCCATACTCATCGCGCCCGAAGGTGTGGAAGTGACCGTACTCCTCAGGGCGATGGTGGTGAAAGAAAAAACGGCACCCTGATTCAACATCCTGAATCCCGACCTCGCTTGGGTAGTGTTGGTGCGGATCGAAGGTTCGCGTACGCCCTCCCAGCGCCGCCTCAGCCGGATTGAACTTCGCCCATACAGGCAGGGGCAGGCCCGCGGCAACAGCCGTCATTAGCGTCCGTGTGCAAAACTGGCGTCGATTCACGTTGGCGTCTCGGTGATCAGTGCCGTAGTCTACCTCGTATGAGAGTATTCCTTCCATCATTGATCGTGTTTATCGTTGGCTGTCCTCAGCCCGTAGAAGAGCAATCCTCGCCATCGGCGACGTCTGCCGTCCAGTATTCACCGGTGAGCACCGATGTCCCCCTCGAGGCTCGAATGGGACAGACGGTGGTCTCGGATCAACCGGGCGGGACCAGTTCCATTACGCCTTCGCAAGCCGACGCACTCCAGAAAAAGATCCGTGCAGGGCACCACACGGTGTTCTCGGGTGAGGTGGTGTGCAATGGGTGCTCGGGACCGTTCATCGTGAAGGTGGGAGCCTTTGTTCGTCCGTCACCCACGGCCACCAGTGACCAGTCCAACGGTGGGACGCCGCAAGCGCCAGCCTGCGGTGTGGGTGGGCACGGAGCAGACGTGCGGTTTCCGCCGATTGTTGTGGCCCGACCCGGCCCCTTTGAGATCGCGTTCCCGTGGCACGGTTACCCAGTGGTCATCGAGGTGCATGAAGACTCCAACGGGGACGGGACGCCCGGGATGGGCGAGCGGTTTGCCGTGCTGCACGAGGGGGGAGCGCTGATGGGCAATGAAGACCATTCGGGGCTGGAGATCAACCTTGACCGCGCCCCCCAGATGGTGGGTGACGGATCGGCGGCTCCGGTGGACAATGGCGGCTCCGACCGAACCTCGCCGTAGAGCCCGGGATGGCACGTCTCTCTCAGACCCTCCCAAGCGGCCCGATTGACATTATCGGTGATGTCCATGGGGAGGCCGATGCGCTCCGGTCGCTGCTCTCACGGCTCGGTTGCGATCCAGATCGGCGAACGGCGGGGCGACCGATTGCGTTTGTCGGCGATCTCGTGGACCGCGGTCCGAACAGCCCCGAAGTGGTCGAGATGGTGATGGCACTGATCGATGCTGGGGTGGCGCAGTGTGTCCTCGGGAACCATGAGTTGAACACTCTTCTTGGGTCGAGAAAAGAGGGCAATGGATGGTTGTGGGGCGATGACTCCGACCATCATCAGTACATCGTGGACGGCGCTGTCCACACAGAATGTTTTGAGTCGGTGCTGGCCACTTCGCAGCAGCGAGAGCGATACATTGCGTTTTTCAAGACGCTGCCATTGGTGCTGCAGCGGCCCGACCTGCGAGTCGTGCACGCTTGCTGGCACGGACCCTCGGTCGCTCGCCTCCCGGAGCAAGTCGACATTGTCTCGCTGACGAATCGGTGGGACGATGAGATCAACCGCGACTTGGATGCGCGAGGAATCCGGCAACAAGAACGGGCTGAACGAGATGAGTTTGCCAATCTGCTTCGGCTCGACGTGCGTCCAACGCGGGACCTCAATGCCCACGCGGTGGCGGCGGGCGAGCGGCAATCCAAGCATCCAGTAAAGGTCATCACCAGCGGTCGAGAGGTTCGGGTGCCCTTCGAATCAATTTTCTTTGTTGGGGGCAAGTGGCGGTTTGTGCAGCGGTTCGATTGGTGGAATCACTACGATGAGCAGCCAGCGGTGGTCGTTGGGCATTATTGGCGGCGGCGAATCGGGACGTGGTCGGCGGGCAAACCCGACTCGTGGTCGACCGAGCAATACACGGACTGGACTGGCCCGCGTCGAAATGTGTTCTGTGTGGACTACAGCGTGGGGCGTCGATTCGCCGAGCGTGCCCGGGGAACGCACGATGGGTTTGATGGGGGCTTGGCAGCGATGCGGTGGCCCGAACAAACCCTAGTCTTCAGCGACCGAGATGAGTTCATTCCGACGACCAACAGGGCGACCGTGGGCGATTGAATTCCGCCCGGTTAGCGGCAATGTGTGGCTACTTCAGACTCCTCGCATCATGTGAATCGTGTCACGCGCTATTACGTGCGGAACACCCAAAAGTTCCTTCGTTTTGGCGAGAACGACGCCTACCCTGCGATTCACATTGCGCTGTGGCCAGCGGGGACCGAAACAGTTGAGGCCGCCCTCGCTGTTGCCCACGCGCTCATTGCAGATGCGATTGAAGACCATCCCGGGCGGGTGCGCCGAGTGGTTGACCTTGGGTGCGGCATGGGCGCAGCTCTTCACCATATGGCTGAACGGTTGGATGCAGACGTCGTGCTCGAGGGCCTGACCTTAGGCACACCACCGCCGCGATTGACGGCGCACATCCAGTCGGGGCGAGTCCGGATTCAACAGGCGGACTTCCATCAGGCCCATGCGGTCATCGATAGCAGTTCTGTTGCATTTAGCATCGAAGCCATGGCCCACTCCGATGATGTTGAAGCATTTTTTAGGTCCGCCTCTCGGCTCCTCGAACCCGGTGGTGCGCTGATGATTATGGACGACTTCGCCGCAAGCGAGGCGGTTCCATCGCGATGGCTTCGGACCTACCGAGCGCACTGGCTGGTGCCAGGCGTACGTCCGCTCTGTGAGGTGGAGCGCATCGCTGCGAGGCATGGATTTGAGATGGTGGGCAATCAAGACCTCACTCCATGGATTCGGCTCGGTCGCCCCCGGGATCGGCTGCTTCGGTGGACGCGTCCGTTGTGGGGCTGGCTCTGCCGGTGGTCGGACTACGCCAAGTCTTTGTCCGGTGGAGACGCGAGACAGCGATGCTTAGAAGCAGGAGAGACTCACTTCCGCTTTGTGCAGTTTCGCCGCTCGGAGGGCGAGGCCGATGGACCACGCTGAGCCGCCCGCACCCAAAGAATTGGGTGTCGCCCCGAGCCCGCGCTACGATGAGCCCATGACCGATCCCGTTCGTCGTGCGCTCATCGCGAAAACCTACACCCAGCTCAATCACGAGCTGCCGATCATGTTTTACCGATCGATGGATCGCGACAAGTATCAGCTGTGGAAGGACTGGCTCGTCGATCCGCAGATTCGGCCCGCGCTTCGGCGCGACTTGGGCATGTATGTACACGTCCCCTACTGCACACAGGTCTGCTCCTTCTGCTACCTCGAGAAACGCCTGATCGACCACACGGTGCCGGACTTCATGGACCGGTTGCTCACGGAGATCGAGGCCTTCGGACCGTTGTTCAAGGGTCACGGTTTCAAAACCCTGTACTTTGGTGGCGGAACACCGGGTTCGCTGAGCGTGGCTCGACTGACGCGGCTCTTCACGGCGCTTCAATCCTCATTTGATTTGACGGCCCTCGAAGAGTTTGGATTGGAGACGGACCTGCCGAGCCTGACCGAGGCGAAGCTGCGCTGCTACCAAGAGTTTGGTCTGACACGACTCAGCGTTGGCCTGCAGAACGTTGATCCGTCCGTGCTGGAACAAAACAGCCGGCTGCACGGCTACAACATGGAGGCAAAACTGCAGCTGCTGGAGTCCGTTCGGTTCCAAGACTTGAACCTCGACATCATCGTGGGCATCCCCGGTAGCGCGCTGGAAAACGTGGAGCAGACCGTTCAGCGGGCCCTCAGGCTTCGCCCAACGCGAGTTTCGCTGTATACGTTCAATCCGTTCGATGGCTATGGCTTCGATTTCAAGGATGCGCGCGCGGTCGAACAGTTGGTCACCGGCCGCCGCGAGCAGTATTCGCTCGCGAAACAGTTGCTCGACGATGCCGAGGCGCGGGGCGACCTCCCCAACCACGACAATCTCCAACTGGACCTCACGATGCGAAGGCATTGTCCTCTGTTGGGGCTCGGGCCGTCGTCCAACAACCGGCTTCCGTTTCATGGCTACTACGCCAACCCGAAGACCCACGAGTATTTGGAGGATCCGAATGCAATTCGCGGCTGGATGAGTGACGGCGCTGACCAAGAGCTTGAGTTTCACATTTACAACCGCCTCATCCGGGACTTGCCCATCGATCTTCGCTTGGTGCGGGCAATTTTCGGGGCGCTTCCGTCGGAGACCCACGCCTTTGCCACGAAGCGCATTGGAGAGCACCTCGACTTTTCTGACGGACAACTGCGGTGGACTGGCAATGGCGGTGTCGAGCGTCACTTGCGCCTGCTCTCTGCCCTCGACGTCACAAGGGAACATTTGGACCGCGTCGCGTTTCCATCAGAGCTGGAAGGACTGGACGAAGACTGGCTTTTGGAACTTTTAATCGGTTACTAAAACGAACGAAGACCGAGCACGAGGGGGTATAGTAAGGCCATGAAGCCGGTAGTCGTTATTGGGGGAGGCCCTGCAGGAAGCGTCTTTAGCGCCATCCTTGCCAGCGAGGGCATTCCGGTCATGCTGTTTGAGCGCGGAGCGCATCCTCGGCACCACGTGGGGGAGTCGTTGCAGCCGGCCACCATCGATATTCTCGAGGAACACCTCGGGATTCGAGACGCCATCGCGGCGGAAGACTTCGCGCTCAAGTATGGCGCTGTGTACGTGTGGGGCGAAACGGATGAACCGTGGAGCATTCTGTTTGATGAGCGGCTCGAGCGCGACGTCGACTCCATCTCGGAAGAAGAAATGCTGGCGAGAGACTACGAGCGTGCATGGCAAGTGCGACGGTCGCGGTTCGATGAGATCATCTTCAACGCCGCTGTGGCCAAAGGCGTGCAGGCGCACACCAACACCGGGGTCGCCAAGGTGCTGTTCGAGGACGATCGGGCCGTCGGCGTGATTCTGGACGACGGACGGCAGATCGACGCGTCCTTTGTGGTGGACGCCAGCGGGCAGCGGTGTTTGATTGGCCGCCATCTGGGGCTGATTGACCCCGCAGAAGACCTCAAGTCCATCGCCATCTACAGTTACTTTCGCGATGCGGGCGGGCTGCCGGCGCCGCTGGGCCGACACGCTCAGTTGATCGCGGCGATTCCAGAGGGATGGCTGTGGTTCATTCCCATTTCTGCCGATGTCACCAGCATTGGGCTCGTGACCCAAGACCGGCGGCCGTACACAGAAGATGAGTTTCGAGAACTCCTTGCCCGGTCGCCTGTGCCGATCGACGATGGCACGTACTGCGAGGTCGATGGGGTGCGGGGTCTCCAGACGGTTCGGGACTGGTCGTACAGCGCCCGATCGTTTCACGGACCCGGTCATGTGTTGATCGGGGACGCTGCGTGCTTTGTGGACCCAATCTTGGCGGGGGGGGTGGACTTTGCCATCCGCGGAAGCGCCAATGCGGCTGTTGCGGTGATGGAGACGCTCACGGGGTCTACCACTGCCATGAGCCGATACGCACAGACCATGCGTAAGGACTACCAAGCATGGCTTCGCATGGCCCGCTACTGGTACGGCAACAACCGGAAGGTCGATGGATTCTTTTGGCAGGCGCACCAGTTGGTCCAGAGCGCCAGCGTCAGCACGCCGCTGCGCGCGTTTGTCTACCTGACCAGCGGACATTACTCCGCGGATGCCCACTTCAAGGTGTTCCAAGAGTGGCAGGAGAAGAAGATGTTTCATGCGCTCGGGGTCAACCGAAGCGAACTCAAGACGGCGCTCGAGCAGCATCGGCCCGAGCCCTCGAGCCAAGCCTGATGCAGGCGAGCGGAACCAGCGCGGACCAGCGAGTGGTTCGGGTGTGCAGAGCCTTGGCTCGGCACGACTCCCGTTTGGATGACTGGTCGATAGAGAAGCAGGGGCATGACCTTCGCGTTGAGTTTCGCATGGGTGACGATCGGGTTCGCGTGCTGGTGCAAGAGGCATCTGCCGATCGCGCTTGGGCCCGAACGGCCTCGTTGGCGTTTTCGATCCAGCCTGTGGAGTCCGAGGCGGTTCGAATGGGGGTTGTCGAGCCCTTTCTGCGTCAGTTTGTCCAGTTGGTGGACCGAGCCGACCATGGGCAACTGGTGTTGGCTCGCCCCCCCGAAGCCGAGCAGCCGGTTCGGTCGTCTTCGCCGCGAGCCATTCCCGTGGATCCGGAGGCCGCCGAACGCGCGGCCAAGGCGCACCGGGAGCTTGCAGATGAGTTGCACTACGCCAGCTTCGTGGCCTACAAAGCAACGGTAACAACAGACCTCTACCCGCACACCATGGCGCTGGGTGACCCGATCGACACCCAGGCCATTGTGGACGGGTGGAAAGATACCGTCAGCCGCATTGGTGATGGGCGGGCCCCCGATAAATTGGGGCTCTACGTCCACATTCCGTTTTGCGCCAAGGCCTGCACGTTTTGCTACTGCGCCAAGACCGATGTGTTCGGGCGCGACCGATTCTCGCGCTACATTGACCGATTGGCGGCGCAGTTCAACCTATTCGGACCCTTGTTTGCCGAACGCCTGTTTACCAGCGTGTACTTCGGCGGCGGAACCCCTTCGCTGCTCCCCGCCGGTGCGATGTCGAATCTATTCGACTTGCTCCACGGCCGGTTCGACGTCCCGGAAGGCACGCAGATTATCTTTGAGGGCAACCCCGACAGCCTGAACGACCAAAAGATTGGACTGATGGCCGACAAGGGTCGCGTCACGCGACTGACCATCGGGGTCCAGACCCTCGACGAGGCGGTGCAGAAGCATGTGCATCGCTGGAACACCCACCGGCATGTGCGCGAGGCGATCGCAAGCGGCCGGACCCACGGCATCGCGCATATCAACACGGACCTCATGGCGGGGCTCCCCGGGCAGACGATGGACTCGTTTCAGTCTGACTTTGAATTCTTGCTCGAACTCGAACCCGACAGCCTTCACATCAATGCCTACCGGCCGCTGCCGCGGACGGGACTGGAGCAAGCCGGCACGTCGATGGACGAAGAACAGCTTCGCCTGCGCGATGAGATGGTGGAGTGGGCCAAGATGCGGCTCGCCGATAGTGGACACGCCGATGCAAGCGGACAGGGCCACCGGCGGACCCGCGACGCCGCAAACATTCAGGAGTACGACCTGCGACGGCAGAACTCATCGCTGCTCGGGCTCGGTTTTCCCGCCAGTTCCCATGCCTTCGGAAACTGGTTTTACCAGCCCCAGATGCAGGGGTCCTTCGACGATACCCTCGATGCCGAACTCGAAGGTCCTCATCGCTGGACTGCGGTGCCGTCCAGCGACGAAGAGGAACGGCACAAGTATCTGGCCAGCAACCTGCGAACCGGCTTTACACGCGCCGAGTTCAGCGACCTGTTCGGCATGGATGTGGAAGAGGCCGTTCCCGACGCGATCGAACAACTGAAGGCGCTGGGTGTGGTTCGAGTCGACGAGGAAGAGGTGTACAGCCACACCGGAACGCACTCGCAAAATGCAACCTACCGTGTGTTGCTGTACAGCCCGGCCATGATGGAGCGCATCGACCGGGTCTGGGGGGCGGAGTACGACCCCAACACGGACTATGATGATCGACTCCGTACGCTGGTTGAAGCCCACCAATGATTCGTGGGAAGTCTCGTAGATAACGGCGTGTTGTTGGGTCGGGAGGGCGCATGGGCGGACGATTGGTTGACGGAAAATGGGTCTCGAAGGACCACTGGGAGTCCGACACGTCGGGCGGATTCAAGCGTCAGGAGAGCGCCTTTCGCGGCGCCGTCGAGCGAGCCGAAGCCGGCCGCTTTCATTTGTATGTGTCTCACGCCTGCCCGTGGGCCCACCGGACGCTGATCGTTCGGACCTTGCTTGGGTTGGAGGATGCCATCTCATGGTCGACGGTGCACCCGTTGATGCTCGATGACGGGTGGGTCTTTGCTCCCGATGATGCCGACTACCCTTCCGACGATCCGATTCACGGCGAACGCTTTCTGCGTGACCTGTATGTGCGGGCGGACCCAACCTTTACCGGTCGGGTGACGGTGCCGATGCTCTGGGACAAGCAGACGGACACGCTCGTGAACAACGAAAGTGCAGAGATCATCCGGATGCTGGCCACCGACTTTGCACCGCTCGGGACGACTGGAGCCGTGCTGTACCCTGAACCACTTCGAGCGCGCATCGATGCGGCGATGGACCGGTTTTACAACCCCATCAACAACGGGGTCTACCGTTGCGGCTTCGCGCGCACGGAGGCCGCCTACCGAGCGGCCCACGACGAGTTGTTCGCGGCCTTGGACGAGTGGGATGCCGCCCTCCAAGGGCAGCAGTACATCTGCGGCGATGCGCTGACCATCGCCGATGTGGCCTTGTTTACAACCCTGATTCGCTTTGACCCGGTGTATTTTGTGCACTTCAAGACCTCGAAGAAGCACATCTACGAATACCCCCACCTGTGGGCCTTCGTGCGCCGAATGTATGCCCTGCCGGGCGTGGCCGAGACGGTGCACTTCGACCACATACGGACCCACTACTTCGCGAGCCACCGGCAACTCAACCCCCGAGGATTTGTGCCCGATGGGCCCGACATGGGTGCGCTGCTTCGGGCCTGACGGGCTCTACTTCCACCAGTCGGAGTGCACGACCTCGAGCGTGTACGGGTTGCTGCATGCTCCCCCGTCGAGCGAAGAGACGACCACTCTGAACTGGCCGGAGTCGCTGCCAAACCCCGTTTCGAGTTCGAACACGAGTTCGGTGTCCTCGGCGGTGTTGAAGGCGTTGAAGAGTTCTTCTTCGGTCATGACATCGATGACCGACATCTTGTAGGTGATCGTGCCGTCGAGGCCCACCAGCGCCACGGTGAGTCCGTCGAAGTCCACCCACGAGTCGGAGTAGATGAACCGGTATCGGTCGATGTCTGTGTCGTCGTCCAACCATGCAGTCACTTCGAAGGTGTCGTCCACTTCGCCCAGCAAGTAGTCGACAGTATCGTTGGGTTCATACGTGTCGCCTTCGGCGTCTTCATCGATTTCGTCGTCGCAGTCGTTGTCTGCCCCGTCGCAGATGTCGGCCACTCCGGGGGCAATGTCGGGATTGTCGTCATCGCAGTCCCCGTTGACTTCCGAATAGCCATCGCGATCGTCGTCGGTTTCCTCGGGGTCGACCGGATCGACAGGGTCGCTTTCATCGGCCTCACCGTCGTCGTCTGATGCTCCATCGAGCCCCGCGTTCCACATCCCGGAATCAGCGTTTTCGACCGCAGTTGATGCTTTGAAGTCGCACCCACCAACGATCAAAACGAGCCAAGTGATCACGGTCCTTCCCTCCACTCGGGTATCGTAGCCTTGTGAAGGACGTTCCACCCAATTTTTGGCGCGGGCGACGGGTGCTGGTCACCGGTGCGTCGGGGTTCATCGGCGCCGCAGTCTGCCGTCGGCTCGCGGCTGAAGGCGCTGAAGTGCACGGCACCGGACAGACGCGCCCTTCGCCCGCCGTCGCGGAGCATCATCGAGTCGCGCTGCCCGCCGATGCGATGAGTGTGGTGGAACGCGTGCGTCCCATGGGTGTGATCCACCTCGCAGCACCGGTGATGGCCGGGGCGAATGCTGAACACCGGTCGATCCTCGAGACTGGGATCGTGGACGGGACGATCTCCATGGCTAAAGCCACGCACCGCCTTGGCGTACCCATGGTTCATGCCGGGACGTGCGCTGAATATGGATCCGTGCCGTCACCCCACCGCGAGGATGGGGCCGTGCGACCCGTCGATGCCTACGGGGAGCTCAAGCTTCAAGCCACCCAGCAAGCACTCGCCTACCCCAATGTGTCGGTGGGCCGAATTTTCCGGGCCATCGGGCCAGGCGACACAGCGAGTGTGGTGGCTGCGGCGGCGCGGGCCGCGCTTACCCGAACGTCCTTCTCGATGACCAGCGGCGAGCAGATTCGCGAATGGAATCACGTCGATGCTGTTGCCACCGGTTTGATGCACCTGCTCGCCCGTCCCGGGCTGCAGGGGTGCATCGTGAACATTGGGGGCGGTCCTGAGTTGTCGGTTCGCGCGGTCGTGGAGATGGTCTTCGATGCGGCCGACTGCGACCGGACCTTGATCCGCCTCGGGGCACGACCGCAGCGACCCGGCGAGGTGGCCTCGCTTGTGGGTGACCATAGCCGTGCTCGTGCGGCGTGGGGTGAGGTACACCAACCTGCAATTCAAGACACGGTTCGCGATGCCGTGGAGTGGACGCGAACCCATCTCGAGGATGCAGCGTAATGGATGCCAGTTGGTGGCTCGGTTTGCTCGGTCTGGCCGTGGTGTTCACGGTCCCCGGGTCGGGCTTTGCCGCTCGGTTTGCCCGCGGTCGGTCGACGACCCTGCTCGAACTGGGGCTTCATGCAGCGTGGGTGTCTCTTGCCATCAACTGGCTAAACGTGGCTGTGGTGCGCGAGCTTGGAATTGCAGAAGGCGCGCAACTGAGCGTCCTGTGTGGGCTCGCTGTGGTGTGGGCCATCGCAGGGTGGGTTTTGGCACGAACGGTGGACTCCGTGATTCCGATGGGGCGCAACGAGCGGCTTGGAGTTGGTCTGGTCGCCTTGGCAGTGTGCGCATTGGCGGGCTGGAAAGCCGTTGACCTCACGCGCCCCTTGGACGGCTATTGGTACCTCAGCGGAGCAGATTCGATGGCGTTCGATGGCGTTGCGCCGCAGCCTGTTTCAGGGGCCGTCACACCCATCTCGGGCTCGGATGCCGGAGCCTACCGCATGGGCCTAAGCGGAGCCCCAGTCGTCCTGAAGGCGCTGGATGCCGCGACCGGCGAACTCGCCATCGCCATGCAGGGACCTGTGGGCTCAACGCTGCGGGTGGGCTCGCAGTCGATCACGGTGGAACAGTCGGTGGTGGAAGTCCGCGACGAAGGGGCGGTTCGACGGTACCTCGATCACGGCACCGTGGGTCTTCGGGTTCCCATACAGGCGGAAAAAGACTCCGAAATCACGGTTGCGGCCACCGGAACCGAATTGTTTGTGTTGCCCGGTTCTGAGTCGGTATGGGCGGCGCATGCAGAGGGTTCGCTGCGCTTTGTTCACTACTACCAGCTGCTCAACCAAGTTGAGAACCAAGTCTGGGCCCAAGAGATGCTCGAGGATCGGTGGGCAACCCTAAACCAACCGCCGGCGTGGAGCCCGCAACTCTCGACAGCCATCCTGATGCTCGGCAACGACATGCCGGCGGCCGGGGTGCTGTTTTTGCTCACGCTCATGCTGGTCGGCGGCTCGGCGGTACGCCTCGCCGGTGCGGTTGCGCCCAATGCTCCGCCTGTCGCCTTCGCCGTGCCCGCAACCCTGTTGCTCTCGCACGGACTGCTCATGGTCGAGCCGGGCTCCTTCAACTTTCCCGACAGCCTCTATGCGGCGGCCTTGCTTGCGGTGGCAACCGCCATTGCTGAACGCCGCACCGGCTGGATAGTGGCGCTCACCATCGCCGCCGGGCTCAGCCGGTGGCCCGGCGTAGTGGTGGCGACCATCTTTCTGCTCCTGCACGGCAAGATCGTGGGCGGCATGCAGTGGGAAGCCTTCAAACGCACATGGGTATGGATTGCAGTGGGTGGACTGGTCGCGGCGCTTGGGGTGGCGAGCGGTGTGCTGAACGACCTGCTGTTCATCTTGTACTTTGAGACCTTTCCCGAGCACTGGCATGGCGATTACCGTGCGACGAAGCTCGGCCCTCGAGTGCCCGGTTTTTATGCGCTGTGGACGGCGTACACGGGCGGCGGTCTGCTGGTTGCGCTGGGGGCTGCGCTGGGCACCACGGCTGGGGCGACGCGGAGCGCGTTGCGATGGCTTGTGGCCGGTGCGGGCGCATACAGCCTGATGTTGGCCACCATCGATCATCACCCGACGCACTATTTCTTGCCGCTGGTGGGGCTGACGGGTGCGATGGTGGTGGCAGCCGCAGACGCTGCTCGGCATCCCGCCATTCGCTTCGGGCTGCCAATGCTTACGATGGTGGGGACCGCGATATTCCTCGTGGGCGGAGACGTTGGGCTTCAACCCATCGAAGACATGGTGGAGTCGCTGGATGCAGCCCTCAATCCCTGACCCGTCACGCGTGTGGAAGCGCGGTGCCGTTGCAGTATGGATGGCATTGTCCGTCGTGTGGCTGCGCTTCGATCGTCTGCTGCGCGATGGCGATGAAGAAGGCCATGTCGGAGCCGCGGAGTTGTTTCGGGCCGATTTGGCCGACGGCAATGTGCTTGGGTTTATCGAGCGTCTGTGGGTGGGTCCCATGGGTGAGTATCCGCAGGCGTTTGCCGCGACGGTCGGAACTTGGTGGTGGGCCACCGGAGTGGGCGATCCTGCCGAGTCGGTTGTGCGCGCCATCGCGCTGATTTCGCTGCCCGTTGCGGCCCTTGCGACCGGACGAATTGCTGCACGTCTGCACCGCGGTGAGCGGGCCGCTGGTGTCGATGCATGGGTCACGGCGCTTGTCCTGACCGTCCCGCTCTGCAACGGGCTTGTTCGTCACTTCATGCCCGAGGGCGCTTTGATGGCCGTGACGGCATTGGCCGTATTGAGTGCGTTGCGGTGGGCGGATTACCCGTCGGGGAGTCGTAGCGTTCAGCTTGGATTGGTGTTGGGCTTTGGCTTGCTGACCAAGCAGACCTTCGTTTTCGCGGCTGTGCTGCCCGTGGCATGGGCGGTGCGTCAGCGGGTGTTTAATCGACCAGCTATGGCCGCGTTGGTGGCGCTGACGGCGGGCATCGTGGCCGGTCCATGGCTGGTCGCAAACCTTGGCCCGCAGTGGAGCTACGCGGGCGCTTCCGTCGCAGGGCACGGCTCGATTGCGCAGTGGAGTCACCTTTCGTTCTATCCGCGGAGCACGCTGTGGGTGGGTTTGGGACCCGTGTTGACCGCTGTGATGGTTTGGGCCGTCGTGCGCGGTCAACGGAATGATGCATGGCTACTCGGAATGATTTGGCTGCTCGGAGGCCTTGTAATTTTGTCTCTGATTCCAAAAAAGTACCCACGATTGATGGCACCGATGTTGCCGGCCGCAGTGCTGTTGATCAGCGCGGCGTTGAGAACGCATCGGTGGCGATGGCGTGGGGTGGTAGCAGCGGCCACGGCGTGGACTGTGTGGGCATCCTCCGACTCGTTGCCCATCCATACGCGGTCACCGAGCGTCGATCCGGGTTGCCCTCAACAGTGGTTGCGGCCACCCTCAAACAGCGACGTGGGGCTGTCAGCAGCAGCCGATTTGCTCGCCTCCACCGGGCCCGGTGACGTCCTTGTCGTAAACGACCCGGCAATTCCATGCGCGCTGCAGACCACCCACGACTGGTCGAATCACTTGGGACCATTGCTGCGGCGGCGAGGT
Source organism: Deltaproteobacteria bacterium UBA2957 (assembly GCA_002348535.1). Classification (GTDB taxonomy): domain Bacteria; phylum Myxococcota_A; class UBA796; order UBA796; family UBA796; genus UBA796. The sequence goes on along the minus strand of DEBL01000373.1, from coordinate 4,908 downwards.
CAAGAGCGCGCGGTCCACGTGGATCCGGATCGCACGCATCGGTACGTCATCGAGTGGAAACCAGAAGGTGGGGACTACGGAGTGCCGGTCCTCAATCAAACATTCACGTTCCGTGATAGGCTGGGCCCATGAGCGACGACAACAATCAGATCCCCGTGGAGCGACAGTCCATTGCCAAGGAGTTCGCCGACTTCATCATCCACAACAAGCTGTGGTGGATGACGCCGATCATTATCGTTCTTGCCGCAATGGTGGGCTTCATCCTGTTTGCCGAGTCCAGTCCAGTGTTGCCGTTCATCTACACCGTCATCTGAAGCACGCCCACCAAGCCCGCGCGGGCCGATCGAAGTCTCCAGTGGCTGCGTCGGTTCAGTACGGCCGTTGCGCGCGCCGGATGTCTTGCTGCTCGAGGGCGAGGGGTATCCAGTAGGAGTCGCTATTGGGGTCGCCCAGTCCCCGGTCAATGAGGTCATCGTACTTGATGCGCATGACCACGGCCACAGGTCCCATGCCAACGGCGTAGGCGATGGCCATGACCAGCCAGTTCTGGCCAGCGATGATGCGATGGGCCATGCCTTTCCAGCGGCGCCAGAGCATTTTTAGAAGGTGGAGCATGGGTAATAGGGTGCCCCGTCGACACTTCGTCGTCAACCCTTGGAAATGGCGCATGGCGTATTTGCGCGATACAGCCCGGCACCCACACGAGGACCCTGTACTGTGCTTGGAATGTTACCCATTGCCGCTTTCTTGTTTCCCACCTCTGCGACCGCGATGGAGGTGGCTTGGGACGGTCATTATCGGACCCGCGTTCGCTACTTCGATTCCCTGTCGTTGGCGAAGGTCGAAGACAACTCGGCGAGCGAAGAGTCGGCCATGTGGACGGACCACCGCCTTCAGCTGCAACCCGCCTTTGTCTTCTCGGATGCGGTCCGTCTTCACACTGGATTCGAATTTCTGCCGTTCAATACGCTCGGCGCAAACCCCATTGGCATGACCGATCCGGTGACGGGCGAGCCGGCTTATCAGGCCTTCGCACACAGCGTCGGTACAGCTCCCGGCGAAACCAATGTTGCCGTCGAGTATGCCTATGGTGACGTGGATGCAGGGTTCGGCCACATCCGCTTCGGACGCATGCCAGTGGAGTGGGGCTCGGGCATGGTGTACAACGCGGGCCTTGATCCCCTTGATGAGTACGGTGACACGGCTGACCGATTGCAGATTACAGCTCCAGTGGGCCCGGTCTACCTGATCGGCGCCATCGAAACGAGCGCCGAAAACTTCATCAACGTTGATGATGACATGCTCACCTACACCGGCGGTGTGGCCTATCTCGGTGAGCGATACGGGTTGGGTACCTACAACACCTACCGCGTGGCCAAGTTCAGCGACGACAGCCAGTTCACGCTGTTCACGGGAGACTTGTGGGCACGAGTGCAACTTGGCATGACCGAGATTGAGTGGGAGTTTGCCTTCCAGACCGGTGGGGGCAACCTTTCCGAAGACATCAATGACGTCACCATTACCGGGATTGGGACGCAGCTCAGCGCGCTGGTCGGCAACGACACCATACGGTTCGGTGCCGCAGGCGGATTGGCAACGGGTGACCAAGATCCCTACGACAATGAGTTTCGCACCTTTGGGTTCGACCCGGATTTCAACATCGCCCTGATGATGTTTGAAGAACCCATGCCTGTGCTCGCCCATGAGAATGCCAACATCGAAAATAACGGTGGTCGGGAATCCGGTGCGGTTCGCTTGGGTGAGGGTGTAAGCAACGCGTTGTATGTCCGGCCCGCGATTCAATACACCCTCACCGAAGGGCTGGATCTTGAACTCGCGTGGATAGGCGCTCGGGCCGCAAAACTCCCGGAGTCAGAAATGGACGACAAGGGCTACGGATCGGAGTTCGATTTCACCATCGACTACCGTCCATTCGAGCATGTTCAGGTCACGTCGACGACGGGTGTGTTCATGCCCGGAAAGTACGTTTCGTCTTACGAAAACGAAGAACTCGGCGGTGGGTTTGAGCAGACCGCAATCGGATCGCGACTGGTTGGGACGATTGCCTTCTGATGAGCACGCGCATTGCGATTCATGGCGCCGACGGCCGACTGGGGCGACTGGTCCGCGACCAAGCGGGCGATGGATACTGCGGTGCGGTCACCGCCGCTAGCCCGGTGCCCCAGTGCGATGTGGTCATCGATGTGACGAGTGCCGAAGGCCTTGCGCAGTTGCTGCCTCGATTGGAGGGTCAGGCACTGCTGGTCGGCACCACAGGTGACTTGCCCATTGCAGCCTTGGAACGCTACGCGGATCGTGCCCCTGTGGCCCTCGTGCCAAACTTCTCTGCGGGCGTGCCCTTGCTGCTTTCGCTCATCCAACAGGCTGTCGCGGCCATGCCCGATGAGTGGTCCGTGGAGATCGTGGAGGCCCATCACGATCAGAAAGTGGATGCCCCTTCAGGGACGGCCAAGCGCATGCAGCGCGCAGTGGCCGAAGCGGGGGGCCCCACGGACCCGGCGACCCATGCGGTGCGTCTTGGAGACACAATCGGTGAACACACCATTTGGCTGGCTGGACCCGGCGAGCGGCTTGAACTCAAGCACGTTGCCACGCGCCGCGAAGTGTTTGCAATTGGTGCGCTGCGATGGGCAAGTTGGTTGATCAAACAACCCGCGGGGCTGTACCGACCCTAACGGGACCACGCTGCGGAGAAGGTGCTGTGCACGACGTCTCCTTCGACTTGGCTGAGTCCGATATCAAGGGGGTCCATTGTGACTTTCCCGTCCCAACTGATCACGGGATTGCGATGCGTTTCAGGGTTTGCCACCGGGCGATTATCGCGCTTCAGTCGGACACCCACGCCCAGCGCCGTCGCGACGTCGTTCAGCGCGCGCGTGGCCTCTTGGTCGGCCAAATAATGCGCGTGACTGCCCCGCCGCATCCAGATGGCGTCCTTGAAGGGGGGAGGCTCCCCCGCGTAAACAGGTGTCCCATTGATGTGAAGGGCGTCGGTATTCAGTCCAGCTCGAGCGGTGTGCGCCTTCCAGATCGCGACATTTGCATGCCGATGATCACCGAGCATCTGTTCAGCGTGCTCAATCACGCTCATGGGCGCGCGGTCACCGTTTAAAATCCACAACTGTTCGGCAGGGTGGCTGGCGAGCGATGCAACGTCGTCGGTAAGAAACCGCCCGTCTGTTTCAATGACGAGGCGCGTTGCCACATGCCCAGCGGCGATGGTGTTGAGCAAAAACTCCAAGATCGGATGCGCCTCTGGGTGAAGCAAGGGTTCCCCCCGCCACCGTATCGCCAGTTGCCCAAAGCGAATGCGGCGGGCCTTGAGGTCGTCAATGATGCTCCGAACCACTTCAAACCCCATAAAGCCCCGACCGAAATCAATGCGGCCCTCGTCCCGATACCGTCGCCAATCACCCGCATCGAAGTGGTCGATGTTTTTGACCAGCGCGGTCCATCGGTGCTCCGGGGTGGAGCATTCCGGATCACCGCAAGGACAAACATCGGACAGCTCCAAGCACAGCGTTGTGTCTGGATTTTCTTGGGCGGTTGGCTTGAAACTCGAGATGCGGTCGGCAATCCGTCTGGTCACCATCCGTCCCGCATCCGTGATCAACGAAGGGATGGAGTCACTGGATTCACGCAGATAGCAGTCTTGCACGCACGGTGTGGAACACGTTCGAACCGTGGAGCGTCGCTCGCGCAGAGCGGGTGACACCCAAAGCTGCTGGAGCGTGTGGTCGCGGACACTGCCAAAGTTGCCTTGGAGAAAGTCGAGGGTTCCGTCGCACATGATGGCTTTGCCATCGGCGTTGATGTACAACTCTTTCCAGCCTGCCCAGCAGGGAGCGTCGAGTGGCGTCAGTGAGTCGCGGTAGTACGACGGGATTCGGCGCAGATTCTCAGGACTGTTCTGGATGCGGAAGCCAACGACGCCCTGACGTTCGGCACGCGCAGCGAGACGTTCGGCAACATCTGCAAGGTGCGGCAGGTCGTCATCCTCGAACCACAGTGCGTTTCCATTTGCCGGAGTCTCGTCGCTCTGACGGAACAGGTTGAGGATCTGTACACCGTCGAAGCCGAGTGCCTCTTGCTCATCCAGTATCGCCATGAACCGGTCGGCGTTTCGAGCGTGGAGGATGGTGTTGGTAAGGATCTTCCGCTTGCTGTTGCCAGCAGCCTCATCGGCGGCCCGGATTCGTTGATAGCCTTGGATGGCTCGCGCCCACATGCCGGCCGATCGGATCTCGTCGTTGGCCTGCTGGTCGCCGTCCAGCGAAATGTTGAAGTGGAGCCTGTCCGGAGGGATGGCTGCGATCGCCCGCGCCCGCTTCTCGGTGATCAATGTGCCGTTGGTGGTCACGGTGACGTAGAACCCTCGCTGCACCGCATACGAAAGTATTTTTTCAATGTCGCTGCGCATGAATGGCTCACCACCCAGTGGATTAAAAACCTCCACACCCCAGTCGGCAGTTTGGTCGATGATGCCTTTAATTTCAGTGAGGCTGAGTTCAGGGGAGTCGTAGCATGTGGTGCACATGCTGCAGGTAAGGTTGCAGCGCAGGGTCACGTTCAAGCTGACCCGGTCGGGGGGTGCGAGTGATCGGTTTAATCTCCGCGACAGCAGCATTTGGGTGTCGCGAATCAGCTGGGATTTGGTGCGCACACATTAGTTGTAGCGCGGTCGTCACACTTTTGAACAGGCGAATCGTCAACTGAGATGCTATTAGGTGCGCCACAACGTAGGGGAATGACCACCATGTACCGTCTTCTTTTGGGCCTTACCGGCCTCGCAATCGCTTGCAGCACGCCAAAATACGACTACGACGAGGAGGAGCCAGAGGCAGACGCCGATGCCGACGCTGACGCCGATGCCGATGCCGATGCGGA
>DEBL01000172.1 GCA_002348535.1 Deltaproteobacteria bacterium UBA2957 | reverse complement strand
TCCGTGGCACACTGGCTGCTTCGTGGGGTCGCGACCGGTGGAACAGCAGCAAAAACAAATCAGCTCGGTATCGAGGTGGCGGGCAAGACCGGAACAACCAACAGCTTCCGTGACGCGTGGTTTGTCGGATACAACCCGGAGATGGTCACCAGCGTGTGGGTTGGCTTCGACCAACCCAAGAACATGGGTCAAACCTTCACCGGCGGTGACACTGCTCTTCCCATTTGGATGGACTACATGCGAGCCGCTGCTCCCAGAGGCGAGGCGCCCGCGTTTCCGAACCTAAAGGGTGTGGTGTGGGCGCCAATCGACGAAACCACAGGGCTGGTCGCTGAGGGCGGTCGCCGAATGCCGTTTTTACCCGGAACCTTACCCGTCGCAGGCGAGGGAGCCGTAGGACAGGTTACGGCCACCGACCTTCTGACGAGTGATTTCTAATGGTTTGGATTTTCCTTTTGTTAGTGACTGCATGCTCGACGACGAGCGTGGAGCTTGCAGAGGACTGCGACGTTCAACTCTCGGAACTGGTGCCCGTGTCGGTGGAACCGGGTGCCGAAGTGTCCGCTGCGGTCCACCCGGTAACCACCTTGTGGGACACGGCAGTTTACATGGGCTCGACCCGAACACGGGTCCTCGATGTGACCCGCGAGGGGTGCACTGAATGTGACGACTGCCGTTCGCGTCAAGGGTGCAGTGCGTGCGAGGACTGCGACCGGTGTGACGCCGTCTGCGACAGCGAATGCATCGAAACCGTCACGTTCGAGGCACTCGAAGACGTCGGGGTGTACACCGTCTCCATCTACAATGGCTACGGCCAAAGCAACTTCGCCTCAATCGAGGTTGTAGACGACAATGAAGACGACAGCGGCGTCACCGACTCCGGTGGTGCCGACGTTCCTGACACCGGTTCTTCTGCCCTTGGTGACGCGGGAGTTGAATAGACAGAACCTTACGGTTGAGCTTGCACGCGCCCCCCATGGACGGCTATGGACTACATCCCAGTTACACTTGTTGTGGAGCAACAATGAACAAATCGCTTCTCATTCCCCTCACCGCTTGTGCGGTTTTCGCCAGTGGATCGGCGCACGCAGGCGCTCTCGGACTTACCGGAAGCGCAGGCATACACCAGCAACGGGCCTATTACTACGCGACCGAAGAATCCCGTAATGCTGGCATCGATAGCCAGATGCGTCCCAACTACGGTGTGGGACTCGAGGCGATCGTCGGCGACAAAGACGAAAAGGTTCAAGGCATTCTACGGCTCGGATTTCTTCAGGAAGAGCCCACAACCGAACCGGATACTGGCGGAATCGAGAACGCCAAGTATCCCGAAGCGCATTTGGAAGACCCGCGAAGAGTCGGAACGCTCGGGCTGGGTGTGCAGTGGGGCGTGTTGGGCGACCCCTCCGGAACCCAGATGACCATCACTTCGGTCGTCGGCACCGGCTTCATCACCACAGACAACACCGAGTTTCTGCTGGTCGAAGCCGGCGTGGGTGGCACACACAACCTCACCTCCAGCCTGCAGGCGACGGCGACCATCATGGCTTCAATGCGCCATCGAAAGCACATGTCTTTCGGCCCCAACGTGTACGCTGGGTTGCGGTACATGTTCGACTAGACAATGCGAACAACCACGATACCCGCTGGATTGCTTGTCGCATTCTCAGCGGGTTGTTCGTTTCAGGGTACAGACCACTGGACGGACCAGTTGGTCCCCGCCGGACCGTGTTGGGAGGTCGATCTTGTCGATGGCATCGATGAGAGTTCCGCGACGGAACTCCACAATCTATTCGACTGCATCAATCAATCGAGAAACTTCGACGGGCTTTCGCCCATCGATGCCGCCCTCGACGCCCCAACACGTTCTGGCCAAACACTTGGCGTTGCAGTAGCTCGGTTAGCGAACACGGTGGGTTCCAATGGAGTCGCGCTTCTTCAGTGGGTTGGAACAACGCTTGAAGTCATCATCGAGCTTGCAGACCAAGCAGACCTCGCACAAGACGCCATCGTGGAGGTGCTGTATGGGCGACCTATTGATGAGATTAGTCCTTCCGAACACCGAATATCCAACGGTGTTGCCGTTCCTCTGCTTCGCACAATTGGCGCGGCATCTTCTCTTCTGCTCGATGGCGGGTCCATAGTTCAGGAGGAGTTGATTGACGCAGCAGAATCCGACACCGCCGCCAATCTCTCGTGCACACTGCAGTCCTCCATGGCAATGGACGACAGGTTAGCGGCACTGCCCGACCGACTGCTTCTGAACGCGAGCCGCGCATGGCTTTCGGGCTCCGACATCAGCAACAACACCGTCGCGGGCGTGTCGGGAAACTCAGTTCGCGACCTGATTGCGTGGGCTGACATCGGTGGATCCACCGACCGCATCGGCCCGATTCGCGAAGACCTGCAACGGCTTTTGGACGACGAAGCCGTGCGATCGGGCATGCGCGAGGCTTTCAGGCAAGCAGGCGCGGAGGGTCACCTTATCGACCTGCCCAGCCAGTTTGTCCACCTCGCCAATGTCGATCCGTCTGGCGTACCCCTCGATGAGCCCGGCGCTGAATCTCACAGCGCCCTTGAAGCCGGCGTACGCTTGATGGACGCCGCAAACCGAGAGGTCGAATGCACCGTACCTGTTCTGGGTCTGAGCGTTGACCTTGGCAACCTGAGCGTCGAAATACTGAAGCGGATCGCCTCGGCCGAACCCGGAGAGTTCGTGGCGCGTCTCGACCTGCTTCAGGGAATTTGGGGTCTCGGCCTGACTCAGATCATCGCCGAAACCCTCGCCAGCTCGGGAGCATGTGACGGCTTTGACCGCCAAATGCTCGACGATATGCGGGTCATCGAGCGGCTCAGCGACCCGCCTGTAGCGGACCTTGCTGTGGTGCTGCATGGGTTCATGGATGCAGTCTACGAGGCTGGAGAGCACGATCGTCTCGTGGAGGCGGTGAACGTCTTGGCGTTTCTTCACAGCAGCGAAGCCATGCCAGTTGTTCAAGAGGCATTGCGCGACGTGTACGAAACCGACCTGATGGGTGATGCCATCGCCCTCTTACCCATCCTCATCGAGGACCCCGTCGAGTGCACCGATGGCCGCACTACCCTTGGGTTTGACGATCTGTGGAACTTGGCCCAACAGGTCGCAGCAGACAATGGATCGGGTCACCTGAGTTCGACCGTGCTTGGGCCATTGCTACAACAAGAGACAGCGTGGGAGACGATCAACCGTCTGGCCATACTCGGTTCGCAGCCCAACGCATCGCTGCACGACGTCCCCCGCGCGGTGGCTAACTGGGTTGCTGAGTCTGAAGACCCACCTTCCATTGCCTCGATTGTGCCGTTCCTCCAACACCCCACCGCTTACGTCGACGCGCTAACCATCGCCGAGAATGAGGTTCTGAATGCAGCGCTTACGGACACCGGACCCAACGACAACCCGTTGTCGTTCACCGCGAACATCATTCTAAACGACACCGTCACAGTGATGTTGCAGACGCTGCACCTTGTCCTCGATACCCTAGGAGTGAACCAACAAAACTTGGATTGAACTCACCATGGTGCGCGATTGCCAGTATCAGAACCTGCCGACCCCAGGAACGGGCATCGGGCATCACTACGGAGACAAGGTCCGAATTTTGTCCTACCCATACCCAATGAGCCTGCTCGAGCGACTCTGCTCTCCACAGGTCAGCCAGCCGCGAGTCAATCATCTGGTGAGCCAGATGTATGATTTTCTTCTCGCGGAAGTGTCCAGCTTCGCCCTCTCACGGGCCAACGTCGTCTCTCCAACACGAATGCAGCAATACACAGATCTGGGCCATTATTCCGGTCAGGTCATCGACCCCCAGCAACGAGTCGTGGTCGTCGATGTCGTCCGCGCCGGTATCCTGCCCTCGCACCGCATTTACCAAGGACTCCATGGGGTCATTGAGGCCAGTTCGCTGCGCCAAGACCACGTGGTTGCGAGTCGGACCACCGATGACTCGGGCGCGGTCACAGGTGTGTCCCTTGATGGATCGAAGATCGGTGGAACCATCGACGGCGCCACGGTCCTGTTTCCCGACCCGATGGGCGCCACGGGTACAAGCCTGTCCGGCGTAATTCAGCATTATCGAACCCATGGAACAGGAACCCCCAGTGCGATGGTCGCCATTCATCTGATTGTGACCCCGGAATACCTCGCGCGAATGACGGCCCAGTTCCCTGATCTGTACATCGTCGCGATTCGATTGGACCGGGGCCGGTCGCCCACCGACGTGCTGGATAGCGTCCCAGGCCTGCAATGGGGCGTTGAATCTGGCCTCACCGACCAGCAATACATCGTCCCCGGTGCGGGAGGGGTCGGCGAGCTTATGAACAACGCATGGATTTAGGAGCACGCATGTCTGCATCACCATCGAATGGGGGCGGCCAACTTCGCCCCCTCATCCCGGAGGAAAAGATTCGGGCACGGATCGCTGAAATCGGTGCCCAGATTCGGCGAGACTTCGGCGACAGGACGGTCACCTGTGTGTGTGTTCTGAAGGGTAGCTTCATCTTTGCGGCCGATCTCATTCGCGCCATTGGCGGGGATGTGCGTTGCGAATTTCTGGGGGTGTCCAGCTATCAAGGGGGCACGCAGAGCACGGGTGTCGTGAAAATCACCAAGGACCTGTCGAGCCCCATTGAAGGTCAAGACGTCATCATTGTCGAAGACATCATCGATACAGGACTCACACTTCATTACCTGTTGGAGATGCTCTCAGTCCGGCATCCAAAGAGTCTGTCCGTCTGCACGCTCCTCGATAAGCCAGCCAATCGAGAAGTCGAGATGGAAGCAGACTACGTTGGGTTTTCTATACCCGATGAATTTGTCGTTGGATACGGACTGGACCTCGCTGAGTTGTATCGAAACCTTCCGTATGTCGCGGTATACACGCCATGAAGATCATTCAATCGCCTCAAGCCCCCGCGGCCATCGGCCCGTACAGCCAAGCCGTGGTTCACGACGGTATTGCCTACTGCTCGGGTCAAATCGGGCTCACGGCGGACGGCGAATGGGTTGGTCCCGATGTTCGGTCCCAGACGGTGCAGTGCCTCGCAAACCTGGCGTCCGTCCTCGAGGCCGCCGGCAGTGACTTGTCCAGCGTGCTCCGCGCGACCATTTTCGTCGCAGACATGGACGACTTCGACATCGTCAACGAAGAGTATGCAAAGGCCTTTGCGGACCACAAGCCCGCCCGTGCATGCGTTGAGGCCGCGCGACTGCCGAAGGATGCACGCGTCGAGATCAGCTGCATTGCCATCGTTCGACCGTGAGACGCCTGCTACTCGTCTGAATTGCTCTTCCGACGGCGCCGACGCCGCGGCTTAGTCCCCGCAGAGCGCGTGCTGGTCACCGACTGGACAAGCTCGACCAGTTCATCTCCAAAGTCCACGACCTGCCAACGGCGAATGCCGGGAACCGCCTTGAGCGACTCAATGTCCGCGGGCGCAAGGCGCGCGATTTCCTTAAGCAATGCGTTGTTAGCAACGGCAACCGGCGCCACACCGCTGGACCGTACTCGGTCGTTTCGCCATTCCTTCAGGGGCACCAAGTACCGATCGACACCGGGCCCAGACCGCGTCGATCGAGTGCGAGTGGGCTTGGGAATCGAAGGGATGTCGCGCTCGTCCGCCATCCCTTCGGCCACAGATCGGATCAACGCGCCACCGTGTCGGCGGACCATACTGGACCCCTTTCGGGCGAGCTTCGCCATTTGCTGTTCGGTTGTGGGCATGGCCTTGGCGAGCGTCAGCAAAAAGGGGTCAGGGATTAACTTAAACGCCGGGCGATTTGCCGCCCGTGCCTCCCCATCTCGGTAGCTCCATACCGCGCGAAGGACCCGCTGCTGCTCCTCGGTCAGCGTGCGGGCGCCCTTCACCCGCAGAAAGTCCGCGTCGGTGTGTTCTCGACCCTGCCACGTCCGCAGGGCGACCAACTCACACTCCTCCGACACCGCATCAAGCCGGCCCATCCGTTGAAGATGAATCGTCAACAGTTCCCGCAAGGCGGGAAGCCAGTGGGTATCCCCTCTCGCATAATCCAAGTGTTCTGGAAGAAGGGGCCGTTTCGACCAGTCATGGCGCTGATACTTTTTGTCGATGGTGTGACCGAAGAACTTCCGAATCAAGTCTGCCAATCCAACCCGATCGAATCCGAGGAACTGCGCTGAAATCATGGTGTCGAATACATTCACGAACTCGCAGCCGAAGTCGCGTTTCATCGACACAATGTCATAGTCCGCACCGTGCAAGACTTTGACCGTTTGAGGGTCAGCCATAATGGTATTCAGCGCCGACATATCGTCGATTGATAGCGGATCAATGATGTAGTCTGTCTTGAGGTCGCTCAGTTGCACAAGACAAACCTTTTCTTGGTAGGAATGAAATGAATCCGCCTCCGTATCAATCCCAACCACGGGCGCGCCTCGAACCTGCTCTACCATTGTGGCAAGGGCAGCGGAGTCCTCGATCATTACCAGCGGTGTTTTTCCGAACATTTCCGTCCTGCCTAAGCGCTCAGCGGCGTAGTCTCACTCTACAGGACCATTCTGAAGCGTGCGGCACGGAGCAGGTGTAACCGGACCCACACACCTGTTCAATCCGTATTCGTGGTGCACCGATCGAGTTGTTCAGCGCTGAAACCGTCCGGTAGAAGATCTTTTAACTGCGCAACTCGAACCGCTCCATTCGTGTTCCCAAGAACGAGTCGAACGTCGCCCCCAAACTCCCAGAGGACTTGCCGGCATGCTCCGCACGGCGGCGCTGGTCGATCTTCGATCGTTACAATCGCGCAGGAGTAGATTCGGCGGTGGCCTGCGCTCACCGCAGAAAAAACGGCCACTCGTTCTGCACAGCAGGTCAAGGAGAAGCTTGCACTCTCGACATTGCACCCTCGAACAATGGTGCCGTCTTGGGTGCGGACTGCGGAACCAACCGGGTATGCCGAAAACGGGCAGTGCGCGTTCTTCTGAACCTCCAGCGCCGCTTCAAGGAGTTCACGGTCCTCGTCGGTTACCATTGCGACACCAATTTCTCGATAATCGGCACCAAGTTTACTGCGGCTCGCCCGACCGTCTCTGTGACCGCGTCGTGGTCGGGGGCTACATCCGATAACCCGGTTCCCTCGTTCGATACGATGGCGATGGTGAGCACTCGTACGCCTGCATGAACCGCTGCGATCGTCTCGGGAACAACGCTCATCCCAACGACCGCCGCACCCAACATGTGCAGCATCCTGACTTCTGCGGGAGTCTCGAAACTCGGCCCACGAACGGCAGCGTACACGCCTCGCTCCATCGGAATGCCGAGTTCGGTGGCAACGGACTCTGCCTGTTGACCCAACTGCGGATCGTACGCCTGGGACATGTCTGGAAACCGCGGACCGAGTTCACTGATGTTCGGACCCACCAACGGATTGATCCCCATGAGGTTGATGTGGTCTGTGACCCGCACCAGTGTGCCCGGACGCAGGTCCTTGCTGAGTGACCCCACTGCGCTGGTCATCACCAGGGTTTCAACGCCCCATGCTGCCATTGCGCGCACGCCGCACACGACGTCCTGCAGCGCGTCGCCTTCATAGCTGTGCTTCCGACCGCTCAGCATGACAACGGAGGTTCCACCCAACAGGCCAACAGTGACACTGCCCTCATGGCCTTGGACTGACATCTCCGGCAATCCAGCCTCGCGGTATCCGATGGATTCCGGTTCCGTGAGGCAGTCTTTAAGACCCCCCACTCCGCTGCCAAGAATGATCGCAGCCTTGGGCGGTTGGCCAAATCGATTTCGAAAAGTTTCAGCAACGTGCTGGAATCTGTGCTGTTGCACGCGGGTCTCCGACGATAACTACACTCTACACTACCGCAATCGGACGGACTGATGCCGCTCCTCCCTCCCGTGGACCTCCCGTCGGTCGACCACGCAGAAATCATCATCGATGGCAAAGCAGACGAGGCCATTTGGGCACAGGCCTCAGATGTGTCGGGCTTCACAGCGTATCGACCGAAACCGGGCGAGCCATCTAAGGAGTTGACCCGGGTTCGTTTTATATCGACAAAAACATCGTTATACCTACATTTTGAGGCCAACGATACTTCCCCACAACAGATTCAGGCTGGCTACGGTCGCCGAGATTCACGGCGGAGCGATGACTTTGTTGGCATCGCGCTTGACCTGCTCGGTACCGGCGAGCGAGCAAATCTATTCATTGTCAATCCGATCGGCGTTCAGATTGATGGCACGCTGGTGCGCGGACGCGATCAAGACCTCGTGCCGTGGCGCGATGGCTGGTCCTCGTGGGATACCCAATGGACCTCTGCCGGTCACATTCATGATTCAGGATACGATGTAGAGGTGCAGATACCGTGGTCGGCGGTGCGTCACCCGGAACGGATTGATACCTTGCGCATGATGGTGTTCCGCCGAATTGCCCGCAGCGCAGAAATGAGTTCTTGGCCAATGCTCGATCCCAATGTGCAAGGCACTCTTGTTCAGACTGCGGCAATGATCGGTCCCGGGCTTACTGAAAACGCACGTAACTGGAGCATGCAACCTGAAGTAACAGCCACGCGGACCCAAGACGGAGCGGCCGAGGACCGACCGGGAATACACGGGTTGAGTGCCGGCGGAACCGTCCGCTACGACCCCACGCCCAGCCTGCAGGCGTTGGCCACCGTGAATCCGGATTTCTCCAACGTCGAATCGGACGAAGCAAAAATTGACGTCAACAGCCGTTACAGCCTGAAGTACCAAGAAAAACGACCTTTTTTCTTAGAAGGGCAAGAGTGGTTCTCCCATCCCCTTCGCAACCTCGTGTACACGCGGTCGATGGTGGCACCGCTTGCTGGTGCGAGGCTCACGCACGAGTCTAAGGGCTGGGCCGTTGCCGCGTTGAATGTCTGGGACTCGAGCCCCGCTCCGTCCGTGTCCGAAGGGCAAGCGTGGGGGGAAGATGACATCGACGACCGCCAATCGGTATCGACTGTTGGACGGTTCCGTCGAACCTTTGGACGAGACCACATGATTGGAGGGGTTTTCTCGGACAAGAGGCTGATGGGCACGGACCACCGCCATCAACTGGCCGGAGTCGACGGACGCTGGGCGCTGAGCAATCGCGCTACTGTGCAAGCATCCGCCATGGCCAGCTCGACCACAGGCGCCGGTCAAGATGGTCGAGTGGCACCGGCAGCGACCTTCAGCAATCAAATACGCACCCGTCATTGGCAGAATGACATCGATATTGAGCACCTAAGTCCTTGGTTTCGAACCGAAAATGGGTTTCAACCCAAGGCCGATTGGACCGGCATCGAAAACGAGAGCGAATTTCATCTATTCCCGACGTCGGGGCCGATTCCGCGGGTGTTCCTGCAGCCAATCGACGCAGAGGCGGCATGGAACAGTGCAGGTGATCCGCGACTCATGGGATGGACACCCGGAGGCGGCTTCTGGACCCGCGGAGGGATTCTGTTCATGGCCGTGGCAGACCTGACCGGCGAGGAGTTCGCGGAGGAGTGGTTCGTGACCCGAGGCATGCGATTTACGGGGGGCGGGTCGTGGAATCGCTGGATTCGGATGTGGGTGAATGGAAAGTTTGGTGAGGCGCTGCTGTATGACGAAGACGACCCCATTGTTGGCCAACGTGCGGCCCTTTCGCTCGATACCGGTATTCAAGCAACTCGCTTTATCCGGGTGTCTCCGCAGGTGAGTTGGGAGCGATTTGAAGACAAAGGCACGGTTGTGTATTCCGGGCTCGTCGGCCGCCTCAAGGTGGAAGCGTTTGCCACTCCGGTTCACTGGGTCCGCTTCATCGCTGACCGCTCCACGTTTAGCGGAACCACGAGCCAAGAGGCCTTGTTTGCTTGGGAACAATCACCGGGAAAGGCGCTCTACGTGGGGGGCCACACGCGGATCGTACGGGGCCCGGAGGATGACCAGGTTACCGCTCCGGAGCGCGAATGGACGGCATTTACAAAGCTATCTTGGGTATTCGAGTAGCCGACCCAGTCCGATGTACCAACAGCAGGGACGTTCCCCGGCGAGGCTGACCCAGTCCACAGGAAGGCGCCGCTGGCCGGTCGCCCACGAATGCGGCGCCAAGCGATAACCGTCAACACACGGTTTAGGTTGCCGTGGTCGCTGCTGTTGGCGGCTCCCCGATCGGCCAGCACCAGTCAACCATCGCACGGTGAAACGGTCCGATTGGGCGCAGGCAATAATCGTAAAAATGGCTTTCGGGTCGCGTAAAGCCTGGCTAAAACAAACGAGACTGTGACGAATCGGTAAACAACACATCGAAATCACGTTCGGGTGTGGTGCACCCGCCGGATTCCCGGTAAAGCCCCCTACCAGCCCCTCCCTCATACGCTCGCTACGCCGTTGCCGCCCGGCAACGAGGAGTTTTAAATGAAACGAAACGTCATGGTTACTCTGCTTCTCACTGCTTGTGCCTCCGACTACAAGGTGGTCGCCGATGCCGATGCGCTGGCGGGCGGATTCGATACGGCACTCGA
>DEBL01000361.1 GCA_002348535.1 Deltaproteobacteria bacterium UBA2957 | reverse complement strand
CCCATCCCATCGGTCGGGCGCAAACCCGAGACGGAATGCTTTGATGGTGTCATCGGTGAAGCCACGTCCCCGAAGGTAATCAAGTGCCGGCCTTCCCTCGGGCCGCGTCAGCAGGGTGGAGTGGTAGTAATCAGCGGCCGCTTCGCACACCTCAAAGACATTGGCGCGACGCTGAATTTTTCGTTTTTGGACCTCGGTCAGCTGCCGGTCTTCGACTGTGACACCGACGCGCTGGCCGAGTTCTTTGACCGCCTCAGGAAACGAAACACCCCGCGTTTTTTGGACCCACTTAAAGGCGTTTCCACCCTCCCCGCACCCAAAACAATGAAAGATCCCTTTGCCAGGCACCACATTAAAGCTCGGGGTCTTTTCTTTATGAAACGGGCAGAGGCCAACATAGCTCGTCCCCTTTCTCTTGAGCGTGACCGACTCCCCGACCAACTCGACAATATCGATACGGTCTCGGATGGAGTTGAGAACCTCTTCCGGTATCACGCGGACCTCATACGACGGCGCTGGTCGCGACCGATACCCCGACCGCTACAGCCGTTTCCTCGGACACACGGCGGACGGAAGCGCCGAGTTGTTCCAGCTTACCGACGAGTCGCTCATAGCCGCGGTCAAGGTGATAGATCCGGAGCATTTCGGTGGTCCCCTCGGCTGCGAGGCCCGCAAGAATCAGCGACGCACTCGCACGCAGGTCGGTGGCCATCACTGTAGCGCCGGTCAACTTGGCTCCCCCATGGATTGTGGCTGTGTTGCCGGCCAACTCAATATTGGCCCCCATTCGATGAAGCTCAGCCACGTGCATGAAACGGTTTTCAAAGATGTTCTCTTGCACGACACTGGATCCCCCAGCTTGGGTCATCAGGGCGACCCATTGCGCTTGCATATCGGTGGGAAACCCCGGGTGTGGCTGGGTCGAGATCGCGACGCTGGACAACGGCCCCGAGCGACTGACTCGGATGGAGTCTACTGTGCACTCAACGGAACAGCCCGATTCATTGAGTGCTTCGATCACTGCGGTCATGTCTTCAACGGGGGCTCCCTTGGCCGTGACATCGCCGCCCGTGATTGCGCCAGCCAGCAGATAGGTTCCGGCTTCGATCCGGTCACCCATGATGGCGTACGGCTTCCGGGCCGGACGCAGCGCAGGCACCCCATCAATCTCCAGCGTGTCGGTCCCGTCGCCCTTGATGCGCGCTCCCATCGAACGGAGGAAGCGTGCAAGGTCAACAATTTCCGGCTCCGCCGCCGCATTTCGGATGGTGGTGATCCCCTCGGCCAGCACGGCGGCCATCATGATGTTTTCCGTTCCGGTCACCGTTGGGACATCAAGGGTGATGTCGGCCCCAACCAAACGCTCCACCGAACCGTGAACGTAGCCCCCCTCCAGCCGAAAGGTGCAACCGAGAGCCTCGAGGCCTTTCAAGTGTTGGTCGATGGGGCGCACCCCAATCGCGCAACCGCCCGGTAGCGATACGTGGGCCTCACCACAACGGGCCAAGAGTGGCCCGAGCACGAGCACACTGGCCCGCATTTTCCGAACAACGTCATAGGGTGCTTCGCAGAAGGCAAGGCGCGTGGTGTCCAAGCGCACTCGATCGGGGCGTCCACCAATGCCCACCAATGAAGGGCATCCGACACGACCCAACAGCGACAACATGAAGCTGACATCAACCAGTTCAGGCACATTGTGAAGCTCGTGCTCACCCGGAGCCAACAACGTCGCCACTAAAATCGGCAATGCCGCATTTTTTGCGCCGCTGATTGAAACCGTTCCATTCAGTTGAACGCCGCCGTCGATGACTAACTTATCCATGATGCTCCTCGGGGATCGAGCGTGACCGAGACACGAGGCGTCGCGTCGCGTGATCCTTCGAGTTTGGGGGGAGAAATGACTGCGCAGCGCCGCGAAGAGCGACGCCCTGCCCGCCCCGTTTGCTTATGACACGGATGCCGCGGGAGCAAGAACCACCATGCTCTGACACCCCGAAGCGCTTGGTCGCGCTACGATAGAGCGGTGACGAACGGACCGCTACAATCTGCAAGAGGACAACCGGAGTTCATGCGGGGCGCGCGCATGTCGGGCGAGGATTGGACGAACCGCGACCTGCGAGGGGCCAACCTTGTAATGGCGAACCTCGAAGCCATCATCCTCGATGATGCTCAACTCACAGATGCTCACTTGCATGGTTGTCGGCTGCGCAAGGCGAGCCTCGCTCGCGTTGACCTCTCGAACATCAAGGCGCGTGACGCTGATTTTGAGTCGGCCAATCTGCTCGCCGCAGCCTTGACCGGTGCCGACCTGCGTGGATCGGTGCTGCTTGAGGCCAACCTAAGGGGCGCAGACCTCAGCGGCGCAAATCTTCGAGGCGCCGACCTGCGCAGAGCCGACCTGACTGGAGCCAACCTCGACGGTGCAATCTTGGATGAAGCCGATCTCGCTGGGGCCCTGCTCGACGACGCTACAGCCGCCGGAGCCAGTGCCAGAGGGGCTCGAATCCGGTGGACGCAAGGCGATCTCGTTGAGGCACTCCGAAAAGCCGGCGCCCAGTCCAGACCACCGCTTGCCGCCGGCCGATTCGCGGCATTGATCGCCATGACCGCAGGCTCTATCGCGGTTGGCGTGGGGGGAATCCTGCGCCTCGGCATCAACCGTTTCGCCCCCCTTTGGCAGCGCATACTGCGCCGCGCCCAACCGCTCATCGACCGGGCCTCGACGCTTCAGACCGTGATGCGATCCGCATGGGGGGCGGTTCAACGCCTCCCTGCGCATCTCAACACTCAGGCTCGGGTGGGATTCAAAAGCGGTGCAAAACAAAGCCAAGAACTGGCATCGCGAGTCCGCACCGAGGTGCAGCAGCGCCTTCGCGCCACGGCCCTCGAGCGTCAGGCACGCCGCGCGGCCGAAGGAGAGCGGCGCGCTCAGGCCCGTGCAGCCGCAGCGGCCAAAGTACAAGAGCGGCTTCCGGGTGGACCCGGCGCCTCCCTTATCGGACGCGATTTTCGAGGTGCTCGGCTCAGCTTTGCAGTCTGGACGGAGGCGGACCTCACCGAGTGCACGTTGGATGGGGCAAATTTAGACAAGGCCGACCTCCGCGGGGCCAAACTCATCCGCGCGGGGCTCATTGGTGCCCGGCTCCGCGACACCGACCTGCGCGATGCGCTACTCAATCATGCCAACTGCGAGGGTGCGCGCATGCGCTCCGCAATCCTGACCAAGGCCAGCGCACACGAAGGCTCGTTCGTCGACGCCGATATGCGACACGCGGATCTGCAGGGCACCGACTTCACTGGCGCCAACCTCTCCGGAGCTGACCTGCGGGGCGCACGCCTCCGTGGGGTGATTTTCAAAAACGCAAACCTACGCGGGGCACGCCTCCCCGACGTCGACCTCGTCGACGCGACACTCGACGGGGCCATTTTGACCCAAGCCGATGTCGCTGGCGTTCGGTGGTCTGACACCAACGTGATGAACGCCGATTTTACCGGCGTGCTTGGTCTGGGTAGTCGGGAACGGGACATGCTGCGTGACCGGGGTGCTCGGGTCGACGAACTGCATCTCGAGCGCCTGCTGGGCCGCTTGGGGGCCCGACCGATTCAGGTGGGGACCGGCATTCTCGCACTCGGGATGGTGTCCTACCTCGCAGCCCGTTTTGCCGGAGAAGATGTGATTAACCCGGCTCAACTTGAGGTCGCCGCGCAAGACCTCCGCGGCACCAACCCCAATGAAGCCAGCAAACGCTATGTCGAGCTCGCAGAAGTTGCCCGCCGTGCCGAAGACCGCGTGGGTTACTTGGTCGAAGCCGCGCTCATGGCCGAAGCTTCCGGTGACCTCAACCAAGCCGAATCTCTGTTCGTGGATGCGCTGGACGCGGCTGAAGAGCTCCCGCAAGCCGCGAGTGAGACTCGGCTCAGAATGGCGATATTCTTAAACGAACACCAGCGTTGGGCAGACTCTCTCGAGACCGTCGAACCGTTGGTGACGGAGGTCGACCAGCCCACCGAACAACGGGCGCGCGCCATGGTCTTGTACGACCAGAACCGACTCGCGCTTGGCGTCACGGATGCCAGCGCCCGGGAACTCGTATTCTCCTCACTCGGTGATCTGTCGGAGACGCAAGCGGACCTCCATGTTGCCTTGGCCGAGCTGTACACCAACAACGGCGACACCACGGCAGCAATGCGCGAAATTGAACAAGCGGAGTCCCTCGAAGTGCCCGATGACCTGCGAATTCGCCTCATGGAAACCCGAGCACGCACACAGGACAGATCGGGAGACCACGAGGGTGCGATTCGAACTTGGACGCGAGTGCTCACTGCAGCGGACACCGGTTCAATTGCGTCGCAGGCCGCCCCCTTGGCGATCGCCGATCTGCATCTTCGCCAAGGCAGAACGGACGCTGCGGTTGAGTTTTTGTCCACCATCCTCAAGAGCACAAACGATGACCGCATTCGGGGGCGAGCGTTGTTGGTCCAGGCCCGAATTGCCGAGAAAGAAAACCACCAAGAGCGAGCAATCGAGGCCTACCGCGCAGTGATTGCAATCGATGAACTCGACACCGAAACCCTTGATGAAGCGCGAATCTCTCTCGCGGCCGTCGTCCTATCGAACACGGAGTCCGCCGAAGCCAAGACCATGTTGACCAGTCTTGCGCCGGACGCGTTGGCCGAGGTCATGGCTCACGCAAAGCTGGGGGAGGCTCGGCAACTGCTGGATGCAGGTAACGCGGCTGAAGCGCTTCCTATTTATGAGTCTCTTGCCTCCGCTGGTGACACCCCCTCGACAATCCAGTTGGCTGCAAAAGCTGGGCTCGGCGAAAGCCTTGCACAGATGGGAGAGTTGCGGGATGCGCTGGACTTGTGGCGAGAACTCTTAGCCAAACCCACAAGCACCCATGACCGGCTTCAGTTGGAGTTGTTGGTTGCCAACGGGCTGCTCCAAGGCGGGAAGCGTCAGGAGGCGGCCACTGCATTCCGATCGTTGGCCGATGCAGAAAATAAAGAGACCCGTGTCCAAGGGCTGCTGGGACTCGCTGAAGTGGCCCGATCATCCGCTGAACGAGCCCGTGCGCGCAGCCTCTACCGACAAGTCGCCGATCAACAGGTGGATGCCATCTGGAAGGTGCGCGCCTTGCAAGAACTCAGCGACATGGCGACCGAAGACGGCGACAACGACGAAGCCGTGGCGCTCAGCCGAGAGTTGGTCGGTGCGCTCCCACCCGGCCACATCAGTGCGCCCGAAGCCCGACTTGCCCTCATCAGCGCTTTGGGTCAGGTCAATGCCCTTGAGGAGGCATTGAGCCTTTGCAGCGCGGCCATCAACTCTGCACCAAACCCCGCAGCTGTTTCTGCTGCTCAAGTGGTGTGCGCCGAGGTTCGAGAGCGCGCCCAAGACTGGCAGGCGGCATTGGCCTCATACCAGACCGTGCTCGAGACAGCGCCTGCGCACGATGTGCGGACAGACGCTGCCTTGGGCATCGCGCGGTGCGCGATCGAACTCGAACAGCCGCAACTCATGATTCAGCCGCTAAAACTCGCCCTCAATGCAATCGCAACGCCTGCGTTGAGGCTTCCGCTGCTCAGCATGCAGATGCGCGCGCTGGAACTGATGGATGATCCCATCGCGCTCGCCGCTGCCCGAGCCGAACGAGACGCCCTTGCTGAACAAATCCCGGAGGTAGCATGGATGGCCTTCGTCGAGGCTGCCGGACAAGCGCGAACAGACGGTCGAAGCGACGTCGCCATTTCGAACCTGCAGCAAGCACTGGCGCTGCCCATCACCAACCGACAGCGCGCAACTGTGCTGGTGGAGCTCGGATCAGCACTGGTTGATGTCGCTCAACTCGATGAAGCGCGCACTCAGTTTGAGTTGGTTCTCGACGCGGTGGAAGCTGACTCACCAGAGTCATTCTATGCCGGCATGGGCCTAGCTGAAATCGAGCGCAGAAATGGCCGACCCAGACTCGCGATAGCGCAACTCGCTGACCTCTCCCCGCCCGACGAAGCGGAGTATCGAAGCCTTCTCGCCGCGCGAGCCACCGCCCTTAGCGAAGCCCAAGACCGCGGAGCGGAAGAGGCTTGGCAAGAACTGGCTGCTCTAGCCGGAGAACACCCCGATGCCCGTTTTACCGCCCTAAAGGGACAGGCCGATGCGCTGCTCGCTGCAGACCAAGCTGCCCAAGCTCTGCCACTCTTTATCGAAGCAAAGTCGGTCGCCAGAGAACCGTGGCAGCAGGGATGGGCCGGAATCGGGATGGCTTCTGCAATGATCTTGACGGAGGACTTGGTGGGTGCCGCAACCGTTCTCGACGAACTCGTCTTGCACGGCGACCCAGAGGTGCGCCTTGAGGCGTCCATTCGGAGGTCTCAACTCGCCGCAGAGCAACAGGACTGGACCACCGCCGTCCGCAGCCTCAACCCGCAGGACGCCATCGACCTTGGACCGGCTTGGGATGCCTCAGCGACCACGGTGCGAGCGCAAGCCCTGATCGGTGCGGGAGACACCGACGGTGCTGAAGCGGCATGGCGGGCACTCGCTCGCCGATGGCCGAACCAAGAAGAGGCTACGCTGCCCGCATGGCTGGGCCTCGCCCAGCTATCGATCGACGCCGGTGAGAATCGAGATGCACATTATTGGGCCCGAAAAGCGTTCAAGGAAGCGCGCGACCCGGGGTATCGGGCCCAAGCCGAGGCGATGGTGTCCGCGCTCAAAGACGACTGAGCCCAACACGAATCGCCTTTTCGGCCATCAATGCGGCCCGATCGTGAAATTTTGCGCGAAAGCAAGTATCATTCCTTCACACGTCGAGACTGTTGCCACCCCCTTCGGTTTCAGGGCACGATACGCGTGCGGTACGACACCAACGAGGATTCTCATGCACCATTCCCTTTCCCCCGTCCTTCTCGCTGCATTGTTCGCCTTTGGATGCGAAGTTCCCCTCGAAGGCGAGAAAACCGACGACACGCAAGAAATTGACACCGGAGATATCGAGACCATCGTCTGGGAAGACCGGCGGCACTCGACATCTGTGACGTTCCAAGATGCTCACGCTGTGGGCAGTGACCTCATCGTTGTCACCACCGAGGGGCAAACATGGCGCTATACCGCGGGAGCGTGGACCAATCTCCCGCTCGAGATCGACGAGGAGGACCTCAATGGGATCTGGGGCGAAGGGGGAACCGACAACCTCAAGATGGTGGGTGTCGGCGCCGCTGGAATCATTATTGAATGGAACGGTTCGACGTGGGAACAAACCCAAGAAAGCACAGCCTTGTTTCAAGCTGTGGACGGCAGCAACGCAAACGATTTGATCGCAGTGGGTGGCGCCGGGCCATGGCGCAATGTGTCGGGCACTTGGACCGGAGACCCAGAACTGGGCCATGAGAAGTTTGCAGACGTGTGGTACGACGGAACCACTGCACTTGCAGTCGGTGACAACGGTAAGATCGCGTGGTTGATCGATGGCGAATGGACCCTCGATGAAGTTCCAGTCGACACTGACTTGTACAGCGTGAGCGGCGTTGACTTCAATGAGATTTGGGTGGCAGGCGCTCAAGGCACCCTGCTGAAATGGAACGGCACGGCTTGGCAGACCATCGAACTCAAAGCATCGGGCGATGACCGGGTGTCGAAGGCCAATATGTGGGCGGTATGGGCGCCCTCTGCGTCGAGCGAATCGGTCGCCTTTGTCGTGGGCGCGAACGGAGAAGCCTACAAAGTCACCGGTACCACAGTGGATGCGTTGCCCACCGGAATCGACAACATTTTGTACAGCGTGACAGGAACCAACGAAACCAATGTTTGGGCCACAGGTGGCCGGGGTGTTGCACTTCATTACGCCGGACTGTAGCCGCGCTGGATAAACGCCATGGGCGCCCGCTAGAACCCCATCTCTTGGGTGGGGAACAAACGCTCAAAGCGCTCGGCTTCCTCTCGCGCTTGATTGGGGTCCATGGACAAGAGCGTGCGGATTCTCTGTTCAACAATGCTCTCATCTTGCATTCGGCGGAAGGGGTCACGATTCAGAGTGGCCCATGAATCGTCGATGTTGCCCTGCGATCTCAGCCAAGCCGCGTGGCCGGCTGCAACCGTTGCGGAGTTGGGGCGCAACTCACGGGCACGCTCCCAAGCCACCTCTGCACCCACAACATCGCCGTAGGCCATCGCGATGCGAGCCTCATTAAGCAGTTGTTGGGGAAGATTCATGGCGGTCAAACGGGCCGACAACCACTGGTGAAACTCAGCTTCTTCCCGTTCATCAGCAGCGAGCAATGCGGCTGCATAATGAGCATGTGCAGCCGCAGATCCGGGAGCCAGAGCGATCGCCAGCGAGCCAAGATCTATCGCGTCGATGGTGGCTTCCTCACTCAGGAGATCTTCAATGCCATCCAACATCGCGCGCAACCGACGCATGGGCCCAACACCCGGCGCGGCCAACGATGAACGCACCTGCCATGCTTGACGACCTTCACCGACCGAACGAAGCGCGTCAGCATACGCCTTTCGGCCACCTTGGTTTTCGACGATCGAGAGCCCCGAGCTGACGCGAAGCCAAGGCAAGGCATCGGACTGTCGACCCATGCGAGCGAGGGCGATTCCCTTCAGCCCTGAGCCCAACAGGGCAGTCGAACGATGTTGCAGCAACTGGTTCGCCAGCGCTGCAGCTTGTTCATTCCGACCGGCTCCCAAATGATTTATGGCCGCGACGATAGGTGCACCGCCGCCCCCGCCCAACTGCTGAGCGCCTGTTGGATTCGTAGCGAACCACAGACTAAAAATGAGCCATGGAAACATGATCGGCCGGAATAAAAAACAGCCCGCTCATCTTTCGATGAGCGGGCCGGATGGTGTTCACGATCCTGTGGGGCTTAGCCGCCGAAGGTGAGAACGTATGCAGTGGATGGGTTGTAGTACCCATCCGCTGGCGAGGCGGAGTCGCGGACGCCCGCAACAGCACCGGCCGAGAAGTCGACGAGGTTGCCTTCGCTAAAGCCATAGGCTTGGAAGTAGCCCCAGCCGGTTACCACCGTTCCGTCGGCGTTGTCCCACTTGAGGAACATCGCACCGGGGGTGTCACCCAACTCGGCCCAGCCGTCTGCATCCGACAGCACGTCTTCAAGGTCACCGTACATTGGGCCATAGCCGTAGCCCCAGGCGCTCGCGTTCACGTAGTCACCCATGGCGCTCACGCCGAAGGCGAACGCGGCATCGTCACAGTTACCTGAATACTCAGGGGTAGCGGCACCGGAGTCGATGTTGAACCCCATGTAAGTCTGGTCGCCACCTTCGAGAGCCGAGAAGTCTGCTGTGGAGGACACAGAGGGAAGGTCGTAAATGACCCGGCAGAGGTAGTTCTCGTTGCCGCCGGAGGCGTTGAAGTCCGTGTTGTCTACGAAGATGAACTGGATGCTGGTTTCAAGCTCTTCGACTTCACCGGAATCCGCGTTCACGTAGGTGGCACCTGTGTGGTCGCCGTCGGCGTACACGCCATCCCATGTGATCACAAGCTGGTCCACATCGAGTGTTCCATCACCGCCATCGGCATCGGCGTCTGCGTCTGAATCGGCATCGGCATCGCCATCGGCATCCGCGTCAGCATCAGCGTCAGCCTCTTCGTTGTCGCCAATGGTGTCGAATCCATCGTCAGCTGTGTCTTTCGTTGCGGTATCGCAAGCCGTCAGCGCAAGCAGCGCGCCAAAAGCCAACCAGTTGTATCCCTTAATGGTCATTGTTTTCCTTCCTTAAAAAGTCTGTTTGGAAATCCTCAGATGCGGTCTCAACGCATCACGGCCCGCACTTTAGTTGGATACCGATGCACTCGCAACAAAACTACGGAATAGCAACACTGTTTTTTGACGGATTCACGAACCCAAAATGAGGTCATCAAGCCCAAATGTGGGCTCAAGAACGTCCACGATGAACCACTGAACACCGGCGACGAAATCCGGCATAATTAGATGTGCAGCCACGGCAGCAATGACCGCCGCGAGCACCCCTGAAAAAATCAGATCAACCCTCTTTGAAACTCGAATATCCATCAAATATCAAACTTGACACCCTGCGCCAGCGGGAGATCGGTACTCCAATTGAGCGTGCATGTCTGACGTCGCATGTATGCTTTCCACGAATCGCTGCCTGCTTCCCGGCCACCCCCGGTCTCTTTTTCGCCACCGAAGGCGCCTCCGATCTCCGCACCCGAGGTGCCGATGTTTACGTTTGCGATCCCGCAATCAGACCCGTGGTGGGCCAAGAATCGCTCGGCCTTTCGGAATGAGTCGGTGAAGATTGCACTTGAAAGTCCCTGCGGAACGTCATTCTGCCACCGAATCGCATCCTCAATGCTGTCGTACTCAAACACATACAAAATCGGAACGAAAATTTCGTGCTGGACAATCTGCATATCGGGTCGACCCCGAACAATCGTCGGCGTCACGAATGAGCCCGCGCGGTCAAGAACGTCACCGCCAACCAACACCTCTCCACCCTCTGCTTTGATGGCTTCAATCCCCTCCGTGTACATGCGAACGGCATCGTCATCGATCAGCGGTCCCATCAGTGTATCCGACTTCATCGGGTCGCCGATTGGAACTTGACGATAAGCGGCCACCAAGCGGTCGGTAAACTCCTTGGCAATCGACGAATGAACAAACAGGCGTCGAGTCGTGGTGCAACGCTGCCCTGCGGTGCCAACAGCCCCGAAAGCGACGCCACGAATGGCCAAGTCGAGGTCCGCATCGGGCTCAACGATAATGGCGTTGTTGCCGCCCAGCTCGAGCAGACACCGGCCCAAGCGCCCCGCAACGACTTGGTTGACCCGTTTGCCCATCCGCGTCGACCCAGTGGCACTGATGAGCGGCAACCGGCTGTCTGCAATCATGGTCTCACCCACATCTGCATCACCACCAATGATCAGACCAAGCAAGCCTGAAAACCCATGCTCGGCGAGCACCGCATCGCACATCTTGTGGGTTGCGATTGCTGTCAGCGGAGCCTTCAATGACGGCTTCCAGATGACGGCGTCGCCAGCGATCAATGCGACCATTGCATTCCAAGCCCAGACCGCATTGGGAAAGTTGAACGCCGTGATGCAGCCCACAACACCCAGCGGATGCCATTGCTCGTACATGCGGTGGCCTGCCCGTTCTGAATGCATGCTGAGGCCAAACAACTGGCGCGACATTCCGACGGCCAAGTCAGCCATGTCAATGCTTTCCTGAACCTCGCCCAGCCCTTCGGAAAGGATCTTGCCCACTTCCATGGTGACCAACGCGCCGAGGTCATCTTTCTGGGCTCGCATGGCCTGGCCCATCTGCCGGACGATCTCACCGCGCTTTGGTGCCGGCAACATCCGCCAGCGCTCAAATGCCTCTTGCGCTCTCGAAACGACCACCTCGTATTCGCGGGTCCCAGCAAGGGACACTTTGGCCAACACCTCACCCGTCGAGGGGTTTGTCGACGAAACAACTTCGCCCGTCGCGCCGTCGATTGCCGATCCAGCCCATGCTCCGGGGTTTACTTCTTCAATTCCAAGTCGACGCAGCACTTCGTTCATGATCGCTCCAAATGGGTTGGCGGTTGGCGGCTCGCCTAACCCGGTCCGCGGGCGGTACGCTATGGGACAACGGAGGCTTTCAATGTGGTGGCTTGTTTTAGGGTCCACAATGGCCGCAGCACAGCAGTCGATTTCTCTGAATGTGATCCATTCGGTTCATGCGCCGAAAAAGCCTTCACTGGTCCTCACCGTGAATGTGCCTGCGAATCACATTGCTGTGAACCTGACCTGCGGAGATTCGATTGCGCAATTCACTGGCGCAGCTCGTCAAGGTGAAACAATCCGCATCCCAATCGATGTCCCGCCGGGACAGCATCAATGCACAGGCGCTCTCGATGCCGAGTTTACCGATGGAACGACTGGGTCCATGCCGCTCACATTCAGCGTGGCCGTTCAAGCGCCGATCCGCATGAACGTCAGTGCAGCCGACTTGGACCTCGAACACGGCCGACTTCGTATCCATCTCAACCAGCCCATCGCTCAACTCGACGTCGACATTTTTGACGAACAAGGAGAGCCCGTGGCATCCGCCTCTCGAGGTCCGAGTTCGACGTCTCCGCTGTCGATCGAATGGCCGCCCACTTCAGCCTCCGTCACTCGCGTAAAGGTGACAGCAACCGGGCCATCTGGCCTCTCAACCGCACTGGATTTATTTCCATGGCGGTACGCCATTCCCCATGAAGACGTGGTGTTTCCCAGCGGATCCTCAACCATCCCTCCCTCCGAGACGCCAAAACTGGAAGCCGCTAAACGAGAAATCAACGCTACGCTCACCCGTTTTTCCGGCGATAGACTCGGATTTGAAATCCCCATGCAACTGTACGTCGCAGGCTTTACAGACACAGTCGGAAACCGCGTCACCAACCAAACATTGTCCGAAGCGCGGGCCCGGTCAATTGCTCGCTGGTTTCAGGCCAACGGCTTTACCCGTCCCATCTTCGTCCAGGGCTTCGGTGAACGGGGCCTCGCTGTGGCCACACCCGATGAAACAGAAGCACCTGCAAATCGCAGAGCGGAGTACATCATCGCGGCGGAGCCGCCAAGCAGTGCGGATCTTCCCCAAGGCGTTTGGCTTCCGCTACGGTGAAAACACCCCAAAATCGCCGGGAATGCACACTTCTGTTCGCGCTTCCTCCGCGTCGAGGTCAATCATGCAGATGTGCGATGTTGTGTCAGAGGTTCGACCGCGCGGGTTGGGGTGACTCGCAAAGACCAGTCGACGGCCATCGACGGAAACGGGACGATGGCTGACTGAAAACTGCTC
>DEBL01000228.1 GCA_002348535.1 Deltaproteobacteria bacterium UBA2957 | reverse complement strand
GAAGTCCAGCATATCGATTTTCTCGAGCTGCGTAGCGGCTCCATACTCTGGCGTCATCACATACACGTGGACGTCCGAGACCTCCGTGATTGCTGAACTGCCTTGGCCAATCCCGGAAGTCTCGACGATGATCAGGTCGAAGCCAGCCGCTTTGCACAGTTGAATGGCCGGATTGACACTCTTGGAGAGTTCGACTCCGGCTTGCCGGGTCGCAAGGGAACGAACGAAGCACCGGTCGTGCCGCGCGCTGTTCATCCGGATTCGGTCTCCCAGCAGTGCGCCTCCTGTTCGTTTTCGGGTCGGGTCCACACTGAGCACCGCGACACGCTGGTCATTCCGGTCCGTGAGAAACCGACGAACCAACTCGTCGGTCAATGAGGATTTTCCCGCGCCCCCGGTACCCGTGATGCCAACCACTGGCGTTCCGATGGACCCTGCGGACTGCATCAGCCCCGTAAGGTCTTGACTCAGTTCGATTCCATCGTCCGTGGCCATTTCGACCATGCTGATGGCCCGAGCGAGGGCACGACGGTCGCCGTCCACGATCGCGTCGACGGTGTATGTCCATTGGCTAGTGTGGTCGCTCACCGACCTGTCCATCATGTCGCCAATCATGCCTTGAAGCCCCATCCGGCGGCCGTCTTCGGGTGAATAAATTCGCTCCACCCCGTCGTCTTGGAGTGCCCGGATTTCATCGGGAACGATGACGCCCCCACCCCCGCCGAATACCTTAATGTTTCCGCAGCCTTGCTCGCTCAATAGGGAGACCATGTACCGAAAGAATTCGTTGTGCCCACCTTGGTAGCTACTGATGGCGATGGCGTGGGCATCTTCTTCGATGCCTGCTTTTACGATGTCGGCAACCGAACGGTTGTGTCCGAGGTGAATGACCTCTGCACCCATTTGCTGGAGCAGGCGCCTCATGATGTTGATGGCGGCATCGTGTCCATCGAAGAGCGACGCAGCGGTCACGACACGGACGCGTGGGGAGGGGCTGGCGGCGCGGGCAGAGGAGTCGGGTGCGTGTGACATGAACAGAAACTAACCGGGCGACCGGGAGCGCGCTGGGGGTTACGGGGAACGCAGGAGGATTGCATGGCTGCTGACCCAGATGATTTCAAGGCTGCTCTCGGACGCTTTGCGAGTGGTGTGACGGTGGTGACACTCGGCGGGGCAGAGGACCACGGCATGACGGCAAGTGCCTTTTGTTCACTGTCTTTGGACCCGCCGTTGGTGCTCGTGTGCGTCAAGACCGGCAACACGACGCATGGGAAGTTGATTGCATCCAAAGGATTTGGAGTCAACATTCTCGGGCGCGATCAAGTCCATCTTTCCAATCGCTTCGCAGGGTGGGGGGCAGCACCAGACCAAGACAAATGGGCGGACCTCGATATTCAGCGGGGTCCGGTGAGCGGTGCACCGTTGATCAGCGGTGCCTTGGCGCACCTGGATTGCTCACTGTACGGCACTCAAGATGGCGGCGACCATACCATCTTCATCGGACGCGTTGAGAATGCTGAGGGTTTTGGTGATCGGGATTCGCTGGAGCCACTGCTGTACTTTGCGGGTGGCTATCGCGGCGTTGGTGAGTCTCTGTAGCGAGGTAGAACACCGATTAGGGCGGGCGCACTCGCGTGTAGCGGGTTAAGTTGCGGCGCCGCGGGCCGGTAGAGACCGGCGCCGGCACAGGAGTGTTCTATGCCCAAGGCCCCTCATGTAGTGGTCACCGGTGGTGGCCGTGGAATCGGCGCAGCTACCGCTCGTCTGTTTAAAGAAAAAGGCTACCGAGTCACGATTATGGCGCGGTCACGCAATCAAATTGAGTCGTTGGCCGACGAAATTGGTGCGTACGCGGTGCGTGTGGATGTTGGCGATCCGGCAAGCGTGGAAGCGGCATTCATGGCGGCTGGGCCGGTCGATGTGCTGGTGAACAACGCCGGCATGGTTCGGTCATCGCGAGTCATGAAGACTGACGTGCGGGTCTGGGAAGAGCATCTCAAGGTGAACCTGACGGGGTCGTTCTTGTGTGCACTCAAGGTGCTGCCCGGAATGGTTTCGCGGGGTCGAGGTCGCATCATCAATGTGGCGAGCATCGCGGGTGTGCAGGGCCTCCCTTACTTGGCGGCCTATTGTGCCTCGAAGCACGGTCTGATCGGATTCACCCGCGCCTTGGCGACTGAGGTGGGCGATAGCGGTGTCTTCGTCAATGCGATTTGCCCCGGGTATGTCGACACGGCCATGACACGCGAGGCCTGTGAGTTGATTGCGGAACGCGCCGAGAAGTCCGAGGAAGAAGCTCGTTCCTATCTCGCATCTGAAAACGCTTCAGGGAAACTGCTCACGGCCAGCGAGGTTGCAGAGAGCATTTACTGGCTGTCGACCCAAGAGGGTGAGGTCAACAACGGCGGGTACCACACGCTCGAAGGCTAACCGTCGATTTCAACCAAAGCGGCTCGAGCGAGAGTCCGAACCGCCGCATGCGGGTCGCGTGTACTTGTCACAAGGCTGTGGCGCGCCTTTGCTGTCGTGGCTCGATTGAGGTTTCCCGACCGGATCAGTTGACTGAGTGAGTCCAGAGAAAAAGCGCGCTGCAACGCGCTGCCACCTGTCGACCGTTCAGAAAAGAGAGCTACGGTTTCGGTGCCACCATGCAACTGCAGCCACGCAAGAAGGGGCGATGATTGCTGCCTTTCTGCAGGGAGGGACGTGAATAAACCCAGCACCATGCGTTCCCCGCGCAGTCCGAAGGCTTCCAACTCGACCAGTGCGTCAAACTCGCCTACGAGCACCGCGGCTGCGTACTGCTGCAGCGCGTGAAAGGATTCGCCATCGGCTTCCAGTTGGTGAGCAATGGCCTTCCAGTTGGGCGTATGTTCGCAGATTCCATGACCCAGCGCGATGCGGGTGTAGGCAACTGCCCGTTGCTCTTCAACGCCGAGGGTTCGCCCAGTGTCGTCTACCAACATTTTTCCATCCAACCAAGCGTGGATTTGTCGGTGGGACGGTTCGCTGTACAGCGAACGGCTGGCGTAGCGAAGCCTACTGGTCAACTCATCGAGAGCAAATGCAACCGCGGACCGGACTCCCCCGACTTCATGGGCAGCGAGATCGGCCAATAAGCTGACGTCGTCCTCGGACCCCGATGCACCCAGTTCAGCAATGGCCTCAAGTGTGATCTCATTCAATGGAACCGCGCCGCGTGGGTACCGTGACAACACCGCGGCGGCACCATCGGCAGGTCCCGCGCGGGCCGTCCCGAGGAGCATCGCGATGGTGATGGTGAAGATGGAAAGCATGGCCTCGTAGGTCGAGCCCGGCGTTTCCGATGTAAAGGCGTGTCTTGTTCCCCATTTCCAGAAGTGGCGATGGGAACAAACCCATGGAAACGCCACGCCCTGTACCTAAAGTATTCGGACGAAATACCGGACAAGCCAAGAATTTTTTCAGTTTACCGGTGGCAACAGACTCGCGGTTGCCGGCCCCAAGGTGACTCAAGAGTCTGTTTTTTCAGGATTTTTTGCTTGCGGCGCTGACTCTGTTCCGGCCGCCGCGTTTGGACTCGTACGCGGCCTGATCGGCTCGATTCATCCAAGACTGGATGCTCTCGCCCGGCTTGCGCTCGGCGACCCCAAAGGAGCACGTGACGCGAAGACCCGCCGCGGTTCGGTCCCAATCGTGGCCCGCAACGGAACGGCGGATTCGGTCTGAAATCTCGACCGCTTTGCTCTCGGTATTGCCGGGTAAAAAGAACACAATCTCGTCGCCGCCATATCGAACAGCAGGGTCGTTCTCACGAACACCGAGCATTAGCAGTCGCGAGATACCGATCAGCACCTCGTCACCGACTTTGTGCGAGAACTGGTCGTTGATCGACTTGAACTTGTCAAGGTCAACGAAGGTGCAACAGATCGGCACCTCGGCGCGCTCGCATTTCTCCACAAGTCGCTGCAAGCCTTCTTCGATGAAGGCCCGGTCGAGGAGTCCTGTGAGTGAGTCTCGGTTGGCGGCCTCGAGTCGGGAAACCACGCGTCGAAGGTGGCCCAGTTCCTCGGTGGACAACATGTCTAAACGGAGTGACACACCACCGATTTCGAGATGGTCTCCCGGGCGGAGGATGGTTCGCGTGACGGGCTGGCCATTTACAGCCGTCCCGTTCGTCGAATTCAGGTCCACCAAGAGCATCGCACCGCCGGCTTGATGGTGGATCTTTGCATGCTGTTTGGAGACGGTTGCGTCGACAAGTTGCAGGTCAGCCACTTCATCACGCCCGATGATGATGGATGTGTCTTCGGGGATCGTGATGTAGGAGAGCATGTCGGGACCGGCAACCACGCGGAGCGTCGGGATGACTTTCTTTTGTACAGCCGCAGGCCTCGGCATGGAGATCCGGACGGTGATCTCATGCATGTCCTCGATCTCTTCGAGATCTAGACCGGTTTTGTCGTCGGCGGACGTCACGGTGCCTTCCTCAAGGTTGAGATTCACCCTATCATGACGGTGCAAACTCGATCGATATTTTGCTGCTGATAGAATGCGTGTATGAAAACTTTTTTGCTCTCTTTGCTGTTGGCGTCCGTTGGTTGTTCGAAAGACGACGCATCCCGAAGTTCAAACCGCGCATCCGATACCGCTGAGGCCGACGGTGGCGCAGATGATTTGGACAACGATGGTGGTCCGGGCGATGAGGGAGATTCCGGCGCCGGTCCGGGCGCTTCTGACCCCGCTCCCAGCGATGCCATTGGGGATACAGTCGAGGAGGCCGCTTCACTGCGCAGCTGGGATTCGTGGTCGGAAGCGGTGCCCCTGGCGGTAGATGCGATCGATTTTGAGGGCGATGCCGACGTGTACACGTTCCAGATGCCCCGAGGAACAGTAGCGTTTTTATCGGCGCGCACCGCTGGAACGGCCGACCTGCAACTGCGAATCGTTTCAGCGTCCGGTGCAGCGTTGGCGACCAGTCAGATGATGCCCTATTACGGGTCGGAATCCGACCCAGGGATTTGGGTGCAGGCCATTGGTCCTGCCCCGATGTTTCTCGAGGTCTCCGCGGAGTCTACCTTCGAAGGAACCAGTCCGTATCAACTCCATGGCATCGTTGTTGAAGGACAAGATGGGGAACCAAACGACACCATCGCAGAGGCTTCCGACCGACTCGCTGATGGTAGCGCTGGATTTCGAACGAGCGCCACAGGTGTGTCCGGCCACACAGAGTTTCTGGGGTGGATGGGATCACCCGCGGATGTAGACTCTTGGGCTTTTAATGCGCCCAGCACGGGGCTCATGGCGTGGTCATTCTGGCCCGTAGGTTCCCTCTTGATGGAGCCCATCGTTGTGCTGAACGACCCCTACGGAATGGAGATCGGATGGACCGATGACCCCTATTTCAATGGTGCTGGGGCGTGGTACGACGATGCAGGATTGATTGTACCGGTGACCGCGGGCCAGCGCTACACGTTATCGGTCAGCAATGCGCGAACTGCATTCGACGCGGGTACGCTGTACGTGGGGGTTGCAACCATGCTTCATTCGCCCCCCTTTGAGTCGGAACCCAACGATGACGGATTCGCGGCTGATTATGTGACGCTGGCCGAATCGTCGGTCCACCCGGGATACCAGAGCGGAACCATTGCCGGGTCGTTGGATGGGGTTGACGCCGCTGACATCTACCGAGTTCCCCTGAGCACTTCAGGCTTCTTAAGTGTGCATCTTCAAGCGGGCACGATCGGCTCGGGACTGCAGCCCAGCGTTGCGATCTGGCGTGACCCTTATGGGGTTGATGTGATCGCAGAAGCGGGAGCGGACGGCGCGAGCGACTCGGTGTTGAACGACGTCGAGGTGTCAGGGTCGGAAGTGTTCGTGAGCATTCAGGCCACCCTGAAGCGAGTAGAGGAGCGTGGCAATCACTACATCGCGGGGTTTGAGCTGTATCCAGTACCGTTGAGTGAATGATTCACGGACTCGCAATGATAACGAACTCTACGCGACGATTTGAGGCGCGCGTTACCTCGGAAGTGCCGGCTTTGAGAGGCTGACTTTCGCCGAATCCGCGGGCTGTCAGTCGGCTCGGATCGACGCCCACTTGGATGAGATAGTTCATGACGGCCTCTGCGCGCATCTGGGATAGGGTCAGGTTGTCGGCCGGCTGGCCGATTTCATCGGTGTGTCCGCGCACCTCCACCTTGGTCAGGCTTGGATTATCCAACAGCACGAGGGCCACCTCATCCAACAAGGGCAGGCTCTGGTACCAAATGGTGGCCAAGCCGGTCTCGAAATAGATCTTGTCATCGATGCGGATCTGCGTCTCGTCGATTCGGACACGCTTCCTCGCCAGTTGCATCGAAACTTGAATCTCGGGCGCCTCGCGTTGGACGATGGTGTACCTTGATGGCGAAAATCCGGATGCTCGCACCCAGAATTCGCGATCAATGGCGTCAAGATTAAAGACCGCTATGCCGTCGCCGTTGCTTACTGCCAGAGGCTGTTTCGATGTTTGGTCTGAGTGGACCTCTGCGACCACCGGCTGTCCGTTCTCATCGATTACCGTCAGAAGCACGGCGATGGTGGCAGCCAGTGGGGTTGCTGGAGATGGATCGGGAGCCTCAGCCACTGTGGGCTTGACGGCCTTTTTGGTCGCGAACCGGGGCAGTGCAGGCGCTACAGTGACCCCGCTGAAAAGCCGAAGCCGTGGTGCACCAATGCCACCGGTGAGTCCGGTCCCGAAGCCCGTTTGGACCGACAGATTCGGTTGAATTTGCCAGCGCCATAACGCAGAAAGTTCAATGGCATGCGCCTCCTTGAGGCTCAACTCCGTCAGCGTGTGATGGGCACGGATTTCACCCCCCAAAGCATGGGTGGACTGAATGGGCGTCGTTGCCGCCAACGCCCAGTTCAGGACAGGCCCCAGTTCAAAGCCCGGCAGGTCTTCGGGCGAACCAGCTTCGATGCCAAGGGTCGCACCGGTGAGTACCGTATGCCCAGTCGCCATGTGGATCGAGGCGCCGCCGCGGGCCGCGGTTCGAGCCAGCCACAACTCCTGATTTCCGGTCGGCAGCGTCGCCTGACCCATCACGGCGATGCCGATGGCATGAGCGGTTCTGTCACGGACCACACGACCCGCAGAGAGCGTGGCATCGCCGAAGTTGGCCCACGCGGCTTCACCCGTGCCTTTCACGCGGACGTGAAAGGGCACTGAGGCATTGCCGAACCAGGCGCCATGGTGTGCGCCGACTTGCGGTCGGACGGTCGATAACGTTCCCACGAGGTTGATCGGTGGGCGCCCCACTTCCGGGTACCGATACTGGAGCGGTTTGCTTGTCTGGTACAGCCAGATTGCCCCGCTGGGTTGGGTGTTCCGGTTGACGGGATCGGCGATGGATTGCAGTCCATGACTGGGCAGCACCGGTCGAAACTGATCGGCATCAATTGAAGCACCGTGGGCATGGGTCGCCGTCAGTGGGCAGAGAAGCACAATCCACGCCCCTCTGGGGGTGCGTCGAACGGCGGTCATGATGAGCACGCCGATCAGCAGCCATCGGCGTGAAGAACCACCAGTTGTCGAAGTCGCGGCTGTTGCACATGCTCCACCCGTGAAAGAGCCACCGGACATGCCGTGCACTCGACTGTCAGGCCGCGTCGGGTCCGCTGCGGTTTCAGTTGCGGCATCGACGGCATCGACAATTCCATCTCCGTCTGCGTCGGTGCACTCCCCATTTACCATTTCCACGCCGTCCCAAATTCCATCGGCATCAGTGTCGGGCGCGCACGGGTTGGTTCCACACGCGATCTCCGTCTCGTTGGCCACCCCATCACCGTCCGC
The DNA here is from genome assembly GCA_002348535.1 of Deltaproteobacteria bacterium UBA2957. Lineage (GTDB taxonomy): Bacteria > Myxococcota_A > UBA796 > UBA796 > UBA796 > UBA796. Next base: position 8,892 of record DEBL01000228.1, on the reverse strand, counting down.
ATCTGGATTCGGATCGCAGGGGTTGGTCTGGCAATCGCTTAACTCAAGGTCGTTGCGAAGGGCGTCATCATCGTTGTCAGCTAGAGGGTCAAACTCCACGACGTCGTCGGCGAAGTCGGGTGTCCCATCGCAGTCATCATCGATTGTTTGGTCGGGTTCAGCAGCGTCGCAGGGGTCCGTCCCGAATCGTTCGACTTCGTCTGCTGTGAGCAGGCCGTCCCCATCATGGTCGGCTTCGGCCTCACAGGGGTTTGTTCCACATTCCAACTCTGCATCATTTGCGACGCCATCCTCATCGACATCGTCGTTGGCCATCTCGATGATGTCGTCCCGAAAGTCAGCGATGCCATCGCAGTCGGCATCGAGGGTGATGTCGGGGTCACTGGAGTCGCAGGGGTCGGTTCCAAATTCCAGTTCTTCCGGGTTTAGAATGCCGTCTTCGTCTGCATCGATCTCCGCGATGCAGGGGTTGGTGCCGCATTCCCACTCCAATTCATTGATTAGACCGTCGCCGTCCGAATCGACGGCGCCGTCGATCAGCGGGTCCACTTCATCGCTGAGGCCATCGCAGTCCGCATCGATGGTCGGGTCCGGATCAGCGGGATCGTTGGGGTCTGTGCCGTAGACTAAAACTTCAGTTCCATCATCGATCCCATCGCCGTCGGTATCTCGTTCAAGCGGGTCGGTGCCGTAACTGGACCACTCCTCAAAGTCGGTCAGTTCATCGTCGTCGGTGTCTGAGTCTGCGGGGTCCGTCCCCAGATCACGTTCTTCGAGGTCAGTGAGTCCATCGTCATCGGTGTCATCGTCTTGGGGGTCGCTTCCCAACAGCAACTCTTCCATTAGCAACAAGCCATCACCATCGCCATCGAGTCCAATGGGAGTGGACCAAGCATCGGTCAGCGTGTGAGATCCGTCGGAGGTGGCGAGGTCCGCGGTGAAGCCGTCGCCCGAGATACCGATGCCAGTGGCAAGGGCTACGCGAATGGTGGCATCACTCAGACTCAGTCCAAGCCAGACCCGAGGGACGGAGAACTCGAGGTACCAGTCTGCACTACCGCCGATGGTGGAATCTGCGGGGGTGCTCTGCACATGCGCCTCCGCGATCGGATCAAGTGCGTCAAATTCGACGGTGTCCGTGTCTGCGCTCCAATCCGAACCGGAAACGCCCGATCGAACTTGCAGTACCGCGGCCGCGTCGCTCAAAACCAGTGCACGCTCGAAGGTCTCGAGGTCACCATCGAGATCCATCAGGACTCCCCACTGGCAAGCGAGAAATCCACACGAGTAAGCCACAGGAAAAAGAGCAGCTGGGTCCTCGTGCATGCGCATCCGAATGTAAACGTTCGATGCATCAATAAACCAGTGCCCGGCCGGGTCGGCTGCTGTCCCCACGACATCGAGATGGCCCACTGCGTCTGCCAGATCGGACGGATCGCTGAGGGCGGTTCCGTCATGCAACAGCGGGAGCCATTCGCCGCTGGAGAGCGGTAAACTAGCGTGGGCATTCCCCGCCAAGACGAGCATCAGGCTGAGCATTGAAGCGCCTCCTTGACATGCTTAATGCGTACGCCTCAGATTGGCTGTCTTCCGTGCCCGACTTAGAAGGTTCAGATGGAACAGCCATCGCCCTTCGGATCCGGCCGAAAATCGTCCGCCCTTATGCGTCTTGAGGATGTACTTCGCGGCATGGATTCGGTGCTGGTCGCCTTTTCAGGCGGTGTCGACTCAGCTGTTGTAGCGGCAGTTGCTCACGATGTTCTGGGCGAGAGGGCCGTTGCATTGACGGCGGTGAGCCCAACCTTTCCTCCCGAAGAGTTGGCGGAAGCGGAGCGCATGGCGGCAAAGAGAGGCATTCGCCATGTTCTTGTGGACTCGAACGAATTGGAGATCGAAGGCTATGCGTCTAACCAAGGCGACCGCTGCTACTTCTGCAAGAGTGAGTTGTTTGAACTGGCGCGAGACCGTGCCGCTGCCTTGGGGATCACTTGGGTGGCCGACGGTACGATTGTCGATGATCTTGGAGATCACCGTCCAGGGCTCAAAGCTGCGTCGGAAAATGAGGTTCGGCACCCGTTGGTTGAGGCCGGGCTGGACAAGGCAGCCGTGCGGAACATTGCAAGCGACCTCGGATTGACGGTTTGGGATAAGCCGTCCTTCGCGTGCTTGGGCAGTCGCTTCGCTGATGGCACTCGGGTCACTTTTGAGCGGGTCAATCAAGTGATGGCGGTGGAGTCACACCTTCGCACGATTGGCATACGACAGTTCCGGGCCCGTTGGCACGAGATTGGCGAGGACACCATGGTGCGGATTGAGGTGAGCCCCGGTGAGTTGCACATGCTCGCAGCGCCCGGCGTTCGCGATGGAATTGTCGACGTCTGCCGCGCTCAAGGTTTCAGGTGGGTCACTCTCGATCTCCAAGGGTACGGCCGGTGACTGACGGGCTGAGCGGGCAGGGGGCTGGCTTGGCGCCTCGAGCCACCGTGTTTCGCGAACTGGTTGCGCTATGGCTCGGGACACTGTTGCTCATTCGGGCCGTGGTAGAGGTTCAGGCTGCCGCCGGTCTTCCAGAATGGGTGCTCGCCGCGGTGCCACTGTTGTTCATCTACGCGCCCGTATTGCTTTGCCGCTGGCGAGCGGTGGATTCTTGGTCCTATCAACTCAGCATTCCCGCCTTTTCCGACCGTGCGGCGTGGCGCGACGTGGTCATGACGAACCTGCGTCTGTTGGTGTGGATTACGCCAACATTTGGGGTCGCATACCACCTCTACCAGACCCAAGTGTTTGGTTTTGAACCCGGCCATGGCTGGCCGGTCGATCCGTTGACCGTTGTGGCCTACCAGCTTTTCTTCGTGGCCATTCCAGAGGAGTTTTTCTACCGCGGCTACTTCCAGACTCGACTCAACGAGTGTTTCCGCCGTTCGGTGAATGTGTTCGGTGTACGGATGGGCTTGGGGAGCGTGTGGGCCTCATTGTTCTTCGCGTTTGGACACACCGTGGTGCTGTTTCAGTGGTGGCATTTCGCCACTTTTTTTCCGGGGATGGTGTTCGCGTGGCTGCGAGAAAAAACGGGCGGAGTCATGGCCGGATCCGTGTTCCATGCGGTCTGCAACATCGCGGTGATTCACCTCGACACGCACTACGGAATCATCACTCCCTAAACGGGGTCGTACCCCGCTAAACGGCCCCGTCGCCATTGTTGGTAGTGTCGTCCGCAGAGTCCCCGTGATCGGATGGGTGCGTCGCACCCGTCAACGATGCAGTGGGTCGGTTTCGTGGGGGCTTCAGGCGCGTTCGCAAGTGCCTCTTCAAGTTCCTCGATCTGCGCTTCAAGTTCCTCGATTCGCGCCATGATGCGCTCGATGCCGGTCGTGGTCCCTGAAACTTGGCCCCTGAGGTTGTTGACCAAATCGCGGACTTCCTTGAAATCGGTACGGGTTGGGATCTGACGGGAGTCGAGGGTCTCGTAGACCGCATCTTCCATCGACCGGCGAAACATCGGAAGAAGGATATCCCCGAATGAGGAGATGAAAAAATCGCGGGTGGTGCCCATGGTTTCTCGGTGTTCTCCTCGACTCAAAAGCGCTAGGGGTGTTCAAATGGTTGTCAACGCTTCATTGATGCGCAAACATGGCCGATACCTGTGTGTAGGGTAGTAATACCCACACCCGACAACTCTACCCCAATACCTATGAACACGTGCCCCTTTTGTCAGAAGTCAATCAGTGAGGAACTCACGCTTCACGGTGGACATTGCCCACATTGCCTGATTGAAATTCCAGGGGAGGAGAGCGTTACGGATCCGGGCGTAGTGGATGTCGAGAGCAGTGCGAAGGCCCAGAATGGAGGCAGCAGCGTGGGCGCAAAGGTTGCCCTTGCAGCCTCTGTGCTGGTCGGCGTTGGGGTTGCGATCTGGTTCCAGTCCACGGAGCCGGAGCCGGTCGCCCCGATAGCCAAGGTGGGCACTCCAATCCCGTTGTCCGCTCACGAGGACCAGCCGGTCGCCCTTCTGGCAGATGATGCGAATGCTTTGAGCCCCGCCAAGCGCAGCCAGTCGCGTCGCAAGCCCGTCAAGCGGGTATCTGCCGGCACCGCGCCTCCACCGATGGGTCAAGCCGTTGCGCGCGACGCAGCAGTGGTTCCCGCCTCCGGTTCATCCGGTTTGGGGTCAGCGCCTCGGGATGTGTTTTCGACCATTGGTGCTGCGCCTCGCAGTCGGGCACAAGAGAGCATTGTATTGAAAGACGCGCTTCAAATTGAGGAGATGATCGGACGAGTGCTCAACCGGGGCGCCAAACAGATGGAGCAGTGCTACAACCAAGCCCTCAAGTTGCAGCCGGGCCTGAAGGGCGACTGGTACGTGGACTTTACGATCACTCCAGCTGGCAAGCCAGAGGCCGTGAACGTGACGGCCCTCGGGGCGTCCAACGCGTCCATTGAAGGGTGCATTAATCGCCGAGTCAGCCGGTGGCGGTTTCAACGGGTGGCTGAACACGTCGATGTTGCACGCACGTACAAATTCGGTACCTAGTCACTGGCCGATGCTCGCGCCCCAACCCCCACCGGGAGCGTAGGGGTCTGGGTCTACGACGGGTTCAACGCGTGCGGTCTCGCCCAAATAGACGCGGGCGAACGCTTGCAGAGCTTGCGCGGATGTGACGGTGTGTCCTCCGATACTGACCAGCGATGGTATCCGTCCACGCAGGCGAGGTTTGAGGATTTGGGCTGCGTTGCGCACTTCGTCTTCGGTGAGCACCGCGTCCCGCTTCGGTACGTGCGGCGCGATTTCGTGCGGTGGGTCGAGACGTCCCAGTGTCACGCTGGTGGGCTGTACCGTGGCTGCATTCAAGAGAACCAGCCCGTAGAATGCCTCTGTGAGATTCAGGTTTGCTGTGGGTCGTCGCGGGAGACTGCCCGTGGTTGAAAGGGCCAGTGCAGCCTGTTTCCACTCCTCGATTGGGACCACCTTGGGGACTGGAACTTCGGGGACTTTGGCGACGGTTGTGGATGTTCGACGTGCCATGTCAGCCGCATCAGCGGCCCGGGCGATTCTCCACTGATGCGGAATGAGGACCTCGTCTGCCCATCGCTCGACGAGGGGCCCGGCCATGGGGTCCGCCGGCAGACCGATTCGAACCCACTGGCCACGCGCGGCAATCGAGGTGGCTCGATCGAGTGCTGCTGGACTCCAGTGGGGGAGCATATGTCCGCAACCGTCTCCGTATGGGCCTTGACCGATGATCCGGGCACGGCCATCTGACCCGCGTCCGTCTCCCGTACTCGCAGCGCGCGCCCGTCTTGGTCGGTCGTGGAGCGTGCGTTCAACGGGCAGGATGGCTTTGAATCCGAGCGCCTCCGAAGCGATTTCAGCGGAGGGCGGCAGCATGGCAAGTCCGACGGTCTGGACGGGCCCGCCAGTTTTCCGTCGGATTACCTTGCGGCCACTCTTCATCACCGACACCCAATCCCGTACATCGGGATCGGCGCCTCTCTCCTCGATTCGAAGGTCTTCGGCGAGCGATATCCACAACCCAACTTCGTGTCCTTGGGCGACAGTTCGGGCAAGGAAATCCCCGTGTGCAGCGGCCCACGATTGAGTAACGAGCAATGTTGCTGACAAGCCATGAGCGTCGAGGGCATCAATGATGGATTGGGGCTCAGGCAAGGTGCCGAACAAGGGGATTTCCAAGATGACGGTGCCGAGGGCCGGGGCGCGTGCCGCGAGTGGATCCCGTCTGCCGTTGATCGCAGGAGGCTCGCACGCGCCGCCCCAAGCGATCGAAGAGGCAAGGAACCACGCGTTCAGACTCATGCCTTGAGTCCTCGCCGCAACACGACGGCACTTTCGCCATTGGAATAGTAGTGAGGGCGCTGCCCGGAACGCTCGAATCCATGGTGTCCGTAGAATGCAAGCGCCCCCGTGTTCGATGCACGCACTTCAAGCCAGCAGGTGTACGCGTTGCGACGGGCAGACTCGTGGAGGAACGCATGGAGCATGGCGGAGGCAATCCCCGATCTGCGTGAATCGCGATGCACGGCGAGTTCATGAATTTCCGACTCATCGGCGACACATTGACCGGTGATTGCACCCTGAATGATTCCGTCGCCGACCCAGCAGAATCCAACCTTGTGGGTCGTTGCGATGGCGGCGCGCAGGGATTCGATGGTGGTGTGGCCACCCCCCTCGATTGCAGCGTGCAGCAGCAAACTCACGGCTCCGACATCGTGCGTTGTGATGGGTCGGACCACTACTGTGCTCCTTGAGACTGTATGAGTCGAATGCGTGCGCTGCGCCGTTCCGTTTCCATCCATGCCTGAAAGCGGCTCGTCCAGCCTGTGATGTCTTCTTTTGGCGTTCCCAGCGCGCGCAGAACCACTCGTTCCACGATTGCTCGCCTGCGCAACAACACGCGGATTCGATCTTCCGTCAGACCATGAGTGGCCAAAAAGATCCGATAGGCATTGAGAGAAGGCCATTGGTCCATGAAACGGTCCATCCGGATGTCAATCTGGTCTGGCGTCGGCTGGTACACCGGTATGCGTCCAGCCGATTGGCGGACAATGGTCGCATCCACCACCTCTTGGAGCCCGCTTCCGCTGTTGGACTGCAGCGCCGGGACGAAGGACGGGTCGTGCTCGGCCATGGCTCGATGCATGCGGATGTCACTCAGCGTGATCACGGCTGCCCCAACGATGGCAACCGCCCGGTCGACCACAACGGCATCCGAAGCCGGAGAACTGGGCTGCGCAAGCGCGCACAGGAATGAGCTCATCCAAAACAGCATCATCTGCCTTTACCCGTGTAGGGCATCTCATTACAGTCTCAGGCGATTTTCAACCAGCGAATCCGGGTGTTTTTCATGATCGAGGCCATACAGCTCACCAAGTCATTCGGTTCCGTACGGGCCGTGGACTCGATCAGCTTTTCGGTAGGCGTCGGTCAAATCGTTGGATTCATTGGTCCAAACGGTGCCGGCAAGACCACGACCATGCGGATGTTGACCGGATTCATTCCCGCAAGCTCAGGACGTGCGGTGGTCTGTGGCCATGATGTGTTCGAGCAGCCCATGGCTGTGCGTCGATCGATAGGGTACCTGCCGGAGACGCCGCCGCTGTATGGCGAGTTGAGCATTGGTGAATACCTACAGTTCATCGCCGAGGTGCGCGGGGTGCCCCGTGCTGACCGATTGATGTGCATTGGTGATGTGATGGAGCGCGTGGGCCTGAGCGGGATGGAGTCCCGGCTGCTGGGCGCGCTCTCCAAAGGGTACCGGCAACGTGTGGGTCTTGCTCAAGCCATTATTCACGATCCCAAGGTGTTGATCCTCGACGAGCCAACCAGTGGTCTCGACCCAAGGCAGATGTTGGGCATCCGGCAGTTCATTAAAAATTTAGCCGAGGATCGCACGGTGATTCTATCCACCCATATTCTCAGTGAGGTCGAGGCGCTTGCAGACCGTGCCATTGTGATTGATCACGGGACGATTCGGGCGGACGGATCCATCGCAGAGTTGCTGAACAATGTGGGTGACGGGGTTCGCTTTCGAGTGGAATTGACGGGTGCCGATGCGGTGACGGTGGCGACCGCCATTGGCCGGCTCGATGAGGTCAAGTTGGTTGAGCCGGTGGCGGGCGGAGACGGGGTCCTTGCTTTTGATGTGCGCGCCGACGCGGACCCGCGGACCTCCATCGCAGGCCTTGCGACGAGCGAAGGATGGGGATTGCGCGCAATGGAACGCCATGCACCCGACCTCGAAGAGGCATTTTTGGACCTAGTGGGGGTCGAGGCATGAGCGCAGCTTGGGCCATCTACCGCAAAGAACTTCGGGTCTACATTGTGAGCCCTCTGGCAACGGTGTTTTTGGCGACATTTCTGTTTCTTGCCGGTCTCTTTTTCTACCTCGGCGTCACCATGACGGGCGAGGCCAGTCTGCGAATCATGATGGGCAATCTCTCGGTGGCATTGATGTTTCTGCTGCCCATGCTCACCATGAGGCACTTTGCCGAAGAACAACGCGCGGGAACGCTGGAGTTGCTGATGACGGCCCCCATTCCATTGTGGGCGCTGCTCTTGGGCAAGTGGGCAGCGACGGTCACTCTGTGCGTCGCACTGCTGGTCGGTACGTTGTTGTTTCCAGGGTTGCTGGCCTACTACGGAGACCCCGATTGGGGTGTGGTTGCAACGAGCTACCTTGGCTTATTCCTCTGTTGCAACGGCTTTGTGGCGGCGGGTATGTTTGCGTCCAGTTTGACGGAAGAGCCGGTTACAGCAGGAATTGTTGGGGTTTTGATGCTCCTGCCCTTCTGGATTGCCGGCACGGCCGCAGAGATGGTCGAATCGGAGATCGCTCGCGCTGTACTTCGTGAGCTTTCATTGACGTCACATGTTGATGGTTTTTCCCGTGGAGTCGTTGATTCCGCCGATGTGGTTTGGTTCATACTGTTCACCTTCTCGTTCATGTTCCTCACGTGGCGCTCGGTTGAGTCGAGGCGGTGGCGATGAATCAGCGTTGGCGGCGACGACTGACGCATGGGTCGAATGCCTCGGTCGTCACATTCTTGGGTCTCGCAATCGTTGCATTGCTGTATGTGGCGGCGACGCAGACGCGTCTGCGGTGGGATTTTACCGAGGAGGGTCGAAACACCTTGAGTGGGGACATGCGCGCAAAGCTAGCGCTGTTGGATGCAGATGGACTGCCGGTTCAGATCACGGCGTTCACCGCCCAGCGAGGGCACGAGGACGCGCGATTTAAGGACCGGTTCATGCGGGACATGCTGCGGGAAATTGGACTGAATAGCACCGTGGTTGATTGGCGGGTTGTCGACTTTGACCGCGAACGGCTGACTGCAGAACGACTGGGAGTAACGGAGTACTCGCATGTCGTGGTTCAG
>DEBL01000301.1:3278-17904 GCA_002348535.1 Deltaproteobacteria bacterium UBA2957 | reverse complement strand
GCACGAAGACGTCGAAGACACCATACGGTTTGCGGCGGGTCTGGGACTCGACTGGGCGAGCTTCTCGGTGGCGACCGCGCTTCCGGCCACCGACCTGTACCGGATTGCGAATGAGCGGGGGTACGTAAACGGTGACTTCTGGCGTCAGTACACGATCGACGGCGGCGGCGACATCCCTCAACTTGAGACCGAAACGTTTACGGCAGAGCAACTTCGAGCGTACCGAACAAAAGCCTACATGAAGTTTTACCTTCGCCCGGACCTCATTCGACGCAAGCTCAGCAAAGCCGAGGGGCGCGCGGAGTTGATGGAGATGGCCGGCGGTGCCACAGTGCTGTCTGAAATCGTAAAAAGCACCTTGTTCAAGCGAATCCCGAGCGTCGGGATTGGGAAGTGGGCCACCGTATAGACGGCAGGGTCTCGAGTTAAGCGAGGGTGGCGCCAACCACCCGAATCGTGCCGGTCAGGTCAGCGTGGAACGTAGGTGTGTTGACTCCTGCGGCCTGCATTAGCGCAGCGACCTCGTCGTGTTGCCCGTCACCGTGCTCTACAAAAACGGCTCGTTGCGCGCGCGCGACGGCTGCGGGAATGAGTGTGCGGTAGATGGCCAACCCATCGGCACCGCCGTCAAGCGCCAATCGCGGCTCGTGCGTTGCAATTTCGGGTGCCAGTGTTTCGATGTCAGCCGTTGGGATGTATGGAGGGTTGCTGACCACCACATCAATTCGACGATCCGCAGGAATCGGGTCCAACAGCGAGCCTTTTAAGACGGCAACGCGGTCGTTCATTGCCAGTTTGGAGACGTTGGCTTTCGTGCAATGCAACGCAGCGTCGCTGATGTCGATCGCGAAGAGCTTTACTCGGGGACGTTCCGACGCGATAGCGAGGCCAACCGCACCGGTACCGGCTCCGATGTCTGCAACGAACACCTCCTGATCCTCCGGTATGGCCTCCAGTGCAGCCTGAACCAAAGTTTCCGTGTCCGGGCGTGGAACCAGCACATCTCGATGCGAGTCGAGGTCGAGGGACCAGAACCCCTTGGTTCCGGTGATCCACGCGATTGGTTCTCGATTCGCCCTTCGTTTCACGTCCACGCGCATGGGCTGGAGTTCGTTCTCATTGATGGGGCGGTCAAATTGGAGGTACAGCGCCACCCGATCGAGTTGGAGGTGGTGCCCTACGATGAGCTCCGCATCGAGCCGAGGGCTCGGAATGCCTCTTGAACGAAAGAACGCTTCGGTTCTTTTGAGGATGTCTACGACGGTGACCATCACAGCGCCTCGGTTGGCGAGGTAATTTCGAGCCACCCACGCACATCGGCAGCGATTCGTTCGCCAGTCGCTACGCAGTCCTTCACCCCGATTCCAGAGAGGTGGTTCCCAGCGAAGAACAGCCCACCATAGCGGTCTTGTGCGTTCGCGATCACGCTGACCCGTGCTGGATGACCGACGGTGTACTGCGGAATGCCTTGAGGGTGATGGTAAGCCCTCACCAACGTTGGGTCGGCTCGGCGACTTCCGAGGAAGCGCTCGTGCGCCGAGAATACGCGGTCGATCAGCGCTTGGTGCGGCAGCGCCGCACTCGCGGGATCAATCGACCCGCCCACCATCGTGCGGGTGATGAATTCGCCCTCGGGGCATTGTCCCGGGTAGGCTTCGGAGGTGAAAAGTGTTCCCAACACGCCGACGTCTTCGCCTCGGGCGACGAGCACGCCGAATCCATCGGGCGATCGGTCGAAGGCTCCGGCAGGCCAGGCGGTGACCACGACGGTGACCGGCGAGTAGGGGATGGCATCGAATGCATCCGCAACGGCGGAGTCGAGGCCTCGCATCAACCGCGCGCAGACTGGAGCCGGCGCGGCCAGCACCACAGCGTCACCATCGAAGTCACCATTCGGTGTATGCACCCGCCACCCATCTTTGATTCGAGTCAACCCTTCGGCGGGCGTGCTGCAGTGGACACGCGACCCGAGGCGGGCGATCAGGGCATCAGTGAGTTGGCCCGCACCGCCCGGTAGGGTTTCAAGGTGGCCAGGTGGCGCACCTCCCTTTCGCTTTGAGGCCATGGCCACAAACAGTGACCGGTACTCTTCTTCCATTGCTGCCATTTTTGGAAACGCGGCCTCAAGGGACAGTTGACCGGGGTCGGCCGCATAAATCCCCGCCACCATTGGACCGACCATGCGATCGACGAACCAGCGTCCAAGGCGTCGTGTAACGAAGGCCTCGATGGTTTCATCGACACCCTTCTGGCCTCGGGGAATCAGTGGCTCAAGCAGCATCCTCAGCTTCGCGTACCACGGAAGCAACCGGGTGCTCACCATCGCGGTGGGCGTAAGCGGTGCCGCCTGCATTGCCCCATCGGCGTAGATCCATCGTGTGGCCGCTCGATCCGAGGCCGGTGTAACGGCGTCCGCGAGCCCCAGTCTGTCGAGCAAGCGGTCCATGGCCGGTTCGGTGTCAAGCCATCCGTTTGCGGCTCTGTCGAGGATGCGACCATCGACCACATCCGTTCGCACGTTCCCACCCGCTCGTTCGGATGCCTCAAGAATGACGCCGTTGATGTCCTCGAGGAAGGCTGCTGTGGCGAGGCCTGATATTCCGGCACCCACAATGATTACTCGCGCCACATCAACTCCAGCGGTGCGCGTGAACGGCTTCGACGGCGGCTTCGACGGCAGCCGGCTCGATGTCCGGGGTGATGCCGTGGCCGAGATTAAAGATGTGACCTTTTGGACCTGCAGTCTCGATGATGGAGCGAACGCGTCTCCGAATTTCATCGTGTGGTGCGTGCAACGCTTGCGGGTCCAAGTTTCCTTGAATGGGCACATCGCCGAGAACCTTGCGTGCAGCCCCGATGTCGACGCGCCAGTCCACCGCGTAGGCATCCGCCTCTATGTCGCGGAGCCAAGGGAGGAACGGCGCGGAGTCCTTTGTGAAGAACATTGTTGGGGCACCGGAGGCTCTCTTCAAGGCGCGTCGATTGGCGGGAAGCGCCCAGCGCTGAAAGTCGGCGGGGCCGAGAACGCCAGCCCACGTGTCAAACAGCTGCACACCAACGGCACCCGCATCGATTTGGGCCTGCAGATGGTCGCCCACCGCATCGGCCAAGCGGTTCAGCAACTCGTCGAACAGCTTGGGTTGGCCAAACATCAGCCGCTTTGTCTCCGGCCAATTTCGGGAGCCTTGGCCCTCGATCAGATAGCAGGCCATTGTGAACGGAGCGCCGGCAAAACCCAAGATGGGGACATCCGCAGCGGCGGTCGTAAGGCGTATGGCTTCCATTGGGGCTGGCAGATCGCGGATGGGATCGAAATCCTTAAGGGCGCGAACGTCGGCAGCCGTGCGCACAGGATTGCGGATCACAGGCCCCGTTCCCGGAATGTACTCAAGCTCGGCACCCATGCTTTCAAGCGGCAGAAGAATGTCGGAGAAAATAATTCCGGCGTCGAAAGGATAGCGACGAAGCGGTTGGAGAGTGACTTCCGTGGCAAGCTCTGGCGTGTGGCACATCTGCAGAAAGGTGTGCTTGCTTCTCAGTTCTCGATACTCCGGCAGGTAGCGCCCTGCTTGGCGCATAAACCAGACTGGTGGGCGCTCAGTCACTTCATTGCGGAGGGCGCGGACGATCAGGGGAGTGTGTTCTTTCATGGTCGCGGGGACTTAACGCGCTTCGGGTATGGTAGGAATCAAGGGTGATGCAAGACTCTTCAGCCAGCAACCTTCGGATGCATTTGATGGTGCTCATTCCGTTCATCCTTGCTGCAGTCTTTCGGGGCTTGGGTGAGTTGTTTCCGGTGGATGAAGTGTGGGGGCATATGGGCCACTCGATCTGCCTGAGTGCATGGCCGTGGCTGTTTGCGTTTGCACCGCTCTGGGCCGTTGTGGGCTGGCGACGGTTCGGACGTTGGACGCACTCGATGACTGTGGCCTGCCTCGCTGCACCGCTGGCTGGACTGCCGTATTCCCCGGATTCGGGGGAGGGGCGTCCGGTATTGGTTGCGAATGTAAACGCATACACGGCGGGAAGAATCGATCTTGCGGAAGCCCTCGCAGAGTTGGGTGCGGATGTCGTGATCGAGGTGGAAGCGCGGGCTCAACAAGTCCCCGGAATGGTACGACTTGCCCACAACTTTGACGAGACGGTATCTCGTCCATCGCACTACACGGCAGTATATTGCCGACCCGATGTGGCGTGTGAAGCGGGAATCACCGAAGAGTTTGGTGCCCGAGGCATGGTCATGCCCTTGGCGTTGGTGCGCATTGACTCCGAAGTTTGCCTGATGGGAACGCACGGGCCACCGCCAGTGCCGTTCAACATCGCGGGACTAATTCCGTACATGCAGCGGATCGCTGGAACCATTGCAGGCGGTCGGATGTCTACCGATTGGGGTCCATGCCGAGAGGGCGATTCGGTGATCGTGGCCGGAGACATGAATGCGGTACCCGGAAGTTGGGCAACTCGGCCGTTCAACGGAAAAGGCCTCACTGATCCCACCCGTTTTCATCGTCTCTTTGCGACAAGCTGGCCCTCGGGCGGCGATTGGATGAACTTGCCGCTGATGCAACTTGATCACATCTGGGTCGGCGATGTCGAAGTGGGGGACGTGCGCAATGTGCGACTTCCCGGTTCGGACCATCAGGGTGTGTTCTTCCGGCTCAAAGACCGTAATTGAGCAGCGCCCGCAGCAACTCGGCTTGAACCCGCGCATCGTAGTCGGCGCGATGCTTTTGTGTGCCGTCTTCTGGAGGCAAGCCCAGTCGATCAAACAGAACTTCTTTGCCCGTATCGAGCCAATGCAGTCCGAGTACTCCGGCGGAAAGTGCCTTGGTGTCCAATGCTTTGTAGCCAAACGGGTTGGGTTGCTCCTGCTCTGCGTATAGGTAGGCGACGTGTGACCAGTCGAAGGGAGCGTTGTGGCCCACGAAACACGGCTCCGTGCCCGCCCGGGTCTCCTGTGCGACCCACGCGGCGAGGGCCCTTGCCGCGTCGGCCCGGGTGCGGCCCTCGGCAGCAAGACGCTCTTGATCGAGTCCATGGATGGCAGCCGCTCGCGGGTCGAAACGGGGCGCCACGGGCTTGAGTTCCATGTAGAAATCGGCACCAAGGTGGAGCGCCCCGGATGCGCCGCGAAACACCACAGTCGCCCCGAGGCTGACCATGTCGTACAGGCCCGGGACGGGACCGTTGGCTTCGATGTCGATGCAGAACCAGGTTGCACGGGCTGCGGTCATGAGCGTCTCCTGAACTTGGCGAAAGCGGCAGAGTCTTGTATTCCTGAGAGTAGAGGAGTCAATCTGTTTTGCGAATTCTGCTCGCCATCTTGTGCATCGTGGGAGGCATCGGGGCCTCGGCCATTGCCATCCTCTTGATGATGGGTACTGGACTTGTGCGGGGTGGCCACCCGTGGTTGGTCGCCCTCATTGCGGTTGCTGTGGTCCTCCTCCCTGCGCGTGCCTTGGCGCAAGTGGGCGTCTCCTCCGGTGGGAGGCCGTCGGCCATCGCACGCGGTACGGCGATGATCATGTGGTCGCTTGGCGTTTTGATTTGCTTCCCGCTGTACTTTCCCGGTGAGCGTGAGGATTCGCTTCGGTTGGGGCTGGCTTCGGTGGAGCCATGGACACAAGGCCACCTTGACTCCAGCCTCGCCGCCGAGGTCCACGAGTGGCTACCGGCCGTTGAGGGCCGTATTGTTCCCGAAGAAGCCAAAAAGGAAAAAATTCCAAAACCGCCACCCGTGGCGAAAAAGGCGCGCCGGCCTGCAGAGCCTGCGAAACCACCACCGCCGGATTTGCCGGAAGCCCAAGATGAGGTGGTGTTGCCGACGGAAGGGCGCCGGGGCTCGTTGAAGATACCGGTCACCATAGAGGGCCGGCGGGCTTCGGAAGAGATCACGATGATCTTCGACACAGGAGCGACGTTGACCACATTTAATCGCGCAACGCTCCGGAAGATCGGGATTCGAGTACCGCAAGATGCACCCCGAATGCAGGTGCACACCGCCGCAGGTCCTCGAGAAACACAGGTAGTTCTTGTCCCGAGGCTGTGGGTTGGTGGCTTTGAGGTAGAGGGGGTCAGCGTGGCCGTCTGCGATCCGTGTGCCACCGGTGAGGCGGTCGGCTTGCTGGGTCTGAATGTGTCGGAACGGTTCCTCGTAACAGTGGATGGCGCCAGAGAAGAGCTGGTCTTATCTCCGCGTACAGGGGCCACCAATCGCGCTACCGATGTCACCCCTTGGGTGGACTTAGAGGCGGAGGCGACTCGTTGGCCTGACGGTCGTACCGAGGTCATCCTCGAGGCCGAGAACACCTCCGAACGGTGGATCGAGCGGTTGACTGTGGCGATTCAGTGCGACGAAACCCGCTATGCGGACTTGAACGACATTGGCCCACGGCAGATTGGACACGTCGAGGTCAGCATTGCAGCGGGAGCCAACTGCGAGGCGTTCCAAGTGTCGATAGACTCTGCAGTCTGGTAGACAGCGATTTACAGCGACTCTGGGGCGGTCCAGTTCGCATCAAGGGCCTCGATGGCCGCCCACAACATAAGGTAGACGAGAGCGGCTTTGTCGGGTTCAAGGTCAACCTCCCCTTCCGCCTTGTCGTCGCGCTCGTACAGTGCCCACAGGATTTCATCGAGTAGGTGAGGCTGCGCTCGCCACTCAATGGCCTTTGCTCGCTCATTGAACGACGCATCGGCTGGAAATAACTCTCCAGCGACCCCTTGCACTTTTTTGGTTGCGGTAGCGATGGCGTCGCCATTGACTTTGCTCATCCGTCCGCCCACTTGGTCAAAGACCCGGAGCGAGACACTCAGCATGTACAAGCCAACCTGGCTTGCCATGGGACCCATCTCTGCAACATTCTGCTCAAAGAACCGTGAAAGTCGACGTTGATATTTGATTAAACGTGATGCGACAGGCTGAAAAGACTCTCCCTGATCGGAGCAAGCCTCGGCAAGTTCGTGGACAGTTTCTCGGCTAATGGCGGTGTTGGGCATGGGGCCTCCCGTGAGACATCGGACGTACCCGGTCGCCCGTGATAATGCCAGTGGTTGCGCAACGGGTGTTGCACACTGCGATCCATCGGATACTGCAGGGGAGAACCAAGAAACTTAGGAGGTCGTGATGACCCGCCGTATTCTCATGTCAATCATTCCGTTGATGGTCCTCGTGGGCTGTCCAGAGCCGGAGTCCGATTCTCCCGGTCAGCCCGGTGGCCCACCTCCTGCTGGTGGCGAGGCTGTGCCGCCCATGAACGCGGATGGCGCAGCGCCTCCAGTCGGCGAAGGTGGAGCACCGCCGGTTCCCGAAGGCACGGCACCCGGTGCTCAAGACGGCGACGGAAACCCAGGCGAGCCGCCACCCGGTGGAGCACTTCCCGATGGAAACGAGCCGCCACCAACGGCGACCGCTCCCATGCCAGAGGGCGGAGTTGAGGTTCCTGCAGGCGAGAACCCCGAGCTTGAAGCTGTGCCCATGGGCGACGAGAAGGCCGCGACGGGCTTGGCTCCCGACGAGCAACAGATTCCGTGTGGCGACGGCGAGTGCGACGACGCCGAAAAGAATGACCCGAATCTCTGTCCACGCGACTGCGCCACGCCTCCTGCGAGCGGCGACTGGTGCGGCGATGGTGTCTGCGATGCTCTTGAGGAGCACAAAGGCAACTGCGCCAAAGACTGCAAGTAGCCCTTCATGAATACCGCCCTGATCCGAGAGTTGTCTCGGTGGTGGGCGGAGCTCAATGACGCTCAGTTTGAGGGTGCCATGCGGCCCCCTTCGCTGTGTGTAGACGACACTTCGCGGAGGCTCGGCGGCTGGGATCGGTCCACGAGGACGCTGCATCTTGCGCGTCGACTCATTGATGAACACCCGTGGACCGAAGTGATTGAAGTCCTTCGGCATGAAATGGCGCATCAGTATGTGGATGAGGCGCTGGGCATTCATGACCAAACCGCTCACGGTCCGGCCTTTCAAGAGGTCTGCAGACGTCGCGCAATCCAAGCCGCAGCGTCGACAATTGTGCGACCCGATCGGCGGGCAACCGCCGTGATGCGAAAGATTCGTGCCCTGTTGTCGCTCGCGGAGAGCGACAATGAGAATGAAGCGAAGTCCGCAATGTCATTGGCGCACCAGTTGATGCGCAGGCACAACATTCATGCGGCCGTGGGCACAGACTCAGCACTGGATGCTTATGGTTTTTCCCAACTTGGGCTCCCCCGACGGCGGACCCCCACCCATGAGAAGATATTGGCTGGGTTGCTTGGGCGTCATTTCTTTGTGCAGCCGATTTGGGTGCTCGCCTACATGCCGCAGTCCGATGCACGAGGGCGTGTATTGGAGGTTTGTGGGCGGCCCGAGAATCTCGCCATCGCCGCTTACGTTCATGGCTTCTTGTTGGACACGTGTGAACGCCTTTGGGTGAGCCACAAAGCAATGAATGGAATCACAGGAAATCGCGAGCGGCGGCGGTATCTTCAGGGAGTCATGATGGGATTTCAGGACCGACTCGACCAAGAAGCCGTTCGGTCAGAGGAAGCAGGGCTGGTCTGGATGGGCGATGCTGCGTTGGGCCAATGGGTTGGGTCCCGGCACCCACGCCTTCGGTCATCCCGTCGAACGACAATTCACCTGACGGATGCATGGGCTGCTGGCCATGCGGCGGGCAAGAACGTGGTGCTAAGGCGTGCGGTGGCCGCCAAGGGCCGCGGTATCCGTGGGCTGCTGGGCATCAATTAAACCGGCGGCATTCTCGACAGACGAAGTGAATTCGGCCCCCATCGCCCCGCCCCGTCGTGGGGCCCACGGGTTGCATTAGCCAAGCCGTGATGGCGTCGATGGGTGCAATGGCGCGGCATCGGTCGCAGCGCAGGGACGGCTTCCAAAAGGGTAACTTCATGGCGTCAGTGTATCTCATTGTTGATGGCACTCGGAATGCGCATCAACACCGCGCGGGCTGGTCCTTGGGCTCGGAGGACGTTGGGGAGGGAGGCGAGGAATACACGTCCATACCATTGATTCGTGACCCGTCTATCGAGGACCAGCACCACACCCCGGTCGCGTTGGGTCCGTATCAATCGGCCGAACCCTTGCCGAAACCGAAGGACGGCCTGCGGGAGCGAGTAGGAACGGAATGGGTCAAGACCCATGGATTCGAGGCGCTCGAAGCGCGCTTGCTGAACGGGCTCAGTCGGCACGCGAAAGGGAAGTCTCGGAATGATCACTAAGCGCAGTTGGTCGCCCTTGACATCGATTCCTTCCCAGAATGAATCGGTGCCGAAGAGTACGCTTCGACGGTCTTCTTTGTAGCGATCAAGCAGCCGATTCCGGCTCATCTGTCCCTGCTTCAGGATGGGGAAGTCGTCTCCAAATGCACCAAGCGCTTGCTCGTACAGACTATCGATCATGGCGTAGCTGGTGCACAGCACGAATGCACCGCCCATGCTGGCGCGGATTGCATCAAGGGTGATGGTGGCGACGCGTTGATTAAAGCCGGGTTCGTTGGGGGTGGGAATGTCTCGCGGGATGCCCAGAAGTGCCTGTGATCGATAGTTAAACGGCGACTCAAATCGTCGGGTAACCACGCGCTCGCACTGAGAAAGACCGATTCGTGTGCTCAGGTGGTCAAACTGCTTGGCTACCGTCAACGTCGCGGAGGTCACTACACTGGCGGGCATGGCTTCAAAAACGCGTTCTCTCAACAGCGGGCCGACATCGATCGGAGCCATGCACAGACGAGCGGCCGGAGCCGAGCGATGACTGCGGTCGATATCCAGCCAACTGACCCACGATTCATCGCCAGCGATGGTGTCGGATTCATCGGGTATGGCCGACCCGTGGAAGTTGGCTATGCTCTTCGATTTGTCGCCGAGGCGTCGCCGAGCTTTCACCAAATCGAACAATAGTTGCGCATCGGTGGTGCGCACTTCATCCGGCAGGGCCTCGAGGGTATCGAGCAGTCGGTCCAAGGGACGCAGTGTTCGGTGAATTGCGGAGGCGGCTGCATTGAGTTGTGGGATCAGTTTGTTTCCCCAGTTCGGATTGCTTCTGTACTCGCGCGTGGTGCGCTGGGGTGCAACTTCAGCCAGCCGCGTGGCATCAGCAATGGCCTCGAACCAAATTGGGGCATCGGCCATGAGCTGGGATGCGGCATCGCTCAGATCGGTGAGGTGGGTGGTTGCGGATTCGGTTTCATCGGGGTCAAGTGGGCCCGCTCCGCAGAGATACTTGGAGTGGATTTTACCCAAGACGCCCTGTCGGTTTCGTTTGGTTGGAAGCAGCGGGCGAATCGCGCGCCGTATGCCCTCAATTCCCACACGATCCTCAAACAAGAGTGTTGCGGCATCCTCGAGGTGGTGGCCCTCATCAAGGACGATGCGGTCGAAACGGGGCAGGACGCCAACGCCGCCCGTGTCGTACTTCATGTGAAGGTCAGCCAGCAGGAGGTTGTGGTTCACAACGATAATGTGCGCGTCTGCAGACGACCGGCGAGCCTCATAGTAGTGACACGAGTCGTAGTGCTTGCATCGAACCCGAAGCGTTTGGTCGGCATCGGAGTTCACCCGTTCCCAATCCTCGGGCTGAACGGGAAATGCGAGGTCCGATCGGTTTCCGTTCGGTGTTGTGCGGGCCCACGCTTCGATCGCAGCTACCGCGCGCGCCTCATCGCCGGTGCCCGGATCGGCCCGGGCATGCTCGAGTTTCCGCTTGCACAAGTAATTACTCCGACCCATCATGGCCGCGTAGCGGACGTCGAGGCCTGCGCGTTTGAGCAGGGGGAGATCGGACTGCATGAGCTGACCTTGAAGTGCAATGGTGAATGTGCTGACGGCCACGCGTGCGTCGTTGTTCATGGCCCACAATGCGGAGGGCACGAGGTACGCAAGACTCTTTCCCGTTCCCGTTCCGGCCTCCAACAGTGCGACTGAACCTTCGTTGAATGCAGCTGCGACATCGATGGCCATTGCGAGTTGACCGTCTCGCTTCTCGTAATCGGGAATGATCGAGGGCAGGGTATCCTCAAAAAACTCACGGACGCAGTCCGGGTCGAGGTGTTGCACCCGCCTCACCCGGGGTTCTACCACCCACAGGGCCCTACGGACGTCATTGTCCACGATTGCGACGCCGATCCCATCGTCTCCATACAATCCAGCAAGGTGCATATCCGCGGGGGAGGCTTCCAGTACACCGGAAGGATGGTTGTGGATGACCACCTCACCGGGCCGAGGGGTTCGCAATAATGCAGGGACGCTTTGCCGGTTTCCTCGACAGTGCACTTCAAGATCGGCAACCAGTTGGTCGAGGCCCATTCGCCCGACGGCAAATACCTCGACGCCACCCGCTTCACGAATAGCGGTCCGAAGCTTGTCGGCAGCTTCGGGTGAGAAGCGTGTTTTCACGAGTCGTACATCAACCTGCAATAGTCTCGAAGCATACGGTCGGTATTGAAAACGGGGACATTGGTCTCGAAGTTGCGCCGCATGAGGTTCGCCCATCGCTCTGGACTCGAGAACGTGTCCCAAACTGGGCCTTCAAGCAACCGGTAGAGTTCCTCGACATCCTCAGCATCGCTGCGGCCCTCGATGGACCACCCATTTGAACCGTCCGCTCCCTCTGGCCACCAGCCATCAAGTACAGATAGGTTTGGGTTTCCATTCAGCGCAGCTTTCTGCCCGCTGGTTCCACTGGCTTCTCGTGGGCGTCTGGGGTTGTTCAACCACACGTCGGCGCCCTGTGTGAGCAGCCTGCCCCAGCGTGGGTTGTAGCCCGGAACGAACACGAGACGACCTTCAAAACGAGGGTCCCTCGACCAGCGGATGACCTCGGCAATTAGATGTTGTCCTTCGGTGTCACGCGGGTGCGCTTTGCCTGCAAAAACGAGTTGAATACCGCGGGCCAAGATGGTCTCGAGGCGGTCGGGCTGGCTGAAAATCAGTGTGGCTCGTTTGTAGGTCGCAAATCGACGGGCAAAGCCAATCGTCAAGCAATCGGGGTCAAACAGGTCTGGCTGTCCAAGTTCTTCTCGGATGGCTTCGATGAGTTTTCCCCGAAGCGCAGAGCGAGTTGCCATCAGTGCATCAGTCGGCAGGTCTGACGCTTTGCTCCAAAACTCACGGTCAGAGATGTTGTCGCGCCAACCGGGGAGGTGAGTGTTGAACAAACCCATGGTGGCCTCGGCGAGCCAAGCCGTTGGGTGAACTCCGTTGGTGATGGGTTGAATGTTTACGCCGAGATGACCGAACATCTCGTTGGAAACCGTCGCGTGCAGCTTGCTGACGCCATTGATGGCGCGGCTTCCGCGAATGGCGAGAGTGGACATACAAAATGCATTATCGTCGGTTACAGCGAGGGGCTTCCAATCGTTTTCCTGCAGTCCTGCGGATTCGAGTGTGTTGCGTAGGACCGCAGAGACGGCGTCCGGGTCGAATCGGTCGTGACCCGCGGGAACCGGTGTGTGCGTGGTGAAAACGCACCGTGACCGAGTGGCGGCCAAGGCATCTTCAGAGGCCGAACCGCGCGCGACCGCTTCGCTCAACAGAGCGAGGACTAAAAAGGCGGCATGGCCTTCGTTCATGTGAAACACGTCCGGTTCAATGCCCAGTTTGTCGAGCAGTCGCTTACCGCCGAAGCCGAGGAGGACTTCTTGATGCAGTCTCGTACGGTGATCGCCGCCATACAGACGGTCAGTCAGTTCCTTCACCGGTGCCGAGTTTTCCGGCAGGTTGGTGTCGAGCAGAAACAAGCGCACGTGTCCCAGTCGAGCCTCCCATGCAGTGGCTACGTATTCAGTATTGCCATCTGGAATCAGGATGCGAATGGGTTCACCGTCTGCTCCGATGACGGGCCGAACCGGCAGCATGGATGGGTCGTTTGTGGGGTAATGAGCCACTTGACGGTCACCTTCAATGCGCTGCATGAAATAGCCTTGGCGATACATCAGCCCGACCGCCACCATATCGATGCCGAGATCGGACGCGCTGCGCAAATGATCACCGGCCAGCATGCCAAGCCCCCCAGAATAAATGGGGAGACTCTCGTGGATTCCGAACTCCATGCAGAAGTAGGCGACCCTCTTGGAGGTTGGGGCAGGTGATGAACGCGCACCCCGCGGCCACCGTTCGACCCATGCTCGCAACTCATTCTGTGTCTCGTTGGACGTGTCGTCGAGATCGGTGGTTTTCAGCAGTGCGACCGGATTGCCTCCGGTTGCGCGGTAGACATCGCTCCCAAGGGATGACCAGAGGCGATCGGCCGCTGGGTCTGTGGTCCACCATAAATCTTGGGCTAGCGCATGCAGGTCCGTGAGGGACATAGGGGTCTCCGAGAAACCACTCAGCTAACTTCTCCTCAGGACAGGCGCTGTCGTATTTTTTGCCCAATGGTCTGAATTTCTTCAATTCCGAGTGTCCCGGCTGCAACAGCATAAATCCCAGAAAACACCGTTCCCGCTCCCACCAACACCAGCGCGTTGCCCAAAGATGGGCCATCGGTCCATGTTCCCATGGCCATAAAGGGGTAGGCGGCGCCCACCGCTAGACCGGCGGCGATTCCAATTTTTCCGATGGGCATGGCCAGCCCCGTGAGGCCGAGACCGCCGGGAACCATCTCCCGCAACAGCGCAGCATAGGCTGCCAGTTGGGCTGTCACAGAGACAGAGAGCGCGAGCGCAAGGCCGTGAACCCCCAAGAGTGGGGCCAGCCACAGGCCGAGACCGGTGGTGAGGCCGACTCCGATCACCCCAACTCCGATCAATGCGCCCCTTCGGTTCATGGCAAAGAAGGGCTTTTTGATGATCTGGATACCCGCAAGTGAAAGCATGAACGGGACCAGCATGGCCAACGTGGAGGCGGTCTGCTCGACGTCGCCCCACTCATACGCTCCATGACGATAGAGAAATGCAACCACCTCGGTGGGGTAGAGCGCGATGAAGGCTGCGACGGGGATGAGGAGCACGCAAGCCAGCCGTGTGCTGGCAAGAACCGATCCACGAAACCCGTCTCCGTCGCGGCGTGCAACGGCGTCGGAAATGGCCGGTAGCAGGGCCGAACCGACGCCAACCGCGATGATCCCTTGGGCGAAGTCCACCAGCCGAGTAGCGTTCCAGTACCAAGTGACGGAACCTTCTTCAAGCTGGCTGGCGATATACCGAAGCACCAGCGTGTTGACTTGAGCCATTACGCCGATCACAGCTACCTTCCCCATCTCGCTCAAGACACCCCGGAACCGTGAGTCGTTCAGTGCATCGAATCGGGGTCGGATGGGCCCCCAGTGCCGCAGCAGTGGCGGTATGCACACGGCAGCGTGCACTGCGCCTCCTGCCAAGATCGCCCAGCACACAGTCCAGACCAAGTCGATGGGGTTGGATTGATCCCCAACCAGCACCGCGACCACGACTGCGGCACTCACGATCCCGGGAGCAACTTTGGGTACAAAATAATGCTCCCGATGATTCAACAGCCCTTCTGCCCAACTCACCAGTGAAACGAATGCGACGAACGGAAACAGAACGCGGGTCAACTGCACGGTCAGGTCGTATTTCTCTCCCGTGAATCCATCGGCAACCCAGTCAACGAGCCACGGTGCGATTGCGATGCCGGCGATGCTAATCACGATACCGGTGACAATCAG
>DEBL01000301.1:644-2861 GCA_002348535.1 Deltaproteobacteria bacterium UBA2957 | reverse complement strand
CCGGTCAGGCCCTCATCTGCGACGAATCGTCGAAGCATGCCCGGGAAGGTGAAGGCCATTACGAATGCATCCATGACGAGACCTGCGCCCAGCACATTGGCGAGGGCCAACTCTCGTGCCAAGCCGAACACTCGGCTGATGGCTGTACCCACAGACGAGGCCATGAATGCGCGAATCAAGGAGCGGCGGGAAGCAGTCACGGAATCCATGGTACCGACATTCCAGCACCTCGATGGTTTCAACACTTCCCGACGCGGTAAAATAATCGGGCTTGGGAGGTTTCATGCCACGGTTTCCGCACGCTTCACGCACAGTTTCCGCAATGCCCTCGGGTGTCTTTTCAAAGGTGGCGCATCGGATCGCCGCGATTGAGACGGAGCGGTATCCATTGCATGTGGGCGACACCTATTTGGAGCCCGCGACCGGATGCCACTTGAGCGACTTTTCTGCTGAGTCCTATCCGCTGGTTCATACGTATGCTCCGCCGCGCGGACACCCAGCGTTGCTGGATGCGATTTCCCACCATCATGGTGTGGAATCGGGCCGGATCATTGTGACGGCCGGAGCCACCGGCGGCTTGGGGGCGATTGCATGCACTCAAGTAGATCCCGGTGAGGAGGTCTTGATCTTAAGTCCGTTTTGGCCGCTGATTCGCGGGATTGTTCAACTTCATCACGGAACTCCAGTCGAGGTTCCCACCCTCGGCCTCGAGGACGAGGAACGGGTCGTTGATGCCCTCGAAGCCCGATGCACCGACCGCACAGTCGCGCTGTACGTAAACACCCCGAACAACCCAACGGGCCGAGTCATGTCGGCGTCAATGGTCTCCGCGATTGCGGCGTTTGCCCGTCGGCACGATTTGTGGATTTGGTCGGATGAGGTCTACCGGGGCATCGTGTTCGCGGAGGACGGTGCCGTCGTTGCCGAGGCCGCACCTGAGCGAACGATGTCGGTGTTCAGCGTTTCGAAAACATACGGTATGGCAGGGAATCGTGTTGGCTACGCAATCGGCCCCGACGCGGATGCGATGGCAAGTCTTCGGAAAGCCACAGTGCATCACTTTTATTCAGCAACCACGGCAGCTCAACTCGCTGCAGCGTCGGTGTTGCGATCCGGGTCAGACTGGTTGGACCGGGCCGTCGATCGGTATCGTGCGGCAGGGTTTGCGGCTGCGGACCGACTTGGGGTGGCGCGACCCCAAGGAGGAACATTTCTCTTTGTTGATGTCCAACAGGCATTGGATGAGCGCGGGGCTGTGGGCTTTCTCGAAGACTGCATCGACCGCGGCCTCATTCTCGCACCGGGGTCGTCGTGTGGCCGGGATTACCCAAACCACATTCGACTTTGCTTCACATCTGCGCCACCCGATGTTGTTGCGAGGGGTGTTGAGGTCTTGGCACAGTTGTTGGGCCGATGATTTATCGGATGGCGTCGAGGCGCTCTTCCGAAGCCTTAATTACGTCCAGCAGGATGGCGGGCGTCAGTCCGAGGAAGTCTTGGGCCGCAGACACCAACTCAGGGGAGTTGGCATCGATGCTGGAGCGCAAGAATTGCGGCTGGTTGTTGGGTGTCACACCCCGCCCAAGCCGTGTCGCGATGGCCTCGGCGATGTGGAGTGTTGCGACTGCACCGTCGGGGGTTCCGGTGGCCTGAAAGTCGTGGTGGCGCCCGATCAGGCTCGGGATATCGCCAGGGAGGTCCCAGATCCGAGCGAGCAGCGTACCGGCTGACTCGTGCGTGGTTTCGATGGCCGGCCATACATGCACCATCGATGGCCGCGGCACGCCGTCAAACATCTCATCCACCGTGATGAGGGCGGCGGCCAGTCCGACATCGTGAAGCAAGCCGAACAAGAACATCTTGTGGGGGTCTTGTCCGGTGTATGGACCAAGAATTTTGCAGATGTGACCCGTGGCAATCGAGTGCCGTCGGATGCGCTCCATCGCAGATCCGTAGCCCGGAGTGGTGAATATACGTACATTTAGGGCGGCCTCAAGAACGAGGTCCCGTATGGCGTTCAAACCCAGTCTGAAAATGGCCTGGTCGAGGCTGTAAATCGGGTGCCGACCCGCATAAAAAGGAGACTGCACTCGCCGCATGACCTGACCCACAAGCAGGGGGTCACGCCCGATCATGCGGGCGATCCGTTTGAGGTCAATCTCGGGATACCGCGCGACATCGAGCAGTTCAACGGCGACTGTGGGCAGGACCGGGGGC
>DEBL01000301.1:0-322 GCA_002348535.1 Deltaproteobacteria bacterium UBA2957 | reverse complement strand
GGGCAGGACCGGGGGCTGGTAGGTGGGGGAAGCGAACAGGTTGCCGATGCGCTCCGTGAGATCAGCCACGGACTGCAGCGCGGGTGAACTGCGGTGAGGTGTAGGGTCATGTTGTTGAATCATGGTGCTCATGCGAATGCTCCCGTCCCGGTGGTCTCCAATCGGGCCACATCTGTGGATTCTTGAGGCGGAATGCAAAGATTTTTGAAGTGCGAAACGCGCAGAGGGTTTTTTTTAACTGCGTCGTACGGTAAGGTCTGCACTAAACGGGAGGTTGCTGTGCGCACATTCGGATTGTTGGGATTGGTATCGTTTGCCGTTG
>DEBL01000002.1:1715-12497 GCA_002348535.1 Deltaproteobacteria bacterium UBA2957 | reverse complement strand
GACCCCGACGCGTGGTCGCCATCGATGTGGTACGACGATTTCGATGAGGATGGCTACGGTGACCCCGATGAGTTTTATGCGATTGAAGCGTGCGCACGTCCCGATGGCTACACCGATGCGTCGGTCGCGACGGACTGCGATGACTTTGACGCGGACATCTACCCCGGTGCTGAAGAAGTGTGCGACGGTGAGGACAACGACTGCGATGGCCTGGTCGATCCGGCGGGATCCCCCGGTTCGTCAATGTACTTCGCTGACGCCGACGGCGATGGATACGGCGACATGGATACCATTGAGTCGCGGTGCGCCGAGGGCGACGGATGGGTCTTGGACGCCACCGATTGCGACGATACGACGGCGTCCGTGTATCCGGGGGCGGCCGAGTACTGTGATGGTGTCGACAACGACTGCGACGGGGTAACCGACCCGGCCGAATCCGTTGATGCGTCTTCGTGGTATTCCGATGCTGACGAGGACGGCTACGGCGACATTGATAGCGCCACAGCCGGCTGCACCGCACCGGAGGGACTCATCGCGGACGCCTCGGACTGCAACGACGCCGATGCAGCGATCAACCCCGACGCGACCGAAGTATGCGACGAGGTCGACAACAACTGCGATGGCAGCATCGACGGTCCAGAATCGGAAGACGCCCCCGTTTGGTTCATCGACGAGGACGGCGATGGCTATGGGTTTGAGGTGATTGAAGAAATCTGCGAAGAGGTCACCGTCGAGTGCGACACCGCGTCTGAGGACACGGGGGCGTGCTTGGACGAGGTGTGCGTGGAGAGATCGTCTGGTGTTGCGAGTTGCGTTGAGCCCGAAGGCTACGTCAGCGACAACACGGACTGCGATGACGGCGACGCTGAGTTGTATCCGGGCGCTCCCGGGTTCGATGACGATTGTGTTGCCCTTGAAGACACCGGCGAGCCGGCTGAGGACACGGGCGTTGTCGCGGATGACACGGGTGATGCCGACGCCGATGGCGATGCGGACACCGATGCCGATGCCGATGCCGATGAGGGCGGCGACGGTGGAACCGACACGGGCGAGGACGACAAACTGGGCGTTGAAGAGTGCGGTTGTGCAACCGGTTCGCTCTCGGCCGGGTCACCGTGGATGGCGCTTGTGGGTCTGTTGGCACTGGCCCGCCGCCGCAACGACTAGCTCGCTCCCCCAGCGCGCTACAGAGCCCCGTCTGCTCACCTCGGTGTGTAGACGGGGCTCTCGGGTTGGGTAGTGATGGAATCCGGGAGTTCGGCGCCGGTCAAAGACTCAAGAAAAGCCACAATGTCGGCGATTTCGGAGTCCGACAGTTCGAGGGTCTGGAGCATGTCTTCACGGTGACCCAAGGCGGGCATCTCGACCACCTCACCGTAGTGGCGCACGGCTTCGTCGAGGGTGTCGAAGTGACCGCCATGCATGTAGGGCGGTGAGAGGGCTATGCTGCGCAGCGACGGTACCTTGAACTGACCCTCTTGTTCTCCGGTGGTCGTCAGATTGGCAATCTTGATGGCTCCGGTGATCGGGTCGTCGCTGTAGCGTCCGTCGCCCCGAAAGGGGTTGTCTCGAAGGTCAAAGATTCCATCGATTCGGCCCCTGTCCGCCGGCAGAAGCCATGGGCGATCGGCGAGCCCGATGTTGGCAAACTCTTGGTTCGTGAACGCCGCCCCGGCATGGCAGAAATGGCATTGAGCCTTTCCAATGAACAAACTCAAGCCCCGACGAGCCGAGTTCGACAAGACGTCATTGTCGGGTTCGCCGTCGACCAACATGGCTTCTGCAAATTGGTCAAAGGGACTGTCCCGACTGATGATGGTTCGTTCATAGGCGGCGAGTGATTTTCCGATGTTGGCGAGCACTCGGTTTGCAGCATCCTGTTCATCGGGGGTCAGGGACAACCATGCTTGGTGGTCTTCGTGGTCCTCCTCGTTCGGCATCGGTCGGGCATTGTCCGGCCATGACGAGACGTCCGGCAGCGGTCCAAAGGTCTCGCGATACGCTTGGTTGAGGAGCGGATCATGGGTCAACTGGTGGGCCAGTCGCACCCGGTTGTTCCCCATCTCTCGCTCGTCTTCGATGGGCGAGATGGCCTGACACCACAGCGTGTCACACCGGCCGTCCCAATACGACCACCGGTTGTAGCCCACGTTGAACAGGGACATTGTGTGGCGGTCGCCGGTTGCCGTTCCCTCCCCAAGCTTCAGTCCATCCGACCACCCCAAGCTGGGGTCGTGGCAACTTGAGCACGCGATGTCCCCGCTCGCTGAGAGTCCGGTGTCGAAAAAGAGGTACTGGCCAAGCTGGATGGCCCACGGATCATCTGCGTACGCATTCGTGGGAGAGGCCGGGAGCGAAGGCAGCGGCCACATGGTTTGGAGCAAGGCCGCCTCAGACTCGGTAAACGAGTGCGGGGCTCCCGTGTCGTGGGGTGCGATGGGGTCACCCGAGCGGCTGCACCCGAAGAAGGCCCCGCTCGCAAGCAGACTCAGTCGCAGCAGGTGACGTCGAACCATGCAGACTCGGAAGGAAGGTCAGGAGTGGAGACATCGGCATGAATCCGCCACCACCCGGTCATGTGAAACTGCATGCCGTGCACCGTGAAGGTTCCGTCTTCATGGGCCGTCACCGTCGGGTCTGTGTTCATGCCGTGGTTGTGGTCCGGCATGGTGGCGGCCAGTTCGAGCGCCGCATTCCTTGCGGGACCTTCAGCGTCTGTGACTGTGACGGTGAGTTCAAAGTTCTCACTCAGAGCGATGGGCTCGGGACGGGTGCTGTAGGTGACCGTCCATGTTCCGCCGTCGGTTGTGGCCGTACCGGAGAAGTTGGCGTCGTCTGGGATGGTCGAGCCGCCCGTGTGGTGGTGCTCGTGTCCACCGGAGTCCCCATCGCTGGGTGAGCAGGCGAGTCCAAATGCCATCATAAAAGGCAGCAATGCGATCACGGTCGGGGTCTCCTTCGGCCTGCGATCCAGAGTATCGCGAGGATCCATCCATGGCATAGGCGAAAGTCAGTACTCGGACTGTGGGCACAGCCGGACGCGGGAGGTTTCGCCGAGTTTGGGTCGTCGCTGGGCGACCACTCCGCCCAGGCGACCTCGCCGCAAGGGCCATCGGTGTCGTTGGCATCCGCCCAGTCGTGCAGCTCATCGCAATCAGAGTCCCGAGTGCCCTCGTCTGCATCGTTCTTGCCGTCGCCATCCGCGTCGAGATCGAGATGGTTTGGAGTGCCGTCTCCGTCGAGATCGTGTGCACCCTCGAGACGGGTTCGCAGCGTGTCGCCATCGTCATCGATGTCCACACGATTTGGGGCCCCGTCGCCGTCTGAGTCGCGGTCCAGTTCGTCACGGTCGGGCACGTGGTCGTTGTCGGAATCGGTGTCGATGCAATCGGGTGTCCCGTCGGCGTCGGAGTCGATCCCGCCCTCGCGTTCATCGGAAAATCCGTCATCGTCCGAGTCCAGATCGAGGTGGTTTGGGATGCCGTCGCCATCCGAATCCGTGCTGGTCTCGTCTCGGGTGGTTCGCCCGTCGCCGTCGTCGTCTTCGTCGACACGGTTGGGATCGCCATCGCCGTCGGTGTCTGAGGCCGGTTCATCGCTGTCGGCGATTCCATCATCATCGGAGTCAAGGTCCAAGCGGTCCGGTTCGCCGTCGCCGTCTGTGTCGCCCATCCCTTCTACGGTGTCGTGGTGTCCGTCTCCATCGGAGTCGAGGTCGAGGTGATTGGGCTGTCCGTCCCCGTCGGTGTCAGCCGCTGTCTCGAGCACGGAGGGGATCCCATCGTCATCATCGTCGGCGTCGATGGTGTCCGCGAAGCCGTCGCCGTCTGAGTCGCAGGCGCATTCATCCACATCGAGGATCCCATCGTTGTCGGCATCGGCGTCGAGACGGTCGGGGGTCCCATCGCCGTCGGCATCCCCAATGCCCTCCTCTCCATCGCTCAGGCCATCGCCATCCGCGTCAGTGTCGAGGTAGTCCGGATCGCCGTCGCCGTCGGTGTCGGTGCTGCTTTCGAGGCGCGTCGGTACGCCGTCGTCGTCGTCATCGTCATCGAGGCGATTGGGTGTCCCGTCGCCATCGGTGTCTGCATCCAGTTCGTCGGTGTCGTTGATGCCATCATCATCGGAATCGCTGTCGACAAAATCGGGCGTGCCATCGCCGTCGGTGTCGGCGTCGCCCTCAAAGGTATCGGCCCATCCGTCCCCATCGGAGTCGAGATCGAGATGGTTGGGTGCCCCGTCATCGTCGGAGTCCGGTGGGCGTGCTGCGGAATCTCGCCAGTCATACTCCAGAATCTCGAGTGCCGTGGGAAGCCCGTCTCCGTCATCATCGTCGTCCACGGCATCCGCGATGCCATCGCCATCGGTGTCTCGATGCTCGAACGCATCTGTCACCTCGTCGCTGTCACGGACGCCGTCGCCATCGGTATCAGGGAGCCCTGGGTCCAGTCCGAGCCCGACCTCTGTTTCGCTGGACAGGCCGTCTTCGTCGTCATCGTCATCTTCAGCAAAACCGTTGCAATCGTTGTCGACGCCGTCCACCAACTCGGGAGCACCCCCGTACACAGTGGAGTCGGTGTCATCGCAGTCGGTGCCGCCGTACACCTCCGCATCGTCTCCGTCCCGGTCTGCATCGAAGTCCGACCATCCATCGCAGTCTCGATCGATGCCATCGTACGGTTCGTCGTCGGCTGTCGGTGAGACGGTGGCATCATCGTCGCGGCAGTCGAGCCCGCCGCATGCATCGGCGTCGAATCCGTCGCCATCCACGTCACACAGGTCGAACCCATCGCAGTCTTGATCGATGCCGTCGTAGGGTGTCTCGGGGGCGTCAGGCCAGCAGTCGGAGCGGGTGTCATCGCAGTCGAGTCCGTCGCAGTCCACAGCCTCCCACCCGTCGCCGTCCACGTCGCACAGGTCCGACCCGTCGCAGTCTTGGTCGATGCCGTCGTAGGGGACTTCGGCGGTCCCCGGCGAAATGAAGGGACTGCCGTCGTTGCAATCATCGGGCTCGCTCACAAACCCCGGGGGCGCTTCGCAGGCGATGCGACTGCGGTCGGTAAGCCCATATCCATCCCCGTCCCAGTCGCGGTACCACACAAGGGCGTCCACCGCCGATGCCTCATCGACGAGGCCATCGCAGTCGGTGTCGCCCCCATCGCAGCGTTCTTCGGTCCCCGGGTTTCGCATCGCATTGCCGTCGTCGCAGTCAGTACCATTGTCGACTCGGCCTTCGACGGGAGTGCAAGACCGCACAAAGTCGTCGGGGTTTCCGTATCCGTCGCCGTCGGCGTCAAGGTACCAGGCGGGGGCGTCGGTGGCGTCGTCGTCGACCAGTCCGTTGCAGTCATTGTCTCGGTCATCGCAGGTCTCGGCTCGACCCGGACGCACAAATGAGGTGCTGTCATCGCAGTCGTCACCGCCGCAGCGCTCGGAGTCGTAGCCATCGAAGTCCCAATCGCAGGCTTGGTAAATGATGCCCGCGGCGTCGCCTTCGTCGCTCTCGAGGGCCACCAACCAGTCGTCGGGCCATCCGGTGAAGCTGCCCCATGCCGATGGTCCCCACCCAGATACATCGTCTCCGGTCACGCTCTCCCACAGATAGGGGGCAGAATCAACGGTCTCAAGGGTGTCGAGGGCGCCCGGCTCACCGGCCAAGGTGCCCCACGGCTCCATCGCGGGGAGCACATGAAAATCAGGGCCTGTCGATACCCACATCCCCATGCCGCTGCGGCCGATCCAGTTGATCACCCGGTCGATGGTCGATTCAGGGGCACCGGTCACGGGCATGTGGCAGGCCGTGGCGAGGCTGGTCACCAAGATGTTGCCGTCGATGGCCGGTGCCCACGTGTCGCGGGTATCGATCAAGGCATCGAGCTCGGCAGCGGTCGTGCCGCCACACCCGCCGTCGCCCACGAGCACCGCATCGAACTCGAGAAAGTCGTCTGTCGAGGCGGCTCGCCACTCCGCATCGGTCCAGACCACAATCTCGTCGTCCGTGGCCAGCCAGTCCGCCTCGCCAGACGACGTGGGGCCGTAGACCAACACCCGCATGTGGGCGTGGGCGGTGAGGGGCAGTGCGAGCAACGAAAGCAGGGTCACCCCTCCAGCATACCCCGTCTTTGATGCGCCTTGTTCCTGGCGAATTGGTCGCCACGACATTTAACTGCTGTGCTACAGTTTCCCCCATCAACCGGTCAGCCACCCGGTTCGGTTTACCCTCGAGCGCCGGTGAAGCTTCGAATGGAGGTGGCGATTGTGACGGAGGACTGCATTTGGCAAGCGACGGTGACCGCCTCGAATCCAGCCGCGCATCGCTGCGCACGTGCCAGCGCTGCGACTCATCGAACTACGCCGATCACTTCGACACCCTGCGCGTGCCCTGCACCCACTGCACCCACACCCTTGAGTTGGACCTGCCCACAGCGGTCGAGTCGCGCCACCGGGAGGGCGCCTTAGACCTCGGGTTTTCGGCCTTGAGCACATGGATTCGCGGCATCACGGCGGTGGCCGCGAGTCCAGACACGCTGCTGCTCGAGGAATGCCCCAAGTGCAGCAACTTGGTGACGGTGTCCGACACCACGCCCCTCCAGCTGACCTGCCAGTCCTGCGGTGCAGTGGCGACCGTTCCCATTGGCGACCACGTGATCGACCTCATCCCGGAGGGGCGATTCAGTCTGCAGATGCGGATGGGTCCGGGGCGGTACCTCGACATCCGCACCGAGACGGAGCATCGGATTTTGGGCCTCGATGACGACGCGGTGTGCCCCGCGTGCGAAGCGCCGCTGCCGGTCTTTGAGGGCGAACACCGCTGCGGAAGCTGCGGGTCCACCATTGTGGCGTGGTCGCGCTGCGGGCGGCGGTTCTTCCCGGGCATGGTGATCAAGGGCCACATCAACAGGCAACCACTCGACGGTTGGTACGCGCTCTCGGAGGTTCACCGACTGCTCGAGGAGCCCCTCCGCGGCATGGAACCCTTGATGGATTTCTTCAGCCAGATCCCAAAGATCATCGCGGGTATGTTTCTGCTGGTCTTCGGCGCGGTTGCGGGCCTTTTTTGGGCTGTTCTGGGTGCTGGGGCTGCTGACGGGGTGAACCCACCGCTGCGCGCTTGAAAAGCGCCCCCGGTTGGACTCGAACCAACGACCCTCGGCTTAGAAGAACTCGGTCTTTTCCTGTTGGTCTTGCATCATCTTGCCCTGTCCTTGCGGCGACTTTGATGGGCCTTGTGGGGCTTGTGGTGTTGCATGGGTCTAAGTGCCAAGAATGTGGCAAAGTCGGGGAACTCGGGGGGCGATCGAGGGTGCCCACGGGCCAGTCATCACTTCATGATGTCTTGAACTGTGAGTTTAGACTTGGAACCACCGACCCATGTCGTACAAGTGGCATCACCAATCTCAATGGGTTCTGAAAAGATTGCATCCTGAGCCATAGCCTGTTGGCATAAACGCCACCCCAGCACTTCGAGCTTCGGTGCAGACCGTGGGCTGGTGAATATGCCCGAGGGTACACCAGAATAAACATCACCTCGAAGCTTAGCGAAGAGCTGAAAATACCTAAACGACTTCACGTCTTTCGATATCTTTCGAGCTTCATCTTCCCCGACCTGCACACGAACCCAAACCTGTGGATAGAAGTATTTTCTTAAACCATCACCGACCGAGGCTTTGACTTTGTAATAATCAAGGCCGGGTAGTTTCTGGTCGATGACAAAGGGCCGCCGCTGCTTTCGTGTACCCATCCAGGTCGTGTATTTATCGGTCCATTTGAGTGTGTCCACTACCCATACATACTGGTTCTTATCGAAGTCATACGACTGCGGAGTGACTTCAATTTCGAAGACCACCCATTTACCCACCAGTTTGGACTTCGCGTCGCTCACGATTGCGGCTTTATGGGCGTTCAATGCATCTTCAGCATCTTTGAGAGCAAACTCATCTTTCGAGACCAGCGCCTGTGCCCAGTCCATATTGAGTTGCTCTCCCCGCTCTCCAAAATCCAGATTTTCAGGGTCTCCGTCAATCAAGGTCTGAGCCAAACTTTCAATGAGTCTTGATTTGCCGTATTCAGGGCTATTTTTGTACACCTTTACTACGGCTAATACTGCAGGCATCGTCTCAGGCAAAGAGACGGCGGGTTCCGGTAAGCTGGCCCTCGGAGTCAACGACTTTTTGTCTCGCCTTTGGGCAACCGCAACTTCAAGCTTTTGTTCATAATCTGCCACTGAACGAGCCTTCGATTTGTTCGTTGGCCGATCCACGAAGGACAACCACAAAACCAACCAGAAGACTATGGTTATCAACAGGGCAACGAAACATCCCTTCCGCTTTGTGGAGCGTAGGTCTCTGGCGATACCATTCCGCATCGCCGAGCTCATTGATAGGCGTTCTTGGGCCAAAGTTTCCACACGCGGATCGGTGACTTCTTCTTCCACACGCGGATCGGTGACTTCTTCTTCCACACGCGGATCGGTGACTTCTTCTGATTCATCGCCTAGGTTGAAGTCATCACCATTATTGGCCAAAATTAAACCTCATCCGGTTTCAAATTTATAGATACCTGCCGGGTATACACCCAAACCCCACACCGCTCGAGGTTGGCCACGATGACCTTCACACGCACACTCGCTGGAACGGCTGGGTCTTGGGCGAGTGGGCGCCCCCGGGCTGTTCGGCGTCTGCCTGCGGTCGACCAGCGTTTCTGTCGCCCTGCAGCTTGGCCCGTCCGGGGCCTCGCTTTTTCGGGCCGGGTCAAATCCTAAAGGGCTAATCCAGGGCCCTTTGCACTCGCAGTGCTCGCGCCGGATTTGACCTTCGAGTCCACCGGGCGCTTGAAAAGCGCCCCCGGTTGGACTCGAACCAACGACCCTCGGCTTAGAAGGCCGATGCTCTATCCAGCTGAGCTACGGGAGCGTGCAGGGGCCTTAACCGTCGTCAAACGCTTTTGCTGAACGATCGATAAAAACGAGATAAAACGAGAGCGGGGGGAAGCCACGGATCCGTAGAGACCAGGGGATTCCATGAAATACGAATCAATCGGACGACTGCTTCGGCGGTCCAGGCGCCGGCGTGGGCTGAGTCAGTTTGAGGTGGCCGAGGCCATGGGCTGCAGCCGTGCGCAGGTGGACAACATCGAGGTCGCCCGCCAACGGGCGCCGATGTACCGCATCGATGCGTTTGCCCGGGCCGTCGGCCTAAAGATGATCGTTCAGATCGTGCCCGCACGAGAAAAGAATGTTCGGATTCGAACCACTCAAGACATGGCAAACCTCCTCGAGTCTGTGTCCGATCTCGATGAAACGGACCTTGAGATGGTGCATCAGTTGGTCGACCTGCTGGGGGTGCTTCCGCTCCAAATTCGAGAGACGCTGCGGGGGGTGATCACGCTGTGGGCCGACCGATACAGCGATCATCGTGTCGAGAACTCAGAGACGGCTTAAGAGCCGAGGAATTGTCGCTGATCAACGTGGATTAATTTACATAATTGCGGATCCGGTCGATGTTCTTGTACAGTGCAGTTCGGACCCGCTAAGGGTGCATTGATGGATGGGGAGAGAGAGTTGCGAATGCGACGGCCATTTGGTGGGGTGAACTGGGGTGTTTTCGCGCTCGCGTGCGCGCTCGCGACGGCGTGCCAAGAAGCCGGCGTGACGAAGTTCAACAACAACCCGGAAGCCAACATCCGAACCCCATCAAACGGTGCAGAGCTGGCTCGCGGCCAAGCCTTTACCGCGGTGGGTACCGTGGACGATGACGACCATGCAACCGACGACTTGGTGGCATCGTGGTTTGTCGACGGCGAACTAATTTGCGAAGAAACGGTCACTGCGGACGGCGAGACGCAGTGCGACATCACCATTCCCGCGGCCGAAGCGACCATCATCCTCGAAGTGCAAGATCCGATGGGCGCCAGTGGTGAGGACCGAATCGACGTCACCACGATCAACAACAACCGCCCGACGATTACCCTCGAAATGCCCACCGCGGACGAGGCATACTACCGGGACCAGAAGGTTCCGTTTCTCGGGTCCGTTAGCGATCTCGAAGACCCGCCGGGGTCGTTGGTGTTGACTGTCGAGAGCGACATTACTGGCCTCCTCGATGTGGTCCTCCGCGACGATGGGACATTCAGCGGCTCCGTCTTCTTGGACGAAGCCGAGCATGCGATCACCGTCATGGTGGAAGACACCCACGGGGGAACCGCGACCGAGGTGGCGTTTGTGACGGTTGGGGGCTCGAACGCCGATCCCATCTGCAGCATTGTAAGCCCCGAAGATGATTCGGCCGTCGATAGAGGCGAGACGATCGAGTTGGTTGGGCAAATTACCGACGCGGACGTCGGCCCGGAGATGCTGAGCCTGCTGTGGGTCAGCAGCCTTGAAGGTGTCATTTACGAGGGCCCGCCCGATCCGACGGGGAACGCATACATCTTCCTCGAGCCCGGCGAACTCAGCGTGGCGACCCATGTGATCACGCTGCAGGGGGAAGACGAAGCCGGTGGGCGGTGCTCGGATGTGATTCGCCTGACGGTGGGCGAGCCGCCAGAGGTGGTAGTGGAAGAGCCGATCGACGGTGGCGTCTATGGGTTCGGGGAGCCGTTGATGGTGCGCGCGTCGGTCAGCGATGCCGAAGACAGCCCAACGGCCATCGACCTCGCATGGAGCACGCTGGATGATGGTGTGTTCTCTACGCAGGGCGCCGACACCACGGGCACCGTCGAGTTTGCGGTGGACTCGCTGCTTCCGGGCTCGAAATCCATGACGGTGACCGCCACAGACTCGGG
>DEBL01000002.1:0-1400 GCA_002348535.1 Deltaproteobacteria bacterium UBA2957 | reverse complement strand
CCGCCACAGACTCGGGCGGACTGTTCACGACCCAGGTGGTCAACTTCGTGATCAACGAACGGGCCTCCGCCCCCGAGGTTCAGATCATCACCACCGAGGGCGGAGATTGCGTCGATACCGAGGTGTTCGCCGCTGATGAAATGAGGGCATGTGTATCCACGCCCGCGGTCGATCCGGACGGCGATCCGATCACCTACACCTATGCGTGGTACCGCGATGGAGTGTTGGTCGAAGGGGCCGAGGACGTAAGCGTGCCCGCGAGCGAATCGACCCGAGGGGAGATGTGGCGGGTCGATGTGACGCCGTGGGACTCGCTTGGACCCGGTTTTCCGGGATCCGACACGGTGACCGTCAAGAATGCAGCACCGGTTGTGATGGATGCGCTGGTCGAACCCGACCCCGCCCGGACGGAAGATACGCTTACCTGTGCGCTCGGGCTGACGATCGACGCAGACGGCGACATCCCGACCTACAGCTATTCGTGGTCGGTCAATGAACTGTCCACCCCGGTGACGGACTCTACGCTGCCGGCTGAATACTTCGTGAGAGACGACGTCGTGACGTGCACGGTTACCCCGTCCGACGCCATCGACACGGGTGAACCGGTGACCTCGGCACCCGCGGTGATTGCAAACTCGCCGCCTCGGGTCGATTCGGTCGGCATCCTCCCTGAGATTGTGTCGACGGGCGACGTGTTGACCTGCAGCTACGAGGGGCTCTACGACCCAGACGGAGTCGACGAGCCCGATGCTTCACGGTTCCGTTGGTATCTGAACGGGGTGTTGATGGAGACCCCGGGATCGGCCTTCGCGGGCGTCTACACCGGTGGGGACATCATCACCTGCGATGTGATTCCGTCGGATGGGGTGGACGACGGTGAGGTCGTCAGTGTCAGTGTGACGGTCGACAACACGTCGCCCGTGATTGGCAGTGTCACCATCGATCCGGCGACCCCCCGATCAGAGGATCCGCTGACGTGCGCGTGGGACGGTTGGTTTGACGCCGATGGCGATGCGGATCTTTCGACGGTGCAGTGGTCTGTAAACGGCATCGAGGTCGGTACCGGATCGAGCCTCAGCGGGATCTACACCGGTGGTGACCTCGTGACCTGTTCTGTCACAGCATTCGATGGCACCGTTGAAGGGACCGTCCTGACGACATCGGTCATCGTGAGCAACACGCCACCCAGCGCAGTTGCGGCGGTCATCTCGCCGAATCCGGCTCCAGTGGGCACACCGTTGACCTGTGCTTCGGAGGGATATGCAGATCCGGATACCGGTGACGAAGACCTCTCGTTGTACGAGTGGCGGGTCAACGGTGTGGTGGTCAGCACGTCGGCGGTGCTTGCGACTGGGTTTGTGGGAATGGACACGGTCTCGTGCGAGCTGACTCCATTTGAC
>DEBL01000124.1 GCA_002348535.1 Deltaproteobacteria bacterium UBA2957 | reverse complement strand
GGGCACCGCTGAAGAAGTGTTGGCCCTCGCCGAGACCTACCTCAGCACCGGTAGCTTTGTTCGTGCAGAGAGCCTGTTGGAGCGGTTGGTCCGCGACGGTATGGACACTCCCCGGATTCGTGCGTTGCTCTGGGCTGTTCAGGGTGACTTCTCAGGGTGTGGCTCATCTTCGAACGAGTTGCTGACCGAGTTAGCCGGCGACGAAGGGTCGCCAGAGATTGTCACCATCGAGCTGACCGACAGCTTCGTCGTGGACGAAACCGCGCACATCGATCCGTCAGAAGCGGGAATGACCGGTTCGGCAGAGGCCACCCGCCGGGGATTCCCGAAGCTCTTTCGGCGTGATGAAAATACGGGTGAAACCACAGCAGGAACCGCCGGTGAGGTGACGGTCTCCTCCCGGTCGATCGACGACGTCGAGGCGGTCTCCGATGACGGGTCCACCGATCCCGAGGGCACTCCTTTCCCCGGGGCTGGAGATACGCGCATTATGCAGGTGATTTCGCATGGTGACGGGGTCATCCTACAGGCAGTCGATGGAACAATCCATCGAACGACCGGTGACCGAAGCAAGGTCGATCTTAAGTCGCATCGCGAGACGTATCTGCCACCTGACGATGAGACCTTCCTTGAGGATGAAGACAAGGACTTGATCGTAATGACCCGCCGTGAGGATCGACCGGTGCCTTCGCCAGCACCACCGCTTCCACAAACGGGCGATGCGTTGGTCTCGGAGGAACCGTCAGTCAATGAAACCGATCAGCTCACTTCGCACCCAGCCGAGGAGGAGGGCGATGAAGAAGTCAGCGAGGTTGAATTCGATGAGGCATCACCGCGCGGTATTCCATGGTCCATCGCATTCGGATCGGTTGGTGTAACGGCGTTCATTGCGTGGATGGTGTTTGCAGTGCTGCACTGGATCGCCCAAGGACAGATAATTCAGGAGACCCATCAAGTTGTTGCTGCGGCTGACTTTCGCAGTCTTCAAGAGTTGGAAGCTCGATTGGAGGCTCAAGTCGAAGACGACCGAAGTCCCATTGCGGTCCGCGTGGCCGAGTTGGCCCTTGTTCGTGCGATTCTGTGGGCAGACTACACGGGCGACTCAACCCGCATGGCCCTTGCTCAGGACGGTCTTGATGCGGCCCGTGCATTGGGCGCTCCCTCACAGGAGCTTGCCTTAATTTCCGGGTACTTGGCCTTGGCAATGGGGGACCTGCCCACGGCACGAGAGCGGCTCGAGGACATTGACTCCGGTGACCCCCTGAGTCGGGATCTGACCGCACGCATTGCCCTTCGGGTTCGCGATGACGAAGAGTCGCGGGCTCTGCTCTCCGGAA
Source organism: Deltaproteobacteria bacterium UBA2957 (assembly GCA_002348535.1). Lineage (GTDB taxonomy): Bacteria > Myxococcota_A > UBA796 > UBA796 > UBA796 > UBA796. Next base: position 13,352 of record DEBL01000124.1, on the reverse strand, counting down.
TTGGGCAGTCCGCTGAGGAGGCCCCACTGTTGGAGTTGCTCAGCCGCGAGTCACTGCTGACCGAGTTGGGCGATAAGCAAGAGGCGAAGAAGATGAGGGCCCGTTTACTTCGAGACCACCCCAACAATCCCTTCGTGCAAATTCAACGGTTTCAGGAACAGTGGGATGATAGCGAAGGCGCAGATGTACTCGCCTCCTTGGACGATGTAATGGAGTCGCTGCCGGGTCCAGTATCCGCCCGTCAAGAAGGCCGGCTTCATGCGTTGCGGGCGTCGTTACTGATGGAGCGGGGTGAGTACGAAGCCGCTGAGCGTTCATGGTCGTCTGCACTGGTCGTGGATCCCACGAATCCTCGATATCTGCATCACGCTGCAGCGGTGCGTTTATCCAATAATCAAATATTGGCTGCACTCGATGATTTAGATCGATGTCTTGGCGCCCGCCCGTGGGATCAAAATTGTCGGCAAGGGAAAATTCAAGCCTTGATTGAACTGGACCGAATCACGCATGCGCGACAGGCCATCGACGCATGGGGCGATGTGCGTACGACGGTGCTTCGAGCATGGGTGCAGCAGGCGGGGGACGAACCGGAAAGTGCGATCGCGACGTTGGAGTCCGAAGACGGTGCCTTGGCATCTTGGGTTCGCGGCATGGCCTTACTCGATCTTGGCTCCTCCAAGGCATCGGTGGCGCTTGAGCCGGCGATTGAGGGTTGGTCGGGGGTTTCTCAACCCATGACGCGGATTCTTGTTGGGCGGGCGAAGACCGCGCAAGTTGTCGCCAATGGGGACCTTGACGCCATGACCGCAGCCGTGAACCGTTGGGCAGATCGCGATCCGGTTGCGCTGGTTATGGTGGCCAAACGACTCGATGCCGCCGGTCAACGGGTCTCGGCAGAGCAGCTTTTTCAGCGGGCGACTGAGGTTGGGCCTGAGAGCGCGGTTGCCCTGCATGCGTTGGGTATGTTCTGGTTCGATCCGCGTTCGAGTCTCGACTCGGCCCGATCGGTTTGGCGGCAATACCTCGACCTTCAGCCAAGCGGTGACCGGGCGCGCCGAACAAGAGCCCGGATGGGGCGGCGGTGACGGTGAGCCCAACTTCGGCTACACTTGCCTTGAATGGATGCGGTTGGGAGTCTGTTATGCACCGTAGTTTCTGGGTTGTCCTTGCGGCAACCGGTTGCGCAGAGAGCAGTCTAAAAATGGGGGGCGGCGACCTAGGATCCGAAGGGGCCATGTTCGCGGACACCGGGAATGCCCCCGCTGATGCGGGAGAAGACAACGGGGAGGACCCGGCCTACTGGGTGCTCTCGGGGACACTCGAGTTGGCGGCCGGTGAAATTCAGTCTGCGCTTAGCTTTGTCGACGTGGAAATTCGGGGCGCATCGGGCTCAACCCTGTGCGCTGAGGGCATCGGGATCGATGCGGCGAGCCGCGTGGTTGATGTTCCCGACGCCGATGTGCAGATCTGGTGGGACGTCCAGCTCGCATCGGTGGACACAGCTTCGTGTGCCAGTGCTGCGGTTCCTGATGTCATACCGGTGGAGTTGTTTCTGGGTCTTGGTCCACTTCACCCCGAAGTCGAGGCCGTGATGAGTGACCGCACAGCGGGGCTCACCAATGAAGACATGGTGTTGCGCAGCGTATTCACCGCCATGCATAACCAAGAGGACGTTTGGGTTTTTGGCGTTGCGGGGTCGGAAGCCCCATCCACGGGACCAACCGATGGAGTGGCGGACGGCGTTGCGTTGACAGAGGGTCGCTGGAAGTTCCAAGGGCTCTATGGGTTTCCCTATTAGCGTGGAATCACTGCCCTGACAGTCATCGTCGTTGTGCAAACGAGCCAGTCGACGGCGGCCTGCGGCTGTTCTTCACACGATTGCATGCTGGTACCCACACCCTCAACGAGGGGGTTGTCTGGTATGGGTCCAGTCAGCAGGTTCTCAAGGATCAATGGGACTCCAGCAGTGTGATTCTGGCGGAACTGCTGGGTCATGGCCTCGGCGACGCGGTTGACTTCGCTGATTTCCTCTGACGTCGCAGTCCGGTCCACTGGTTTGGGCGTGGGTGCGAACGAACGCGGTGGGGGGCCACGCCACGCCGCCCATGTCATGTAGGCCGATACGAGTACGCCACCCACAACGAAGCCAAGTCGCAGCGGGTGAGTGCGTGCAGGGCCCCTCACGGACGTCGCCTATGCCGCGTCTTTGAGCGGTTTGATCCCCAGTATCTTCGCCAAGACAATGGCCACGATGGCGGCCCCTGCACTGAGCACAGCACCCATTTTGGCCGGCCCGTTGTAGGGTGATGAATCGGGGAAGGCTTGCCCCGCGACAAACAAGGCAACCGTTAACCCAAGGCCTGCCACGGTAGCGGCCACGACGAGGTGTCTCATGGTCATGCCTTCGGGCAGCGGGAAGCCAACCTTTGAGCCCAGCCCAGAGAAGAACGAGATTCCAATCACTTTACCCACGATCAACGAGGCGAGAATAATCCACGTCACAGCATTGACGGAGGCAAACTGAACCCCGGCATTGGCAAACGCAAAGAAGAACAGGCCGAGGTCCACCGGTAGCTTGAGGTTGTGCTCAAAATTGTGGAGCGGGCTGTGGTCATGATGATGGTGCCCAGCCGCGTGCTCTTGATCGGTTTCATCTTCGGGTTCGAACAATCCAGTGTCGCGGGAGGGGCCCGGCAGGAACGGAACGATGGGCACGAGCGCGAGTGCTGGATGAAGGTGCGCTGAGATGAACCCAAACCAACTCAGCGTACCGCCGAACAGAATGTAGGGCAGCCACGCTTGAACATTCTTGCGTCGGAGCACGTACGCAATGATCATTCCCGGAACCGTGTAATAAAGAAGGTATTGCGGGGCTGCTGGGAGCTCAGGGTTGCCGTAAAAGACCGCGATGATGATGAGGCCAATCGCATCATCGGCCACAGCCAGCAACAGCAAGAAGTTGACGGCAGGATGCTTGTTCCCGAATATCAGTCGAGCAACCAGCCATGCGAGCGCGATGTCTGTTGCAGTTGGGATTCCCCACCCATTCCGCACATCCGTGAGTTCGCTCCCGGTGTAGAGCAATTGTGCCATTAAAAAATAGACGGCAACGGGTCCCAATACACCCCCAATGGTTCCCAAGAGGGGGTTGATTGCCTTGGATGGAGGGTTGAGATCGCCTCCCGGCAAACACGACTCGGTGATTTCCTTTGCCGCGATTCCGAAGAAAAAGACCATAAATACATCGTTGATCAAGAAGAGCGCATTGATTGGGTGTGCTCCGTCTTGTGGCCCGTAGACCGGGTATTTGATGAGCTCTTCGTAGAGCGCAGGGTTCACATTGGCGACTACAAGCGCCACGATCACACCGGCAATCAACGGGAGGGAAAACTCTTGAAGGATGTTGATGGTCTTGTGCAGTTTCGACATCGGGGGCCTCGTCGCGAGAATATTTTGAGATGCGAGAGCATACCGCAAGACGGATGTTTTTTGGCTTGAGGTTGTCCATTGTCTGGGTTCGGCTCGACCTCTGGCGCGGTGTTGAGCCATACAGATGGAGTACGGCTTAAAAAACGGACAAAAAATGTCCAGCTTGACGAGTAAAATAAGGGTACAATCTGTTTAGATGTTCAGGGGTGCCCCGAGATGACTGATATGTTTCGAATTCCAAGACTCGCAAAGACAGCTGACGGCAAGGTTACCGTGACCCACTGGGGCCAAGCGGCATCTCTACTTCTTCGGGTTGGTGACCGGTTGGTGATCAATGTGGACCGTCAAGATGGCCTGTTGGTTCTCGAGCCAACCGGATGGGGCAACCCCATGATCGGGAGGCGGAGCAATGGGCAACTTGTTGCTGAACCATCGGGGGCGCCAGCATCGCCGCTCCGATGGTCCGCCACTGGGTCGATCGAGGCGGTTGACCGCGACCTTGAACGCGGTGGCATTGGCCCAGGCCGCTGGTTCGTAGCGGTACGCATCGAAGCCTCCGACCTTGCCGCGTTGACCAAGGCGCGCAAAACATACACCTCGGGGTGGATGAGTGCTGCCGATGTTGACGCTCTCTGCCGTCGCGCCGCGGTGGCTCCAGAGGTATCTGGGGTTGCAATCGCGGTGTCTGCGGCTCGGGACCAAGCGGCGGCTGAGAGACTGCTGGAACACACGAAGGCAGCACGACTCCGGTTCGAGATTCGACCGGTCCTTGAGCCAAGAAGCGGGTTTGGTGTTGTGCTGGAAGGGCCTTGGCGTCGAATCAGCGACGGGGTTCGGCCGGGAGAGGCTCGGGGTCCAGCAGGGCGGCAAGTTGTACGGGGCAGTCGACGTGGGGTCACTCACCGGGCGCGAGTCGCCGCAAATGGTGCAATGGTGCAACTGTCTCTGTTTGGGGATAGCGCATCAAACGATGGATAAGCACAGCGACCTTAGTCTAATCGGGGTGGTTCACCTCCCACCATTGCCGAGCGCCCCGCGTTCGAAGATGTCTTTTTCTGCCGTACGCGACCATGCGCTACGCGATGCAGAAGCGTTGGTTGCGGGTGGAATCGGTCGGTGCATCATCGAAAATTTTGGAGATGCTCCGTTTCGAAAGGACCGAGTTGACCCTCATGTTTCCGCCATGATGGCTGTTATCGCCTCCGCAATAAACGACCGGTTTTGCGGTGAGTTGGAGTTGGGGATCAACGTCTTGAGAAACGACGGTGGTGCCGCAGTGGCCGTAGCGGCTTCGTGTAATGCGAGGTTTGTCCGAATCAATGTCCTATGCGGGTCGGCGTGGACTGACCAAGGACTGATTGAAGGCAGGGCTGCCGACGTCCTTCGTTACCGGAGAGCATTGGGACACCCTGTACGGATTATGGCTGATATCTGTGTGAAACACGCGGTGCCCGCGGGAGAAACAAACCTTGGACGGGCTGCCCTTGACAGTCTTGGCCGCGGTGGTGCGGATGGTGTCATCGTCACCGGCGATGGAACCGGGGCGGAGACAGATATCGGCGACGTTGTATCGGTACGGCAAGCTGTGCCTGAGGCCGAAGTATGGGTCGGGAGTGGAGTGACACCGAAGACCGTCCAATCGTTTCGCCCATACGCGAATGGAGTAATCGTAGGAACCTATCTCCACCGCGACGGCATCATTCAGGCCCCAATTGACGAGGACCGCGTACGCACCATTGTAGAAGCGTCGCGGTCCTGAGTTACCACCGGCTCAGCAAGGGGGCGGGACCCGCCCGGGGTATAAAATGTACACCCCGAGCTTGGGCGCTGGCAGAGATGTGGAAGTTGTCGTTTTTAGGGCAACACATGCCGCCCTGCGGAGTTGTTGACGGGGCCGATCGGCCCCGTCGTGCAGCAATGCTTACGAGCAGCCGCTCGTTGACCCGCAGTTAAAGCACTTGTAGCAAGCACCCGAGCGAACCATGATGGACCCACATGCGGTACAGGGTGGAGCGTCAGCTTGAGTTGTGAAGACGGTCTCTTCACGGCTCACACTGTCATCATCCAATGCGCTGGCGGCGTTTTCAGGCTCCACGACTGCCTCGACCTCGTTGGTCGCGACTTCGGCTTTCTCTCCGAATCGAAGGTCCATCCAGCGGAAGATGTAGTCCATTATGGATTTGGCAATCGGGATTTCTGGGTTTCCAGTGAATCCGGAAGGCTCGAACCGCATGTGCATAAACTTGTTCGATAGAGCATCAAGCGGAACACCGTACTGAAGTGCCAAGCTTACGGATGTTGCAAATGCATCCATCAAACCTGAGACAACAGACCCTTCCTTTGCCATGACCAAGAAGATTTCGCCTGGGCTGCCGTCTTCATACTGACCGACTGTGATGTAGCCTTCGTGACCCGCAACCGAGAACTTGTGAGTAATGGCTGCACGCTCGACAGGAAGCTTCCGGCGGACGGGCTTGTACTCGACCTTAGTGTTCTCCGCCGTCTCGGTGGCATCGGTATCAAGGCTTGTGTTTAGCGGCTGCGTGCGTTTGCACCCGTCGCGGTACACCGCAACGGCCTTGAGCCCGAGACGCCATGACTCCATGTAGATGTCGGCGATGTCTTGAACTGTGGAGTCCTTGGGCATGTTCACAGTCTTCGAGATGGCACCCGAAAGGAATGGCTGACATGCACCCATCATCTTCACGTGGCCCATGGGCTCGATTGTTCGGACGCCGTTCCGCGGCTTGAACGCACAGTCGAAAATGGGCAGGTGTTCGTCCTTGAGGAAAGGAGCACCCTCAATCGTCTCGTGTGTCTCCAAGTACGCACCAATGGCCGCTTGCTCGGTCGGGCTGTAGCCCAGCTCGTTCAGCGCAAGCGGGACGGTCTGGTTTACGATTTTCAGCATGCCGCCGCCGACCAACTTCTTGTACTTGATGAGAGCGATGTCGGGCTCTACGCCGGTGGTGTCGCAGTCCATCATAAAGCCGATGGTTCCGGTGGGTGCCAACACGGTGACCTGTCCATTACGGTACCCATGCTTTTGGCCCAAGGCGTAGCATTCGTCCCAGATCTTCTTCGCCGTGGTGAGCATTGTTTTGGGTACACCGTTCTTGGCGATCGTCTTGGCGGCCTTGCGGTGCTTTCCGATGACTCGGAGCATCGGCTTCTGGTTCCGCTGATAGCCTGCGAAGGCACCACGCAGCTCGGCGATGCGAGCCGACTGTGAGTATGCCTCACCGTGCATGATGGCTGTGATCGCGCCGGCGTAGTTGCGACCTTCGTCGGAGTCATAGGGGAGTCCCTTCGACATCAGCAGGGCGCCCAAGTTGGCGAATCCGAGACCGAGAGGTCGGTAGTCGATGGAGTTCTGCTCAATCGATGGCGTCGGATACGATGCGCGGTCGACCAAGATCTCTTGCGCGGTGATCGCGGTACGAACTGCGGATTGGAACCGGTCTGTTTCGAACTCGCCGTCATCGTTGCGGAACTTCATCAAGTTGAGGCTCGCCAAGTTGCAGGCCGAGTTGTCCAAGAACATGTACTCAGAGCATGGGTTGGATGCGTAGATCCGGTCTGTGTTGATGCACGGGTGCCAGTCGTTCACAGTGGTGTCGAACTGGAGCCCGGGGTCTCCGCAGTCCCAAGCGGCCTGCGCAATCTGGTTCATCAGGTCACGGGCATCGATGGACTCGACGACCTCACCGTTGGTGACGGCTCGCGTTTGCCATTCGGTGCCCTCCTCGACTGCCTTCATGTACGCATCGGTGACGCGTACTGAGTTGTTGGAGTTTTGGAAGAATACGGAGTCGTATGCGCCTCCGGGCACATTGAATCCGCCATCGTATCCGGCATCAATCAGAGCCCAAGCTTTCTTTTCCTCTTCGACTTTGCAGTTCACGAACTCGACAATATCGGGGTGGTCGACATCGAGGATGACCATCTTTGCAGCGCGACGGGTCTTGCCACCGCTCTTGATCACGCCCGCGAAGGCGTCGAACCCGCGCATGAAGCTGACGGGGCCGGAAGCCTCACCGCCGCCGCGAAGGAGTTCCTTGGACGACCGAATCGGAGAGAGGTTCGTGCCGGCGCCAGAACCCCACTTGAACAACATGCCCTCGGTCTTTGCCAACCCGAGGATGCTCTCCATGGAGTCGTCAACAGAGTTGATGAAACAGGCTGAACATTGGGGTCGTTCTTCGACGCCAACATTGAACCAAACAGGGCTGTTGAACGCCATGTGCTGGTGGAGGCAGAGCCATGTGAGGTCGTTCCGGAATGCATTCGCGGACTCGGCGGAATCGAAGTAGCCGTCTTTGAGTCCCCAAGTTGCGATTGTGTCGGTCACGCGGTGAATGAGTTGACGAATGCTTGTCTCGCGCTCGTCGGTTCCGACGTGGCCGCGGAAGTATTTGGATACAACGACATTTGTGGCGGTGACGCTCCACGCGGTGGGTACGTCGATGTTGTTTTGTTCAAAAACCATGTTGCCACTGGCGTCTCCGATTGAAGCGTTACGCTTCTCCCAAGTCGTGGTCTCCCACACATCGGTGCCGGTTGGACAGAACTTCTGGGTCCACGTGAGGCCCGTCGTGTCGTCTACGTTTACTGCTTGCTGCTTTGTACTTTTGGTGCTGATTTCCATGTTCTGCGTGCTTTCTGTTTGTAAGGGGTGGTGGGGAGGGCACACGTCGCCACCCGGGCAGGACTGCCCAGTACGGCACACGCCAGTCACGCACGGCAGAGCCACGAGTGTTGGGTGTTGTTTGGGTGCAGGGGAGAGTGCGGCCGAAGAGAATCTGACTGTTGGGGTCTGCCCGGGGCCCGGCGCAAATCATTCAACGAGTGTTGTCAGAGGGGAATCTCAAGACGCCCTTATTTTGTACCGGGTTGGCAAAAACGGATCAACCCCACAACACACAAGATGTAGCGGTTTGTTGAAATTGGACCACTATTTCTAGTGTTTGAATGAGGGTGTGGACAACTTTTTTTATGGCCAAAAATCTTAGTAATTTTAGGCACTCGGGCGATCGATAGCCTGTGGATTGACGAGCGGGTCATGGGTCAATTCGGGGGCAAAAAAAAAATCTCAAAAACCCCTCGTTTCGCTCTATTGAAAACCTGTGGAAAAGTGGCGCGCGGGGCAGAAGAATTCGACATAAAATAGGGGTTTTTCATAGGCTGGACGATGGACGTGCCGCCACCAAGATGGTTTCAAAATCGCGGAAAATTCTCCCCTGATCTGGGCGATCACAGGGGGATCATCTGAAGCGGTCAATTCCAATTGGGCGAGTGTCAGGTGGCGCAAAAGGTCCTGTTGGACCCCTGACAATTTATAAGAAACGCTCTGGGCGAGCTCGCCGCCAAAAACGAAAATCAGGCCACATCATGAGGCGGACACAGCATCCGCCACACTCAGTCAGAGGTCGATGCCTTATCGGTTCCGTGGTTGTCATCGGGGTACCGGTCACCCATCAACGGGTTCACAGTCCGGGTCATGCCTGAACGCGCAATCTGCACGCTATAGATGTCATTGGTGCCGTCGGCGTAGGCCACTTTGTTTACGAATCGGATTGTGATGTATCCGTCATTGAAATCGGTGGCCGGATTGGCGATGAAGCCGCGCGGAGAGAAAACGATGCTGTCGCTCCCTGCTCCGGTAGTTCCACCAATGGTGCCCCAATTCATAATCGACACGTTTCGCTTGTAGTCGGTGCTGCCCTTCGCGATGGTGAAATGACCTTTCACCTCCATCAGGGAAGTCGGCAGCGTCTCGAACTCGTCGGAGTTGATGCTTTTGTTTCCGAGCTGGATGTAGTACTCACCCGTGTTGTCTGATGTCAGCAAGGCGGGCTTGTCGTCATAGTCGCTCATTAAAATGCGGCATTCGTATCCGCTGCGGATAGCGACCATTCGGCACTTCGCTACGTTGCCAGCGAACTGCGCAGCGGCACTCTGTGCTCGGTACCGCGGGAGTGTTTCACGCGTCAGGCCAAAGCCCACCACCGCCAAGATCGAAAAGATCGCGACGACGATCATCAGTTCAATAAGAGTAAAGCCTTGTCGCGAACGAGTCATCGTGCCCTCGGCAGTAGTGTAAGCGGTATTGCAACGCATCAGCAAGCGCCACAGGTCTGCTGTCTCGTTTTTACCTTGCGGTCCGTGTCTCATCGAAATAAGTCCGCTGGCACCGATCCAATGGGCGACCCCTGAGTGTACTCAGACTGCCCGCAACGGGTCACAACATGATCAACCCAAAGGCCACAACATGGCGCCGCATGCAATGCGGAGTTTCTGGAGTTTACTATGGCTCGTTATCGCGGCCCCCGTTTGAAAGTCTGCCGAGCACTGGGCACCGTTCTGCCTGGCATGACCACTGTTGCAACACTTGAGCGGCCCTACCCGCCCGGCGAGCACGGCGGTCGTCGACGCGGCAAGCTGTCGGATTATCGGATCCGCTTGGTTGAGAAGCAGAAGCTTCGGTTCCATTATGGTGTGGGTGAAAAGCAGTTTAAGCGCTACGTTGCTGAAGCGACGCGTCGCAAGGGGCCAACCGGTAAGAACTTGGTCTCCATGCTCGAAAGCCGCCTCGACAACGTAGTTTGGCGTCTCGGGCTCGCCCCCACCATTCCAGCAGCGCGTCAAATGGTGGTCCACGGACACATTTTAATCAATGGAAAGCGCGTTGATCGGCCCAGCTATCAGATCAAAGAAGGAACTGAGATCAGCATTCGTGCCAAGAGCAAAGAGAAGCCGTTCATTCAGGAGCGTCTTGAGCAAAGTGCATCGCGTGTTCGACCAAGCTTCCTTGAGTTTGACCCCGCGGCTGCCACCGGAAAGATGGTTGTCCCTCCAGATCCTGCCGAGATTCCTCTCGATGTGAATACCCAAGCTGTGATCGAGTTCTACTCGCAGCAGCTCTGATTGACCCACATTCCAGCATTAAGGGCTCCCAAGTGGAGCCCTTTTTCGTATGTAAAAATTAAAAAACCCCCAAGACGGGGGCTTTTTTCAGCACAGCGTGCCTACTTGATTTCCCGATGCAGGGTGTGCCGGCGAAGAAACTTGTTGTACTTCATCAACTCCAGCTTTGCTGGCGTGTTCTTCTTGTTCTTATAGGAAGTGTATCGGCTCATACCGGGTACACCGCTCTCTTTTTGCTCGGTGCATTCGAGCGTTACAATCTGACGAGCGCCTTTTGCCTTCTTGGCCATGATTTCCTCAATCGCGCGAATCCTTGCGCGGGTTTATGGTTTTAGCGGGGGCCACCTATGGAGTAGGGAGTGGGCTGTCAAGCCGTCCGACGCGCTGTTCCGCCCTGCTTCCGGTATGCTGTGCCTCGTCAGGAGGGTGGTCAGCGATGACTCGCTGGATGTGGTTTTTTGCAGCGCTTTGGTGTGTCGGATGTGCGTCGAAGCAACCGGTGCGTGGCGAAGTTGTTCAGCGGATCTCTTTTCAAGGAAATGCCGGAGTCTGGGGTGGGGTGCCCGACTCAGCCCTGCGGAGCGTGATGACCCAGAATGCGAGCCCTCGCATGTGGCGCCTCAACCCTTCGGAGCGCGCCGTAACGTTGCAGCGAGGTGACTTGTCGAAAGACGCTTGGCGAATTGAGACGTGGTATGCGAATCGCGGATACTTCAACGTTCGAGTCAAAGGCTGGGACATCGTTACGCTCCGCGAGGCTCAACCCCGCAGGAATCGGCCCAAGGTCGTTGAGGTTATTGGACACATTGTCGAACTCAAGCCGTCCACGGTGCGGTCCGTAAATTGGGAGGGCTTCGACTCGCTTGGTCCCGCATTTCTTGGGTTGGTCATAAAGAAGGCGGCCATCGCTGTTGGCGATGAGTTCAACGCTGAAGCCGTGAAAGAAACTGAAGGCATGGTCCTCAATCGATTGCACGACATGAGTTTCGGCTTCGCCACGGTTTCGGCGATCGTCGACGCGCACCCCGAGGAGAGGGCGGTGGATATCCGCTTTGTCGCCGAAACGGGCCCAAGTTGCCGCTTTGGGCCCGTTGAAATCTCGGGAGATTATTCAATCCCGGAGTCATTCATTCGTTCCGAGGTCACCATTCGCGAGGGTTCCGCATTTCGAGCGGCTACGCTTGCGGAGACGCAACGACGCTTGTTTGGGCTGGGCATTTTTTCGATTGTGAATGTTGTCCCCGACCTGTCTCGACCCGACGACCGGGTCATTCCTGTCAAGCTCGAGTTGTCTTCAACCAAAGAGCGTCAACTGCGCCTCGGTGCCGGCGTGCAGTTGGAGAGCGGAAAACAAGACATACATGCTCTGGCGGAGTTTCAACACGGGAACCTGTTTGACCGGCTCTGGACGCTCACGACACGGGTGCGTCCGGGCTATGCGTGGATTGCGAGTTTCGATGACTTTAGTGACGCGGCAGCTGTCATTGAGCGGAGTCCAACGGGTGAGCTAAGTTCAACCCTCACGATTCCTCATTTTCCAGTTAACAAAATGGCCTTCTCGAACAGCATCGATGCGGAGTACGGTCTCGAGGAAGGCTACGAGTTTGTGTCGCCCTCCTACAGTCCTTCGCTGAGTTTTACAGTGACACCCCAACTGAGCGTTCAACTGGGCTACGAAATTAGGTACTTCCGGTATGTCGACCTCTCGGCAGATGACACACTGGGTCGGAATCGATTTGGACTGAATTTCACGAATCCATATGTTCTGTCCGCGCTGGAGCAAGAGCTGGTCTGGAACACGCGAGACAACGCCTTGTTCCCGTCCACGGGCGAGTACATCGTAGCCTCTTTTAAGCAGGCCGGAGGACCCTTCGGGGGAGGGTTCAACTACCTCGAAGCGCGTGGCGACATTCGAGTTTTCCGTCGCATTCGGCGTGTCCTTGGCTTCCGACCCAATGTGACCCTTGCTCTTCGATTGGGTGCCGGTGGAATGATGCCGTTTGAGTCGGGCGATGGGATTGCTGAGGTCCCCTTTGCAGAGCGAATCATGCTCGGCGGGGCCAATGATGTGCGGGGGTGGTCTCGCGGGCACCTTGGACCGTACTTGTGTGACGCGGAGGATTACGTGGGCATCTACGACCTCGGAGATCCAATGGACGCTGCGCAGTGTGCGGGGCGCATGAGCCGAGCCCAGCACACCACAGCCATTCAGCCGATCGGAGGAACAGCGCTAATGCACGGCACCTTCGAAGTTCGAAAATACACGCTGGATGGCTACGGCGTTGCGCTGTTTAATGATTGGGGAATGGTTTGGAATTCACTGGATGATGTCGATCCGTTAGACGTTCTTCCGACCGCGGGTGTGGGCTTGCGCTACAAGAGTCCGATTGGTGCCGTTCGACTCGATACCGCCTATCGCTTCAACATTGAGCCCATGTTCGATCTTGAGCCCACCCTGCAGGTCCATTTTGGTCTTTCGGAGGCATTTTAATGGTTCGAACCACACTACGGTGGGCTGCACGATGCCTTGTGGGCATCGCCTGCATCGCTGCAGCAGGCCTAATTTGGCTACGTACGGCGCCGGGCCAACAATGGGTTGCTTCGCAACTGGTGGAGGCGATTCAGTCCTCGATGACGCGCGGTACGGTGATAGTGGGTGAGGTTGAGACAAACTTTCTGAGTGCAGTCGAGGTCAGTGGCTTCGAACTTCACGACTCGTCGGGGCGGCTCATGCGTGTCGAACGAATGGGCCTGTCGCTGCAGCCGTGGACCATTTTAGCCGACCAGTTTGTGGTCGAGTCGGTGTTTGTTTATGGCATTGACGCCGACGTACAAACCAACAGCGATGGACAACTCAACATTGTGTCGCTCTTTGATGACGGAGCGGAAGACGAGGAGACCCAGCCATTTTCCGGTTTTGGCATTGACCTCATCGTTGACGAATTCAAAGTATCCACTGGGGCGATTCGGGTTGACGATGTCTTGGTTAATTCCGC
>DEBL01000003.1:8099-14699 GCA_002348535.1 Deltaproteobacteria bacterium UBA2957 | reverse complement strand
TCGGACGCCGTTCAGGTCGTCCAAGGCCATTTGTGCCTCGATACCATTCTGCACCGTCGCCGTCGCCGGATTCACCTCAATGAAAACCGAAACCGAAGCATGTTTGACAAGGCGGTAAAGGACGGTCGTCCGCGTGTATTTGCGATGCATGGGAAAAGGATTCTGATCGCCCGCGTGAAGGCTGTGCGGCCGTACGAGGTGGATGTGCTACCGCTGGGGGCAGACTTAAAGCCTTGTGGCGAGAAGGAGACAATCCATAAACTGGATTTTAAGTTCGGGTGTTACTTCGACCATGCACCGCGAATCCAATCATCCTTAAGGATGGTGCTGGGCGCGGACAAGGTGCGTCGTCCGAGCCCAAAGCCGCAGGACCGATACCCAATATCCGACAAAAAGTTGTTTGGCTGGATCGACGCCAAGTGCCCGATCCGTGTCAAGACATTGGAAGGAGAGTTGGTCAACTGTACCCTTGCATGGATAGGGCGCTGGGAGATAGGACTCAGCGTCGCTGGCGTTGAGTTGGTTTTGCTACGCCATGCGCTCGCCAACATTCAGGGTACTCGATGGGATTCCTCAAAGGCCGTTTAAACTTCCGCCGCTACCGGGTCGTTGACCCGCTTCCCGATGATTTCCGTGACCGCTTCGAGCAGGCGTTCACAGAGCATGCCTTTCGCGAGAAGAGTGTGATCTCGCGCGGTGAGGAAACCATGGGTTGGGTGCGGGCAGACAACTTGCTTGAGACCGACTTCTCCAACCGGGATCGGTGGCTCTACACCCACTATGTGATGGCGGGCATGAGGATTGACAAAAAAACCCTGCCCATGCCGCTGGTGAGAGCGATGGTCGAGCAGCGCGTTGCAGTGTGGTGCGAAGAAAATGGGCGGGCTCGTGCGCCGGCCAGCGTGCGTTCAGACATTCGGACGAACATTGAGAACGATCTGCTCGCCCGCACGTTGCCGACCGTGAAGGTAGTCCACTTTTGCTGGAACCTACCCGAAGGATGGGTGTTGTTTGAGAACACGTCGGAGGGCATGAATGACCGGTTCAGAACGCTGGTTCGGAACTCATTTGGTGTCGCTTTGGAGGCGTTCAGCCCCCTCGAGTTTCTGACTGAAACGCCAGAGTTGGTCGATCCGCTCGCTGCGGCGGGGATGACTGTGATGGGTGGGGGTGTCCGATGATGGATTCGTTGCCTCACTTGTCGACTGAATTCTTCACCTGGCTGTGGTGGGCTACCGAGCAAGGCGGCGGGCGCCTGACGGTGGACGGAGAGGAAATCATTGTTTGGGTCGATGATCGGATGGCCTTCCGGCTTCCCAGCGAGGATGCATCTCGTGCGGTCCTCACCGGCGCCGATACTGCGCGTGCCGCAGAAGCGAAAGCGGCGATGGCGGCAGGGAAGATCATCAAAGAGTTGCGGATTCGCCTCCAGTGGGCAGACCGCGAGTACGGCTTTACGCTGAAGGGTTCTGGGCTTGATGTTTCGGGGCTGGTGCTGCCGGCGCTTCCCGATGAGGGCGACGAGCAGGACCGACTCATGGTTCGGATGGAGGCCATTGAGGCGTTGTGGGCTGTTCTCGGTGCGATTTACCGACAGTTTGCTGCGGTGAGGACGGAGGCGAGTTGGGCCGAGGAAGTGGTTCCGTCGATTCAGGCTTGGCTGGTGGGCGACGCTTGACGGGTTGCTCAGTGCCCCGGACGTGATATTTCGCTCTCCCCGAGAGGGGACCATGCGCGGTTAGCTCAGTTGGATAGAGCGCTGGCCTCCGGAGCCAGAGGCCGCAGGTTCGACTCCTGCACCGCGCACCATTTGCAACGCTTGGAGATGACATGTTCGCCCTCGTTCTCTCGTTGGTATTTTCGTCCGCGCAGGCGCAGACCCCGGTTGACTCCAGCTTGTCCCGGCTCGGTACGGTCAATGCCGAGCACGCGGGTGGACCGTTTGGGCTTGGTCTGGCTGTTGGCGCTCCCACCGGTGTAGCTGGCAAGCTCTGGCTGGGCGATTGGTCCGCATTTCAGTTCGCTGCTGGCGGTGATGTAGGCGTCTTTCAGGACCTCGCAGTGACGGCAGACTACGTCTTGCAATTTCGGCCCTTCGATACCGGCGAGCCGGATGTCAGCGTCCCGCTGCATGTTGGTGCAGGCGTCAATGTCGGTGGCAACTTCTGGGAAAACATCACGGGCATGTGGTTCATCGGACCGCGGGCTGTGCTGGGCATGAGTGTCATGATGAAGGACCTGCCAATCGATATATTCTTTGAAGTGGCCCCGACCGTCTATTTGGTGGACAAACCCGGTTGGTCGATCGACGGACAAATCGGAATTCGGCATTATCTGTAAGCGCGCATCCCCGAGGCGGTAGCCCTCGTTGACTGCGAGGCGACTGCCCTGAGGGGCCAATCATCCGCCGCGGACGAAGAGTCATATGTTTATTGAGGGAATCGCCGGCTACGTCGACGCCACAACGGTGGAAGGGGTGTTGAGCGGTGTATTTGTCGCCGCAGGCGCGGTGGCTCTTCGGTACGTGTTCAATCGGCTGTGGCAGCGAAGTCTAATCGCCGACGCGGCGTTGGCCATTGCTGCAGCTCACGACGCAGGTCTGTGCGTTCACCCACTTGGATTTGGCCCGCGAGTAGAGGCTTCAGGAGACATCGGTGGCGTCTCGGTTCGAGTCCGCTGGGAGGGCGGTATTCGCGGGGAGCGGACCATCATTTGGATGGATGGTTCACGCCAGACCGCCCCTCTTGTTCGTTCGGCTGAGGGTCTCCATGCCGCCTTGGGCTCGGAGGAATAGCGGCCTCCGAGCATCGACAACTGCTACGCGATGGTGACGTCACCGCAGAGGTAGACATCCTGAATGGCTTGGAGCAAATCGACGCCCTCTGCCATGGGCTTTTGGAACGCTTTTCGACCGCTGATCAGTCCCATTCCACCGGCCCGCTTGTTGATGACCGCCGTTTCAATGGCCTGCTGGAGGTCGTTGCCTCCCGACGCACCGCCCGAGTTGATTAAGCCAATCCGACCCATGTACCCATTGGCGACTTGGTAGCGGGTAAGGTCGATTGGATGATCCGAAGCGAGTTCGGTATAGATGCGCTCATCGAGTTTTCCGTAGCTCGAGTCCCCGGCGTTTAGTGCTTTGTAGCCGTAGTTGTTTGTGGGTAACTTTTGCTTCACAATGTCGGCTTCAATGGTGGCGCCGATGTGGTTGGCTTGGCCGGTGAGGTCCGCAGCGGCGTGGTAGTCCGTCCCGTCTGCCTTAAAGCCAGGGTTGCGCAGGTAGCACCAGAGAATGGTGGCCATGCCCAACTCATGGGCGTGTGCAAATGCGGCCGACACTTCTTGAATTTGCCGCCCAGACTCCTCGGAACCGAAGTAAATCGTGGCGCCGATTCCCGCGCAGCCCATTTCCCAAGCCTGTTCAACTGCCCCGAACATGATCTGATCGAAGGTGTTTGGCATCGTCAGCAATTCGTTGTGATTGATCTTGAGAATGAAGGGGATTTTATGGGCGTACTTCCGTGCCACGGCGCCGAGCGCTCCGTACGTCGTCGCAACCGCGTTGCAGCCTCCTTCGATCGCCAGTTCCACGATTTGGGCCGGGTCGAAGTAGGCAGGGTTCTTTGCGAAACTCGCGCCACCGGCGTGCTCAATTCCTTGGTCGACGGGCAGAATGGAGACGTAGCCTGTTCCACCGAGGCGCCCGTGATTGAAGATGCGCTGGAGTGACATCATGGTCTGGATGTTTCTATCGCTCGGTCCGAAAATGCGATCTACGAAGTCGGGTCCCGGAAGGTGGAGACGCTCCGCTGGAATAGTGGTGCAGATGTGGCCCAACAGAGTTTCGGCATTTTCGCCCAGGGCGTGTTGAATTCGGTCGATGGACATGGGTGTACTCCAGAAACAGGTGGGGCGTTCTAAGCCGCCAGAACCGGATACACAACTGCATGCCTCATGCTTCTCAACGGCTGGACCTTCTTGTGCTTCCGATAAGCATGGAACAGCCGCTTACGTCGGATGCTGAGGCGGCCATCATGGATCGTTGGGCCGTCGATATTCGAGGGTATTCTGAGAATATGGATCGGTACATTGATGGAGGCGCAGCTCGGGTCTGGGTGGACCGACCCGGACGGATCGTGTTGTATGCGAATCAAAGCGGTGGCTTTCGAGTCCGGTGTCCCGTGTCGGATGCGATCCTTTCTGCAGAATTTGGTCGGGCGCATCGAGACTGGAAGGCGGGTGGGCCTCGGACGGTTCGCTGCGTGTGCGGTGAAGTGCATCCGCTGGAAGCCTGTGTGTTCAGCCCCCCCGGAGCCTTCGCCACTTGGGCCATTGTGTTTGCCTCCGTGAACAGCGTCGTGTTGTCGGAGCGGGCAGTGGCTGACTTGAATGAGTGCGTCGGTCCGTTTCAGACGATCCTTCGGAGGCCTTAGCCTCTACTCATTGCACGACTGCTCTGCGAGATTTGCACCCAGCGATAGGGTCTGCTGTTCGTGATCAAAGTTGTGGGGATCCCAGTGAAGGCGGCATCGCGCTTCGTATGCTTCCGTCTCGCCGACCAGCACGCGTGAACCGCGGTCAACCAAGCGCTGCGACCGATCCGCCGGATTGCCGCAGACGACACAAATCGCGAGTTGCTTTGTGATGTACTCCGCCACGGCGAGTAGATGCGGGATGGGCTCGAAGGGCTGTCCGAGGTAGTCCATGTCCAGCCCAGCGACGATCACGCGACGCCCTTCGTTGGCCAGCTCTTCGCACACCGGGACGAGTTCCGGGTCAAGGAACTGGGCTTCATCGACGCCCACAACCTGAGCCTCACCCACCAGTTCGCGAATTTCAGAGGCGCGTTCGATGTTAAATGATCGCATGCGTTGACCGCTGTGCGAACCCACGCTGTCTTCGGCGTATCGGGCATCGATTCCGGGTTTGAACACGACAACGGACTGGCGAGCGTACTGTGCCCGTCGAAGCCTGCGGATGAGCTCTTCGGTCTTGCCGCTGAACATGCAGCCTGTGACGACTTCGATCCAGCCGATGTCACGAGGGGTGAGGTGGGGTTGCATGGGGGGTGTGCTAACGCGGAGATGAGAGGGCTGCGAGCACACGATTGCTTGATGGCTTACACTTCGGTCAGAAACCCCTATTTTGCGGTGGCTGGTAGGAGACGAAACCGATGAATACGATGCTTAACCTCAGTATGTTCCTTGCTCTTCTGGCGTGCTACGAGGCGATCGGCGACCTCAAAGATGGCATCTCGGATGCGTTGGATGATGGGCCCAAAACGTCCTACTGTGAGAGTCTGTGTGAGTGGGCGACCGACTGTGCAGATGGGGTGAGCGAACTGAGTGCCGAAGAGATGGCCGATCGGTGCCAAACGGCAACCAACGATGCCGATTCGAACTGCGCTTCCGCGGAGTCGGGTGGCCTCTCGGTGGATGAAGCCTTGCTGCTCTCGGAATGCACGGACGCGGTTTCAGACATGAGTTGCGATGGTCTGACGGGAGACGAGGAGTCCGTCCTCACGGGCCTTCCCCCCGTGACCTGTGCTGGGTACGGGGCGTCGGACCCAGAAGGATTAGTGAACACCTACAATGCGGCCCGAAACGCCGTCATGCAGACGGGAGCGGAGTTGTGTGACTCGGTGGTTGATGAGTTGTGCGGTTCGATGGTGGAGTGCCTGATCGGCGATCATGACATCACCGAAGCCGAAGACTTTTTGATGGAGCAATGCGCCGAAACAGCATTCGGATCATTTCGAAGTCAGTGCAAAGAAAACGGTCTGTACGACCAGACGCTACCGCTCGACGTCAATCCGAATCGGTGGGCTGTGAATCGGTGCATAGACGGCTTTGATGAGGCCGACGCGTGCAACCTAGTCAGTTGGCCCGCGGAGTGTGCTGGGGCGTTCACACCCATCGATGGGGAAGATCTTTCGGGGCTGGTAACGGGCGCGGCGTCAGACTTCCTGACGGGGTTTTTGGGCGATCTGTAGACGAATTGAGCGGCCGTTTGTCGCGCGCCTGCGTTGCGAACACCGCGTGAGTGCCCCCGGGCGGCCCGCTCCATGGCCGGCAGGTCGAAGGCTACGCCAACAGCCGATTTGTGGTACTCCTGAACCATGAGACTGTCGTTGACCGCTTTGGCACTTTGGTGTCCACTTGCTCACGCCCAAGAGGCTGTTCCCGAGTTCGACGCCCAGAATGTGCGCCCGTCCATCGATGCGCGCCGCACGCTGTTGACGGATGATTCGGGTCTCGCGCCCTCGGGTACGATGTTCGGGAAGTTGGTGTTTAGTCAGGCCAATAGCTTGCTGACCTTCACTCGGAATCGGGATAATCGGGAAGTTGCGGTCCTCAAGGACTTGATGATGGCGGACCTGATTTTCGGGTACTCTGTTTCGCGCCTTCGGGTAGGCCTCGATGTGCCGGTGGTGCTGGCTGCGACTTCAGACATCGCGGATACCCAAGGTGGTGTTGGCGATGTCGCCGTCGACCTGCGCGGAACCATTCTTGACCCGATGACAGCCCCCATCGGGATTGCCGTGGCGACTCGGTTTGGAGCGCCCACCGCTTCGGTGGACCTGCCGATCGGCGGGTCGGG
>DEBL01000003.1:5852-7791 GCA_002348535.1 Deltaproteobacteria bacterium UBA2957 | reverse complement strand
CCTGCCGATCGGCGGGTCGGGTCTCGCCTATGAGACGTCGTTGATTGTGGATAAACGGTTCGGGTCGACCTTGGCGGCAGTCAACATTGGATACCGAGGGCGTCCGCCGACGGAGTTGGACAACATCACCATCGATGACCAACTCGCTACGCGGGTCGGTCTCGGGTATGAAATTTCGCCTCGCGTCGGCGTGTCGGGCGATGTGGTGGGGTACGTCTTGCCCTCCGATTTCGCCAATGAAGCCGGGGGGGCTTGGGAAGGGTTGATTGGTGGATGGTACCGACCCAGCGATATCGTGATTCGTGTCGGCGCGGGCTCGGGCCTCAGTCAAGGAATCGGCACGTCCGCCTACCGAACAATGCTAAGCGTCGGCTGGGAGCCGGAAGTCCAGTTGGATTCCGACTCCGATGGCATGCTCAACAGCGCAGACCAGTGTCCTGACGAACCCGAGGATCTTGACGGCTTCGAAGACAACGACGGATGCCCCGACGAGCTCAATCCTGTGCGCTTGCTGTTCCGAGATCCCTATGGCTACCCGATTGATGACCTCGTGGTGTTGCTGGAAAACGAGGACGACGGTTCGGAAGTTAAGGGTGAAGCGCGTTTCAACGAGAACCTGACGCCCGGTATCTGGAATGTGTCGGCAAGCGCCGCCGGTTTTTATGAGTTTGAGGACGATTTTACCGTCGAGGAAGGCACAGCGGTTGACCGGGTGTTTGTGTTGAATCCGCAGGTCAGTCTGCCCAAGGTGCGGGTCACGCGGCGTGCCATTCGCATCACCGATAAGATTTATTTTGAGACCAACTCGGCGACCATCAAGTTCGAGAGCTTCGCACTCTTGGATGCAATCGCTGCAACGATGCTTTCCAATCCATCTGTGCGCCGCGTTCGAGTGGAAGGGCACACCGACAGCAGGGCCTCTGACGCCTACAACCTGACCCTCAGCCAAGACCGGTCGGAAGCCGTTCGCGAGTATCTCATTCGGCAAGGGGTTCCGTCGGACCGTCTGAATGC
Source organism: Deltaproteobacteria bacterium UBA2957 (assembly GCA_002348535.1). Taxonomy (GTDB): domain Bacteria; phylum Myxococcota_A; class UBA796; order UBA796; family UBA796; genus UBA796. The sequence continues at coordinate 6,777 of DEBL01000003.1, read as the reverse complement.
GGTCGGCCGCGGCGAGAGAGAGCCCCTCGATGCACGGGAGAATCCCGATGCGTGGGAGCTGAACCGTCGGGTTGAATTCATCATTGAAGAGCGGTCGGACTAGACGCCTCGCGGGTCGGTCAACGGCCACCCTATGCGGGCGTTCGGATGAAGAGCCCCGACGGGGACCATAAGTGCGCCGGCGAACGAAGCACCCGTGGTAGGCTGCACCCATGGGGACATTTGGTGCAGTGTCGTTGGCGATGGGAATGCTCACAGGGCAAGCCCAAGCGGGCCCGTTCACGCCCAAATCGAGTCAAGAGGACTGGAACGCCATTCGTTCCGACCGTGGCTTCGTGCTTCCCAAGGGTTGGTTGCAAGTGGGTTTCGGCATCGATCACAAGTCGTCGACGGCCTATCGTGGCGCCGACGGCGGTCTGCGGCAACAACCGAAGGGGATGCTTTGGCAACATTCGAAGCTCTGGCTTGAAGTCGAGCAAGGGTTCTCGCGGCGGGTCACATTGTACGGTCGGGTTCCAGTGGTCCGTTCGTCACTTCAGCCGGCATCGGGAAATGAGGTCACCACGGTTGCCATGGGCGATGCGCACGCGGGCTTACGCGTTCAGCCGGTGACGGCAGACTGGTGGGACACCGCAGTTTCACTGGACCTGAAGGTGCCGAGTGGAGTCGAGTGGCCTGCGGGCACTGGCGGACCTAGCAACACCGAGTCGTTTTTGACCGGAACGGGCATCACGAATCTGGGCCTCCACGTTCATGGCGCGGTGCGATTGAGCGGCCTCATGAAGGCCGTGTCTTCGGTCGGCTACGTGCGAAAGTTTCCGGGCATCGTTGGGTATGTGACGGCGACGGAAGGATTTGGAAACGGCGTAATTGATCCCGGTGATGAATGGGTGTCGGAAACCGCACTGGTGGTGAATCCGACATC
>DEBL01000003.1:3946-5433 GCA_002348535.1 Deltaproteobacteria bacterium UBA2957 | reverse complement strand
AGCCCTGTTCAACATTCCAGCGGAACATGGGTTGATGGGCGTGCACAAATCGCTCTCGATGCCACCGAACACTGGAGCATCGAGGCCGGCGCGACCATTGATCGCGCTGGAGGCGACACCCGGCCATTCGCGCACCTTGGTCTTGAGGAACTTTCTCCCCAGCCCGGTGTGCAGTGGTCGGGACGGCTGGTGATGCGATGGTAACGGCGCTTACGTTTGCCCTTGGTTCGGCCTTGGCGGGCGGCGGCTACGATCACAACCACCCGGATGTTCGGTGGCAGACCCTTGAGACCGAGCACTTTTTGATTCACTGGCCGGAATCGACGCGTCCGCCCGATGACGAACACTGGTTTACCACTGAGTTCACGGCGGGCCAACTCGCCCGAATTGCGGAAGACGCCTACCCAAAAATCTGCGAACAGTTTGATTACTATCTCGAGGAAAAAGTCCACGTTGTGGTGTACGACCAAGACACGGGCTGGGAGGGCAATGGTTTTGCGATTGCCGAGTATGACTGGACCGGTTTCGCAGCTCGATGGGGCCCAGTCTTCCGTCAACGCGGTCGCGCTGAGTTTTTGGCCGATGTCTTTGTGCATGAGTTTGCACACATTGTGAGCCTGAAGGCTTACCTTCCGTGGTCGGAGGGGACAACAGGCTTTCAGGTGGGGGGCTTGGCTGAGGACGAGGAGTGGGTAAAGCGCTGGGGATTTTCTCCTCGCCCATCCCTGAACGCCGATGTGGGTTTTGATGTGACTGTTAGTGCGCACACACCATTCTGGTGGGCAGAGGGAGGCGCGGAATACTGGTCGGACCAAGCCGGTACAAACGACTGGGGAACCAGTCGCGACGCATTCCTGAGAATGACTGTGGCCGAGCAGCGAGTGTTGAGCCTCGACGAGTGGACCACCCGAGTCGACAAGGCGGGGTTTGACGGGGAGCGGGGATACAACCACGGCTATGCTTTCGGTCTTTGGTTGCGGGAACGACTTGGCACCGATGCCATGACGAACATGGCGGAAGTCAGTCGTGAACGGTGGCATTGGTCGTGGGATGCCGTGGTTCAGAAAGCCACTGGCCACTCCATGGAGGAGCTCTATGCCTCTTGGCGCAGCCATTTGAACCAGCACTATGGCGGCCAGATCGAGGCCATCGAGTCCCAAGGAGTCGTTGCGGGTCGAGAGCTATCAATGGTGGAACCCGCATGGGAGCGCAACGATGACGAATGGAAGGCCATGGACAAAGCCGACCGGGATGAGGCCATGGACGGCGAATCGGCGTACCAAGAGCTCAGTCGATACTCTCCCGATGGAGAGTATGTCGCCTGGTTTGACCAAGGACTGAACGTGGTAAAAGCGACACCCGAACAGTGGGGAGCAATTGGCGGTTCGTATCTCGCAGGCGACGACAAGGATGGGCTCAAAGCGCTCAAAAGGGCCACGGTTCATGAAGGCTGGGTTGCACATAGCCGAGTGGCGTGGGCACCCGAT
>DEBL01000003.1:0-3645 GCA_002348535.1 Deltaproteobacteria bacterium UBA2957 | reverse complement strand
GCCCATAGCCGAGTGGCGTGGGCCCCCGACAGCAGCGCATTCGTCGCAGTGGGGCCGGAAGATTTTTCTCGGGGCAGCAAAGCCGCCCGGTTTGCCATGGACAACGGCCTCAAGTTCAACGGTGATGGCTACAATTGGTCTCAACTCGTCGTGGGAACGATTGACGACACAGGGGGATCGTTGTCGGTCGATTGGTCTGAGATTCCCAACACGCTTCGGGCGGTGGAGGCGGCGTGGTCGCCTTCGGGCGATACGATTGCATTTGTTCGGTACTCCGATGGCTCTCACAACCTCTGGACGGTTGGCGTAGACGGCACGAATCCCGAGCGGTTGACCGCGTTCAATGATGGCACTCAGATTCAGGGCTTGAGTTACGTGCCGGACGGGAGCGGTTTGCTTCTCTCGCTGTTTCATTCCCATCGGCAAGATCTCTGGTTTTTTCACATCGAAAACCAGACCTTCCACCGCCTGACGGACAGCCCGCACGTTGAGACCGACCCAGTGGTTGGGCCCAACGGCCTCGCTTGGTTCTCCAGCGATGCGGATGGAGTGTACAACGTCTACACCCTCGATCCGGCAACGGGTGAAGTGGTTCGCAAGACCAATCTGGTCGGAGGCGCCTACGGCGTTGACCCTGCCCACGGCGGCCACCTCCTGTACACCGGGTTCACGGGGCATGGGTTTCGCGTGATGGCGGTAAAGGGTTCAGACCTCGGCACCGAACCGGTGGCGTACGAGGGCATTTGCCGGCTGACCCCCTGCACGGGGTCGAGTGAATACCTCGCAGAGCAGCCAGCAGGAATCGATGCCGAGGCCGCCAGTGTGCGCTACTCCCCATGGAGGGCGTCGATGCCGTTGAGCGGGTGGCCCGTACTGCGGACCACCGACAAAAACGTCGAAGTGGGGGCCTCCGTCTTCCTCGGTGATGTGGTGGAGAAGCATTATTTGGAAGGCGAGTTCACGGTTGGAAAAGACAACCTCATGTCGCTCTCCTACTGGAATCAACAGTTTTGGCCTTCGTTGAACCTCGGCTACATGCGATACAGTTACAAGGGGCACTACGGATACGGCGAGGATGCGGATGGGCTGGCGGCCACAGACGACCTCACTGTGGTGGACTTAAAGTTTGAGCAGGTCAGCGACGATGTATGGGCGTACGCCAGCTACGTCGCCTCGGATGCACTTTGGTTGGGCCTGGGCGTAGATGGGTCGCGCTACGCGTTCCGCGACAACGGAGACGGCGCAAAGTTTGTCCCGTTTACCGTCCACGCAGGAGTGGGCGCCTACATCGACTGGACGCCATGGGGCGGAGCATCCGGTGACCAATGGATCAATCCGCGTGGCGGCAGGCGCATCTACCTCGACTACAATCACCGATGGACATCGATTGTCGACCCGGAGCTTGCTGGCGCGGTGTACGACGATGGCCAGCGAATGGATACCTACGGATATCACCAGATCACGGGTTCATACACGGAGTACGTGCCGTTGACGCTGTGGGGGCTTTGGGACCACGGCACCCTCCAACTCGACGTAGAGGGCGGATGGATCAATCGCAACGTGATGGGCTGGGATGAGTTTATGGCCGGCGGGCGACATCCGTACCACTGGGGCAACGGCACGATAGGGAACAACGTGCAGTTCTCTGGATACGAGGGGTACAGTCTGACCGGCGAGACGATGCTCATTGCCAATGCTGCCTACCGGTTCCCGCTCTCGCGCAACATGAACTGGAAGACGGGCCCCGTCTACACCGAGTCGATGTATCTGCAACTCTTTGGGTCGATGGGCAATCTGTGGTCCTATCGGGTCGAGGGCGACAGCCACGTGGAAGGGTACAGTGTTGTGCCCGATGCGGGGTCGGGACGAATCCGTAGAGAAGTCCCCTTTAAAGATTACGCCTCCAAAAACAGTCCCGTCGGCGAGCCGCACTATGTGTTGAGCGACATCGGGGCAGAACTTCGCATTCGGAGTTTGATCTGGAATGACTTCGATTGGGACTCATTCATTCGCGTCGCTTACGGATTTCAACGGACGGCAGGGTATGGCGATGTCAACGCCGACATGATTCAGTCCAGTGTGGCACGGGATGCGGCGACCGAGTTGTCGGGTGAGGTCGAGCCGGCGACCCTTCGTGTGTACCTTGGGATTGGGACTGGGTGGTAGGGATGATGTGGTTTTTGGCAATCGTTGTCTCGTGTGTGCGCCCCACAGATGACTACTCGGTCGCCCTGCACGGTGCGGGAACTGACCTCGCAGCCATTGAGGCTGCACCCAGTCCGATGGGGGGGCGAGTCGAAGCAGCTCGGTACCGGCTTTGGGGAACGAACCTCGGGCTCGGACTCACCGGATTGTACGGAGACAGTCCGCGGGCTGATGGGACCGAGTTCGTCGCCGCATCGGCGTCCTTTGGCTACCCCGCGTCGACGGCCTACGATCGCGTGTCGGCCTTCTTGAGTCCCGGACCGCTTGCCTCAGATACCTGCGTGGTTCGCCCCGCTTCGGATGCCTCGGCTGGCCCTCTTGAAATGGTCGATGTCGGAGATGCGGTTCGGATTACGGGTCCCGGAACCGGTCAACTTGTTCTTGAACGGGACCCGCCCGTCCATCCGAGGCCCGCTGGCGAGAGCTGGTATGTCGGGTACGGAGGGCGGCTGTGGCCCCACACTGAAGGTCACGATCACCTGCCGGACACGTGGCGTTCGAGCAGCACATGGGCTGTGACCTTCCCGGGTACAGTCGCACCAGCAGAAGCAACATTTGGCACCATTCCCTATCCACTCACCAACGGTCAAATGAGCTTGCCGGCTGCCCTCGAGGGCTTGACCATCAATGAGTCCTTGGTCCGTTCCCCGCGGCACGGCTACAATCGAGACGGGGAGTGGACCGGTGAGGACGACGACGTGCGCTATGGCGGACCGTTTACCCAGCCGATGGTTGTCTCGTGGACTCCATCGGCCTCCAAGGGTGATGTTACGATCGTTATCCAGTTGCTCGGTTCGGGCGCCGAGGGCGCCTGTGGATGCGCTGCTGATTGCGAGGCGGGCTTTACCTGCGACAATGGCGAATGCGTTGGCGAAGATGGCGCGTCATGGAACGTGTTGGCAGAGGTGGCTTGCACCGCCGAAGACGATGGCGAGTTTACCGTCCAGCCTGCAGATCTCGCGGGCGTGTGGCCATTGATTGATTGGGCCGACTTGGCGGGTGCGACCGCATCGTTTGCGCGGATGAATGAGTCCACTCTTTTCGTCGCGGACGTCCGCACGTGGAATGGCCGAAAGGTCGGAGTGGACCCGGTTCGGGTTCGTGCCGCGGACATCATCGTGACCCGATTGGAGGTCCCGTGATTGTCTGGTTGCTTGCATGCGCGACGAGCCCGTATCCGGAGTATTGGCCGGACAAGTCTGCATACCCGGTCATCAAGACCGTGGATCCCGCTACGCTGTCGGGCCGGACCGGCGGTGATGTGGTGACGATTGAGGGCAACAGGTTGTCCAACACCACCACGGTGACGGTGGGTGGTCGAAATGCGGAAGTCGTCAGCGTGGATGAGCACGCTGTACAGGTCCGAGTGCCGGCCCTGCCACCTGGGCCACGTCGTCTTGCAGTCAGCCTTGTGACCGGTCGTGGCGCGGCAACCCAAGA
>DEBL01000406.1 GCA_002348535.1 Deltaproteobacteria bacterium UBA2957 | reverse complement strand
AACAAACTCTGAAGTACGCAAAAGGAGGGCCCGATGATTGGACGTTTGACCTCGTCGACGGCGAGCCCTACACGGGGGCCGACACTGCGTTCTATGTGCAGGGAGGCAAGCCCCGAGTGGTCTATTTCCAAGGCCGTGAAAACGACATGAAGCAGGCCACGCTGGATGGAGAGGAGTGGTCAACCCGACCCTTGCTGACCGAAGGCGCCGTAGGATTTCACAATGAGGTGATTCAGGTTGACGGCAAGGCCTACGTGGGCTGCTACGACTACACATCTCGAAGCGTCCGCTTCGCTCGACTGGATTAAGCCATGCTGATTTGGTTGCTGCTGACTTGGGCCGCCCTGGCGGGCGAACTCAGAGTTCACATGCTCGATGTGGGTCAAGGCGACGCCATCCTGATCGAAGCCCCTGGCGACAAACGCGTGCTGATTGACGCCGGAACCGGAAAGTCGGGCGTGAGCGACCTCCTCAAAAAGAGAGGCATTGATTCCCTGAATCTCGTTGTCGCGACTCACCCTCACGCTGACCACATCGGTGGCATGGCAGCTGTCCTCAAAACGTTCGATGTCGGGATGTATGTGGACAACGGCATGACCCACACCACCATGACGTACAGCCGAACCATGCAGGCACTCGAAAAACGGGGAGTCAACTATCGGGCTGCCGTGGTGGGTCGGACCTTTAATGTCGGAGATGAGGCCAAGCTGACAATCCTGCACCCAAGACAAACGCCACTGAAAGGGACTCGATCGGACCTCAACAGCAACTCGGTCGTCCTGCGCCTCGTCCATGGCCGTGTATGCTTTCTGTTCACAGGTGATGCCGAAGACCCGACGGAACGAGACCTGATGAATCGCGGCTTGAAGCAGTGCGATGTCCTGAAAGTGGCTCATCATGGCTCGGAACACTCGACTTCCGATTCATTCCTGCGAGCCGTGCAGCCGCAGGTAGCACTCATCAGTGCAGGTTCAGGAAATCGCTATGGTCACCCGGATCCACATGCGCTGAGGCGCCTTGAACATGCCGGGGTCGCCATCCATCGCACCGACCAGCGCGGCACCATCACCGTAACAAGCAACGGAAAGACCTTCTCGGTTACGGCGGATGGCGAGGCTCCGCGCAATCAAGAAGCCTCCGCTGAGGCTACCGCACTCAAGCCCGATGATGCGAAGCCTGCGCCTACGCCATCGATGGCTGCAAATCCTGTGAACATCAACACGGCCACAACTGCACAGTTGGACGGACTTCCGGGGATAGGGCCGTCCAAGGCTGCAGCGATTGTCGGGTATCGTGAACAAAACGGTCCATTCAAGACTTGCTCCGATCTCACGGCTGTGTACGGCATCGGAGCAAAGACCGTTGCGGGCCTCGCAGACCGATGCATCACTGAGGACATTCAATGATTACAATCGATCGAATTGAAGGTTCTTACGCCATAATTGACGTAAACGGAGAGACGGTCGAGGTTCCTCTATCTCTGCTCCCGCCGAACGTAGCCGAAGGGATGGCCCTGAAACTTGTCCTGAACAATGAAGATTCCAGTACACTGAGACGTGAAAACGAAGAACGACTCGCCCGCTTGAAGGCCGAAGACCCGGGCGAAATGGAAATCGACCTATAGGAGGGAATGTGGTTCGCCTATTCACAATGCTGATCGCCTCAATGCTCTGGAGCCTCCACGTTTGGGCTGGAGTTAATGTCAACACCGCCTCGGAGGGCGAACTGACATCACTCCCGGGGATCGGCCCCGCAAAAGCGGCCGCAATCGTCCAAACCCGAACTCAGAATGGCCCTTTCAAAACGCTTGCAGACCTTGATGCCGTACCCGGGATTGGTCCCGCCACATTATCGAACATTACTCCGCTCGTTGTTTTTGCCGAAGATGGAAAGCCTGCGCAACACTCGCCGGGTCCCGTCAACACCACAAGCGCAACCCCAGCCACAGCCGCAGCGGCCGTCAACATTAATGCTGCTGATGCCTCAGGGCTTCAGACCCTGCCCGGAATCGGTCCATCAAAAGCCGCCGCGATAGTTGCGGACCGAACCACGAACGGCCCCTTTGCGAGTTGTTCCGACCTCCAACGGGTTCGTGGAGTGGGTCCCGCTACAGTCGCGGGCATCGCGACAGTTTGCACAACCAAGTAGTTCAGCTGAACCGCTTCAGGGCGTCATCCACCATCGAAGCCACATTGGGCTGAACTTGGACCTGTCGACCCTGCCCGGCGGAAGGTGGGGCGGCGGCCGCTGCTGTGGGGCGAGCCGGCATGGATGGCGGTCTCCCCCTCTGAGAGAGCGCCTCGATTTCTGATTGCGGCAACAGGCGAATTTGGCCGATTACTGAAGCGTTCATGGCAATCTTCGCCTGATGTTCGAGGAGTTCCATGCGTAGGTATGCCTGCTCGAAACTACCGCCCACCGCCAACACGCCATGGCGCTCCAGAAGCAATACATCCGCCGACTGAAGCGCAGTTCCGATCGCATCCGGGAGTTCGGGCCTCCCGGTCCGTATGTAGGGCACCATCGGAATTGAAGGGCCAAGGCTCACGACTGGCTCGGCGAGAAGCGGATATGGGAGTGGAACTCCAGCCACGGCATACCCGCAACAAACAGGCGGATGAGAGTGAATCACCACCGAGATATCGGGCCGGGCAGCATAGGCCGCGCGGTGCAGCTGAAGCTCAGAAAATGCACGGCGACTGCCCTCGACCACCGCCCCGTCATCATCAACAACAATCAACCAGCCAGACTGAACGTCACCCTTGCTCACCGCCGTGGGCGTGCAGAGCAACCGTCCGTCGTCGAGTCGAGCCGAAAGGTTGCCGTCATGATTGGCTACCCAACCCGCTGCGTGGATGCGATGGCTGTATCGAACAATGTCTTTTCGAAAGGCCTCGACGCGACTCATGAGTTGGTCACCTCGTCCACAATCCCAACAATCACCGCATGGAAAGGCGCATCGTTGTTGTTCAGAATCTGGCGCGCAGTGTTGCCTTCTCGCGCGGCCATAACGAGGTCCCCCACCCCGGCCTGCACGGAGTCCAGCGCCAAGAAGCTAGTGAGCCGCGGGGTGTGCGTATCCACCTCGACTGGCTGCACGACCATGACTTTTTGCCCAACATACGCGGGATGTTTGACGCTCGAAACCGAGTTCCCAATCACTCTACAAAGAATCACAGAAACCTCCGGTCACCCCAAGCATGGTCAACAATCTCAACGATTCCACAATCCACGGGTGCAAAGGTATTGGGAAGGGTCAGCGCCGCTTCTCGGCCAGTCACCCAACTGACGAGATCACCGGGACCGGCTTGGAGCGCGTCCGCGGCAATGATTGGTTCCCCAACGGGAGCTTGGTCATGGTCAACCGGTTGGACCACCAAGAGTCGCACCCCTTTGAGTGTCGGGTACTTCACATCACACACTACACGACCGATCACACGCGCCAGTTCCATACCAACCCTCCTAACCAACCTTAAACGGAGCGGGACGAAGCAACCATTCCACCATTTCCGAATGCGGTCGCGGGACGCATTCGATCCGATGCAGACGTCCCCGCAAACTCAGCATCTCACGAGAAACGGCCAATGCGGCCTCGACGTCGTGTTGGGCTCCCGCAACCAAGAAGTACGCTCTTCCGCCCAACGCCACCGCGACACGCACGCCCACAAGGCGCACATTGGAGTCTTTTAGGGCGCGATCGGCGCTCAACAACGTTGCAGCAATGTCGGTTCCCTCGACAATTCCAAGCGTATCGATAGTTTCGCGCCGTTCAGAACCGCGCAGTCCACTCATTAGCGCCTCGTGAACCATGGGGAGCAACAGTTCAGACCGTATGGCGTCACCATGGGTATCGAGCGCCCGAGCGTGGCTCTCCTCTACCTCCGCAACACCGCCAGCAACGAGAACAACAAAGGTGCCGGGCTCCACAAGGTTCGCTTCCAACACCTCAACGGGTGACTGCTTCACCATGGAATCAAGGGCAGCCAGCCCCGACGCAACGCCGTCCAGCTCGAGCAGTGCGAGTGCCTCAAGACTCACAGACGGTCACACAATGCGGAAGTAGCCCGCAAGCGTACACCGGCGTTCACGGGTCCATGTCCGTGCGGTGGTCAAGCCGTCGCCGGTGGGGCTCGCAATGGTGAAGCTCGTGTAGCCCTCGCCCCCAAAACCGAGGCCAGCGTAGTTGGGGGCATTTTTCACGAAAATGGAGCAGTTCATGACGCACGCCATGCGATGAAGGGCATCCAAATTCCGCGAGTACATGCTTGCGGTGTGGCGATACCCATGCTCCGCCTCCTTGGCGAGATCGATGCCTTGATGAACATCTGCAACCCTGCAAATGCCAACCACCGGCATCAACTTCTCCAACTGAATGAAAGGGTGCGAAGCCGGAACTTCGCAGATGATCAGCCGGGGATCGCCCTTGAATGGCACGTCAATCTCCCGCAGCATCTTTCCGGCGTCTTGCCCCACCCAGTCGCGGTTGATGTGCTCTCGGTCCGGCGCCAAGATGAGCTTTTCGAGGCG
>DEBL01000224.1 GCA_002348535.1 Deltaproteobacteria bacterium UBA2957 | reverse complement strand
CACAACAGTCCAATGCGGCTGATTTGAGCCACCACCGGAAGCAGATCCCGTCCGGTTTCGACCCAAAACAGTTGGTCGCCCGGCAGCAACTCGAAGAGAAGCCACAGTTCACTCATGGCTCAACGCTTGCGATGTCGAACCCCGTCTCGGATCGCCAAAAAATGCCAGCGACTGCGTAGCCGAGGCGTTCGGGGAGGAATGACTGCACCGCCATCATGGTGGGCGATACGGCAACGACCGACAATCGTGGCAACACTGCACAGTCGCGCTCCGTCGTGCTGCCGGTTTCGCGGCTCCCGCAATACGGTGGCCGATAGCCCGCTTGTTTGATGGCGGCGTTGATGGAGTCTTGATTGGTTTGGGATGGGACGGCCGTCCACACACCCGGGTACCGCGTTCGCCGAAGCAAGTAGGCGAAGGTGGCCTGAAACTCAACCGATAGGCCGTCGTCAGACCCATCGGACCGCTCAAAGCCATCAAACACCGACAGGGAGGTCTGAGTTGGCGAGTCTGAATCGCCGTAAATCGCTGCCGAGTTGGTCACGATCCACCCACTCCCCGTTCCATACCACTCGAAGGTTTCCAGTCTTCCGCCGGAACGGGAGTTGTAAAAACAGCCTTTCCACTGCATGCGCTCGCCATCGACGTCTTGGTCGAAGTCGGTGTGGCGTGAGGGTTGGTTCACGATGGTTCGTACGGCCGCCAAGGCACTGGGGCCGAGTGAGGAGCAGAGTGATTTGATGTCGCTGTAGCTGAGGTTCACCACGCACTCGACCCAGCCCGGCGAGTCCGCGCCTTCGGTATCGGGACAAATGTCTCGGGTGGTGTCGGTCACGAGGTTTACACCGGGCCCCGTGCGATGGCCTTCGACGGTGACCGCGTCAAAATCGATGGTTTGGGTTGGGCCCGCCATGGCGACGGGGATGAGTGCGAACAGCATCATTTTGACTTCTCCTTGAGCAGCTGCGCCAAGGAGTGGCACTTGACCCCACCGCGCGACCAACGCTGAACCCGGCGCTGGTTGTTGGACCACGGCAAGCTGGGGTACAGGGTGGCGCACACGGCAATGGCATCGGTGCCTTTGACCTGCCCAGCACGAACGAGGGAAGCCCCCATCCGTCTGCACGACCAGCCGCGCTTGATCCCATCAATGGCCCATGAGCGATGCTGCTGCCAGTCAATGCTCGTGAACTCGGATTGGCAATTCTTGAGCGTTTGGCTTGGGCGAATCAAGTCCACTTCGGGTTCAATTATGACGTCGCTGCCCGGCATCCCAACGGCGACCTCAACGTCACCGAGCCGCGCGAGCACATCTTCGACGTTCTCTCCGGTTTCGCGCAGGTTGGTTCGGTCACGTCGCGTGGCCGTCTCGATCGACGCAACGTTGTCCGCGACCGCGTCAATTCGTGCACCCAGCGAGCGGTCTTCTTGGATCAGTACCAGTTGCTGGTTGGCCAATTCCAGCCTGCGATCGGATGCCCGTTGTTCGGTTTGGCTGAGCCGAGAGCCGAGGGCCTCAATTCGGTCGTTGAGGTGTTCACCACGGGCATCAAGGCGTGAATTGGTTTCGTGCTGAGCGAGCGATTGTACGCCCACAAACACGGCGAGACCTGCGGTGAATACGTCGCGTCGGGTGGTCATGGGGCCTCCTTGGATTTGGACGAAGAAAAAAGAATGAAGCAGGCGAGAGTCGATCAACCTGCGATGGTTCTGGTGGGTAGCAATGGGGAAAAGAGACCGCTGAGGCAGAGGACACCACTCGCACCGCCCCAGTGGTCTGGCTCTCGAGAGCCAATGAGGGCCTATGGCCCATCAATGGGAAACCACCTCATTTTTCGCTCCCCCTTGTGGCTGATGCGAACCTTCTGCAGTCCGAAGCTGCGCAGCGCCTTGGAAATCTTCATTTCCATCAATCGCTGTTGGTCGCGAAACCCCTCTGGGTCGACGAACTTGGCCACCGCGTCGGTGGTGATGTCGTACCGCCTGAACGACGGCGGGTTGAGCGACAAGAACTCGCGAACCTTCTCGGTGAAGTCGACCGACACCGAGGTGCCGTACACCAACCGTGGTTCAATGGTAGTAAAAGCGGCCATGATGCCCGCTTTGAGGTCTTCGCGGCTGACCACGACCCGCCAGTCTCTGGCCAAATGAACCGTGAGCGTTGCGTAGTCGGGCTCGTGCATCTTGCGGTTGTCGAGGTACTGCACACCATCGCGGGTGCAACTGAAGCGCCCGGTGAATGTGGGGTCGGCGCACACGGCCAAGTAAACCTTGTAGGCCCCTTCGGCCCGTTCGGCTGCTGCAAGCGCCGCTTGCAGTCCGGCTGGCTCGCAAGGTGTTTTGGGCATTGTGATATCTCCTTATCTTTTAGGTGAAATGTAGAAAATGGTGCTGGGGACTTGGATACATTCGAAAAGCCCCAACACCGTCCCCTTGTTGCGGCAAGGGGTTCACAAGGTCCAACGGCAAGCTAAAAGGATTCGGACATGGTTAGCCGCGGGTAGCCACAAGTTGAACTCGAAGCGCCCTTTTTATGGGTTGTTTTGGGAGCATTGGAAGGGGTACGATTCCTCCTCTCGGAGTGCCCTCATGAGATCCCTAAACTTTGCTCATAGTGGCTTACCAAGTGCAGTCGATGACTTGGGTGCAGATGCCGAGATGTTTTTAGCTAGCCATCCTGACCTCACCCTCCTTCGAGTGTGTCAGTTGAGTGAGGCTCAGCGGGCTAAAGTTGATGAGGCCATCAATGGGGTCGATCCCGATGGCCTCGATTCCGATCAAGACATCAACAAAACATACCGATTGGCATGGTCGTTGAAAGCGTGCCACGCGCGTGGCGTCAAGGTGCCAGCTTCGGTGAATCAAAGGGTGTTTGCATGGAGCAACGAATTGGGGACGGATCTATCGCTTGGTCACTTATGGCTGGTCATTGCTGGTTGGACATCGGTGGTCTTTCCGAATGCACCGCGCCCGATTCGACTCGCAGTAAAGAACACAGTTGACGGGGCACGGTCACCCTTGGTTTTGGATAGCCGAATTGTTTTGTACGGAAATCGGGGGCAAGGTGTGCCCTGAGCCGCCCGAACAACTGCAGGCATGGTGGGAACAATACGGCATGGCTGACCGGGTGCGCCCGATCGATGTGTTGCCGTTCAACTGGTCATGAATGCGGAGAAAATTTCGCGAAGGGAGAACAGGTGACAGAAGTACGCACCCACGTGAGTTTGGTTGGGCCCTCTGGTCCGTGTTCGTTCGAGATTCGTCACGGCGACCTGTTTTCGTGGCAGGAACGCCTCGATGTGCTGTTCGTTTCGGTCACTCAAGGTGATTTTGACCGGATGGAGGAGCTTCATCGTTCCCCCGCCTATCAGGAATGGAATAGGAAGTTTCTCATTGGCCAATTGATGGATCATGGCGTGAATCCGTTTGTCGCTCGTGATCTTTCTCGATTGCGACTCGAAGAAGGTATGGACCTGTGGATTAGCGAGCCGTTGCAGTTGCCCGATCGAAACACCTTTCGACCCCAACGGATGGTGTGTGTACACCGAGTTGGCCGAACGGTGACGGGTGCACGCAGGACCTTTGATGATGCATTTGCATCCTTGGCGATTTTGGAAGCCCATGGGGTGGACTTGGGTACGGTTGTTTTGCCGTTGTTGGGTGCGGGTGGGTTGGGTGTTCCGATGAGTGTGCTTGGTGCAGTGTTGGTAGATTCAGCGCGTGCGGCGGCCCGACGACTGCCTTCATTGCAACGGTTGGTGGTGATTGAACGCGATGAGCGTCGTGTCGAAGAGTTGTGTGAGGCTGTCGATGAACATTTGGGCTTTTCTCAAAGTGTGGTGCATAGCGAGGTGTTCAAGTTGATTCGAGACGACTTGTACGCACAACTGCAGTGGGCGACCGAGCAACGCGGTGGAGATCCTCGTGTTTTTCTCGAGCTGGCGAGATCACTGGCCAGCGACCTGCCGGCACCAACCGTGATTGCCGCGTCCGGTCGAATCTTGGTGGAGCGGGTGGTCCGAGAATTCGATGGGCAAGGAAGAGACTTGGCATGGAAAGTTGAGTCCCTTCGGGATCGGGGTGTACCCCGCTGGGTAATTGGGTATCTTCACGTGTTGCGTACGATGGGCAACGCGATGGTTCATGACCCTGGTACAGAAGCTCATTCTGTCGCTCCCGATGACCTTGCTGCTGTGGCTGTGTGCATGCTTCGGGTGCTGAGCTTTTGGCAGTCAAGCGTCATCAATCAAGACTGAAAAGTGATCGTTTGATGCGCGCATTGGGCGGACCCATGTCCGAAGTATTTTTCGAACTCGTTGGGAAATGATGAACGACACTTTTGCATCACCAGTAGAGACCGCATGTCACACCCACCCGCGCAGCGACACCCCAATGCTGACCTTAGTTTCTCCCGGCTTGAGCGAGATGTGGCCATGTGTGGTTTTGATGATGGGTGCGCTGAAGAATGGGATGAAACGATGTTTGATGCATCGATCGCGTACACTGTTTCACCTGCCCCTCCGGTGCCGCCGGTGGCAGTGGAGGAACGGTTGAGCATCGAGGCCAAAGAATGCCCCTGGAGTCTGATAGAGGCGTGGAATCGCACCCAATGGCAGGGCATAGAGGCGGCGCAGCGGGCCTTTGATGATCCCCGAGTGAGCCATTGGATTCGGGTGATGACCCGCAAGTTGTGGCACAGGTGGACCCAAGATTGGTTTCGGTGTCGGTTCCCCGAGTCGGAGGACTTGACCCAGGAAGTCACCGTGAAGTTATGGGCCCGATTGTCTGACAAGGAAGGAATTCCCTTGATTGCGGTCGATTCTCGCACCGGTCCTGCCACCGGGTATCTGATGAAAATTATCGAGCGCATCGCTCGAGATGTTCGAAACTCGGCGCACACTGCCGGTCGGCATGAACCCCGGTTGAATGGCATCCACGACGAAGAGGGTCGAACCGATTTGGCCGAAGGTTCGATTTTGGATTCCGCAGGTATTTTTGCCGATGCCCACGAATCGATTTCGCCGGAAGCATTGATGGACGTGCAGAGGCTGCGACACTTGGAAGTGTTGGCTGCCGTTCGCATTGGACAAGAAAAACGCCGTGAAATTGAGCGATTCAAGCGCCGCGCTGTAGCGAAAGACTATGAGCGTGCCAGCTTCAAAAAGTCCGCGATTTACTTGCTTGTGTGTCACGGGACGGTACCGGACATCACGTTGTTGGAGTTGGCGGCTGCAGAGCGTGGTCGAGGCCGGGGTTTGTGTCGCGGTGTTGAAGAGACCCGAACGCTGATGGAGTCGTTTCTGGATCGGTACGGTCAGGCTGTGCTCGATGAACATGGTCGGCCGGTCGGTGGCTATCAGGTGGTGCCCGTATCCAACACAGACGCATTGAAAACGCTGGTCTGGATTCTTGATTCGGATGAAGGTTCGTTTTCAGATTGGGTTGATGCCTCGCCCAAACAACGTCAAACAGAATGCAATTCGTTGTATCGAAAGATTGGCCATGCCAAAAGGGACATTGAACAATGCGACCAATGACAAGACTTGAGCAATATAGCGCTGCAGTCACCAATGCCCTGGCGCGTGAAGCAGAGGGACTGAAACGCGGGGCACCGTTCAGCGATGCAGATGAACGGGTGGGGTTTGGTGTGCATGTCTTGAACCCCACAACGTGGTCTGGTGATCCAGAAGCGTTGACCCGGTTGCGGTCCACGGTGACCAAATCCGAATGGTTTAGCGGCTTGATTCGGGCACGCATTGATGCATTAAACCCGCGGGTTCAAACCGTGCGTGATGCGGTATTGCCTTCGGTGCTTGGAGATGCGATTGAACTGGTGCATGTGCATGCGGTTGTCGATGGTTCGTTACGCGAATCGATCGAGTCCTTGATGAGCAACTACGACGCATGGTCCCAGGTTCAAGCGAAGGCGGTTGCCCCCATCAGTGATTTCGCCATGGAATGGAAACTCGCGCTCGATCACGCTGAGAACCACCCGACCAACGCGTTGCTCGATCCGCTCATTCAAGCGAAAGCTGAGCTCGAATTAGACAAAGAAATTGAACGGGTGGAAAGCAGTGAAACGGTGGAGGGTGAGGTCGTCGACTTGGCCAGTTGGGGTGCCCACCTTGCTCAGTCGAAACGCCACCAGCAGTGGGCTGAAGAACTCACCCGTCGGGCTTCACAAGATCGGCTGGCTGCGTCGACTGAACGCGCTCACGCATGGCGGGCGGAACGAAAAATTGCCGGTTCCGCGATGTGGTCGCTTTATGTGCGGTTCTTCGATTCTCAGATCGAGGTGGTTTATCTGGGTCCCGAGTCGAGTCGGCCCACGGATGTGGGTGTGGGCACACGCATTTTCGACCACACCCAGACGGTAGCTGAATCGGATGGTGTGATTGAGATGGTG
>DEBL01000024.1 GCA_002348535.1 Deltaproteobacteria bacterium UBA2957 | reverse complement strand
GCTGACGCCGACGCCGACGCTGACAACAACAAAGACGACGACCGCGACGGTTTTACCGTTGGTGAAGGGGACTGCGACGACGGTGACCGAAACATTTACCCGGGCGCTGAGGAGCGATGCAACGGCGAAGACGACGATTGCGACGATCGCATCGATGAAGGTCTTGAGACCTCCACGTTCTACGAAGACTACGACAATGATGGATTCGGCGACCCCGATGTCGACGTGGAAGCCTGCGAAGAGCCCGACGGTTTCGTTGCCAACGATGAAGACTGCGATGACACGAACCGGACCGCGAACCCAGACGGCACCGAGATCAGCGGCAATGGCATCGATGAAGATTGCGATGGCATGGACTTCTCGGGTGAGGCGTGTGTCGACGAAGCGTTGGACTTGACCATGGATTGGATGGGCACTTGGACTTGGACAAGCGCTGATACATCGGATGACATCTTGTTCGGTGTTGGTTCATGGGACCTCAGCGGGAAGCGGGTATCGGTCAATCCCGACACGACTTCAGCCACCGGTGGTGAAGATGGAACCACCGTTGACGTGATCATCGACACCAATGTCACGATGACGGCTGATTATGTCGGTACGGGCGTGTTGAGTGGCGATTGTGAAATCGACATCGGCCCGGTCGCTGTGCGTTACCAAGGCACAGTGGAACTGGACATCACCGGATCGAGCATTGGTGGCGAAGTTGAGCTCTCGCACATCATTGTGGGCGACCCATCGTCGAGCACCAGCTGGGGCTCGGGCTGCAGCACAGGCATCGTAGACGCGATTGCCAGCTACCTTGGCTACGACATCGTGACCACGTTCATCGACTCTGACTTCGAGAACCTCGTTCAGGACTTGGGCGACCGGATTGAAGACGACCTGATTGAGTACGACATTCCCACCGCCTGCGGCGAGGAGAGCGGTGGCGGCTCAAGCACTTCGGGGATGTGCGATGACTCGTGCACCTTCGCCGAGGACGGTGAGTGCGACGATGGCGGTCCCGATTCCGACACCTCGGTCTGTGACCTTGGCACCGACTGCTCGGATTGCGGACCCCGCTAAACTGAACGTCTCGAGCGTCAACAAGGAGGCCACCCATGATTGGGTGGCCTCTTTACGTTTGGGGTACTTACGGTGAAGCGCTCAGGGCTGCGGCAATCAGGGGTGCGAGGCCTCGCGCGAGTACCCGATGACCTTCCGGAGTAGGGTGGCCCGTGTCCCGGTCGGCCCCCATGAAATGGGGCGCTCCACTCGCTTGATAGATTCGCTGCCCGTCGATCCACTGCAGCCCGGAACGGCTCAAGCTTTCGGTGATTCGACGGTAGGCAGCGGCTTGGTCCTTGCAGTCCTTTTCTGCGATAAAGGTCGAGCACAAATCGGGATTGGCTTGCGTGTGGTCGGGGAGTGCGACGGCAACCACCGGAGTTTGGGTCACGCTGGACCATTGCTTGAGGCTTCGCAACTGGCTCTCGTACCATCCTGCTGGGGCGACCGGCGTATGCCCACTGGACAGCACGCGAGCCAGCTTGGCCGCCTGCACAGAGCGAAACATGGCGCTGTTACGCACCAGCCAAAGGGAAAGGGCTTCGGGTGCGAGCCGAGCCGGCTCAGGAATGTTGGTACCCACGAACACAGGGTGTTCGTCATGCGCCCCAAACATAAGAAAGGTGGGGTCGACATCGTTGGTGTAGTGAGCCCAGACAACCAAGTCTGCCTGCCAGTCTGCGAGGTGATGTGTGATGAGGCTGATCCCCTGCTCGGCGTCGTATCCGCACATTCCGAGGTTAAAGACCTCGACGTTGGATAGCAGTCCCTCGAGCTCGGCAGGCCATGCTTCCTGCAGCGTTACGCCCAAGCCCCACGTCAGGCTGTCGCCAACGGCTAGCACCCGCTTTGTGCCAGCCTTTCGCGGCGGGGGCGTCATCCCCGCGACCCAGCCGCGGACGCCATCCCGTTCGGGAGGGACAACTTGTGCATACTTGAGGCCGGGTGGGTCAAAGATGGGCCGAGTGGCAATCTCCATTTCATGAACGCGGTACGCGCCTTCGATGGAGGCAACAACCGTGTATGCCAATCCGGTTCCGATTCCGACCAACCCCATGCGGGCTACCCATTTCAAACCTGCATTCATGGCATTGATCCTCTCACGGTTGGCGAGGTTTGCACACCTCCGGTAGGTTGAAGCGCATGGGGCCGCGACTCTTCAAGTTCATCATTAACATCTACCCCCCGTACATTGGTGCCGGGGTTCGCGTGACCCACGTGGCCCATGATTGGTCTGAAGTTCGAGTACGAATGAAACTTCGTTGGTTCAACCAAAACTATGTGGGGACCCAGTTCGGCGGAAGCCTCTTCAGCATGACGGATCCGTTTTACATGATCATGTTGATGAAACGTTTAGGCCCGACCTACAGAGTCTGGGACCAACGCGGAGAGATCAAGTTTGTGCGGCCGGGGCGGGGCACGGTCTCAACGAAAATGACGATCAATGACGAGCAACTGGATGCGATTCGAGAAGCCACGCGAGGCGGGGTCAAGCACTTTGCAGCATTTGACATGAACATCGTCGACGAAGCCGGTGAGCTCGTCGCGACCGTTCGGAAGACCATCTACGTCCGAGAACAGGCGCGTCTCGCTCAGTAGAGGCGTTTCACCCGGAGCGATGCTCCAACCCTCGCATCGGTAATGATGCGCGTGACGAGATCGGAACCGAGGTGGACGGTTGCGGAGTCATCTCCTGCGTCGATGGCCGCAATTCGGGCGTGGCCCGAACGCAGCCCACCCAGCCACCATCTCGAATCCGTGATGTACAGAATGTCGCCGACTTGCGCATCGGCTGCGTTGGCCAGCCCACCGCTCACATTCACCAAGGGAAGGTTTACCGATTCATCAAACGCGGTAACATCGGAGGTTTTGTAGCCTGCGTCGATCCAAGCGCTCTCATCGTCTGCTCCGCGTCTGCCA
Source organism: Deltaproteobacteria bacterium UBA2957 (assembly GCA_002348535.1). Lineage (GTDB taxonomy): Bacteria > Myxococcota_A > UBA796 > UBA796 > UBA796 > UBA796. The sequence continues at coordinate 2,929 of DEBL01000024.1, read as the reverse complement.
CCGTAGAAGAGGCGTATTGCGTCACCGACCGTCCCCCAGACCAAGCCTTTAAGCTGCTCCACCGGGCGGCCGCGCGTGACGAAGCCGCTCACAATTCCGATGGCGAAACAGACGCTGAGTCCAAAGAAGGCGCGCATAAACTTGTATTGATTCTTCCCGGAAAGAAACTCATCTCCGACTTCTTTCATCGGCACGCCATGGGCGAATGGCGTGATAATTTCAGGCCAGACTACACTGCCCAAAATGAGGGCACTGCCGCCAACCATGGTCATGAAGGCCGCGGTGGCGCTGAACCGGTGCCAGAAGACTCCCAACAGCAGTGAAACCACCAGCGGAGGGGTGACCGCGGCGGTAAATGCTCCATGCGCAGAGTAAATGGAATCGAAACCCATGAAGATCGGTACCAACGCAACCCCAAAAGCGGTGACGCTCACTGAAGATACGCGGGCGGCGTTGAGCAGTTGCTGTTCGTTAGCATTGGGGTTCTTGGGCTTGTAAATATCGTTGACATAGATCGCGGCCACAGCAGTGATCAAGGTGTCTACGGTGGACATGAGGGCCGCCGTGAGTGCGGCCATGATGAGTCCGAATACGCCCGGTCGGGACAAGAAGTCCGCGGCGATAAAGAATGCCTCTTTGGCCTGGATGTCGGGGGGCAGGTGGCCTGAATGTACGAGTGCTTTGGCAACCCAGCCTCCGCTCGCAACCACCATCGCGGCCACAGGCATGAGGACAACGCTCGTGACGATGACTGCACGGCGGCTGTCTTTGATTGAACGAGCCGACAGCAAGCGCATGGCCATGCCTTGATTCAAAAACAGGAACATGGCGGTGTTGGCCATGCCGTCTTGCCAAAATAATCCAACACTGTGGTAGCTCGGGTCGGTGTTGAAGTTCGTGAAAGCCATCCGATGCTCTCGCGGCAGATGGGACCAAAAAGCGTCGAAACCGCCCAAATAGTCGACGCCGAGGTACAGCAGAATGAATCCCGTCACCAGCAGCATCACACCTTGGAATAGGTCGGTCATGATTACAGATGTTTGGCCGCCCGATGTGACGTAGACCGCTGAAATTGCGGCCACAGCGGCTGCACAAAGGAAGACTGGCCAGCCCAACAAGATGTTGAGGGCTTGACCCATCGTGAACAGGTTGATGCCCACGTATCCAATCAGGTACACAAGCAGCAGCCAAGTCGCAACGCGTCGCTCTCTTCGGCCGAACCGCCGCTCAAAGTACTCGGGGATGGAAACCAACCGAGAGAAATACAAGATCGGCAACCAACCGAACAGCATCAGCGGCACCCAGAACCAGTCGTTTAGGTAGGTTTGGCTCGACGCGATTCCGTATCCGTAGGCGACTTTTGAGTACTTGACGAAGCTGTACGAACCGATGGTGGTGGCAATAAGGGAGAAGCTGATCAACCACCAGCTGAACCGTTGTCCGCCAAAGAAAAAGTCCTTCGTGTTTTGTTGACCACGTCCGAACCACGTCCCGATGATCAGCATGGCGGCAAAGTAGGCCACCATGATTGCGTAATCAACAGGCTGCCCCTTTACGCCCTCTGGAAGCCCTTTGCCGGCGTACTGAACCGGTTCAGCCACGGCCATTTCCCCGTACTGCAGCCACCCCTGCAACCCCATGAAAAAGGCCAACCCAGCGACCATCGCAAGCAAGTTTCGAAGGGGACGACCCTCAAACCCGAGCGCGCCTTGGCGGAAGCCGAAATACAAGCCGACGCCGAATACGATGCCGCCGATCGAATATTGATAAACATACGGGTCCATGATGCCTCCCACGCATGCGTATCGCGTTCAGCTTCAGCCCTCAGCTTTTGGGGACGCAGCCGTGGTCGTCGGTTCGGGCTGCTGGCCGGATTCTGGCGGCGGTGCAGGTTGAATGCCTGTGCCTTCCGTAGACGGGGGGTTTATGTGCGGCGAATGGGGCGCCTCTGCGGGCACAGACTTCAGGACGCACCGCTGCTCGACGCACGCACCATGAAATACGGTGTCGACGTGTCCGGGTGCTTCATGGCTTGGGCAGGAGTAATGCCCCTTGCTCTCGGTGCATACGAGATCTTGGTGAGCGACAAGCTGTAGGTATTGATCGCGCGTGTACAGGTTTTTCTTTGCGTATTCCGGGTCACTGCAGCACGACCCGTCGACGAGATGAGTCACTATGCAATCTTGATCTTCAATGCACGGGGCGTCAGACAAGGGTGTCTTTGGGAACAACCGATCGGTGGTTCCATCCTTATCGACCGGAGAACCAGTGTGGCACGCAACCAGTGCAATGAATGAGATCAGGCTCACAGGGCTGGCTTGACCGCGATGGGCTTGGTGTAGATGAAGTTGCCGGACTGCATGGTCAGTTTGCTGGCCCCCTGCGCAACGAAGTAAGCATCCGTGGAGACATCATCGACAACGGCGACGTTGGCGGGCTGAAAAAAGAGCCGATTCGCGCCAGTAAGCAGGGCGCCGTCGCAGTACATGCGGACGACCCAGCTGTCTCCAACGCGCGGGTCGCTGACCCCATCAGCGGCTCGACCGTTGATCTGGGTCGTGACGTTTCGGCAATCTCCTAACTCTCCCGATCCACCATCAGAGCCCGTGTCGGGGGTGAGGTGCAGCAGATCGTCCGCCGACGGGTCCCCGTAGTAGGTCTTCTCGGTGTCGCTGGCTGCGCATCCAGACACGACAGCGATCGCAACGGTCAAAGGGACAAGGGGGCTCACACACTCTCCAAGATTCAACCTCGATGATGCCACATTGCTGTGCGAGTCGGGTAACTATTCCTCCGGCGGCATCTCATCGGGCGGGGGTGGGTCACCGTTCGGGTCGCCGGGACCTCCCATGTTCCCCATTGGCGGTGGCTCCGGGTTGTTCGGCATCATCTGTCCCTGTTGCATGGGGTCTTGTCCCTGCATCATCTG
>DEBL01000126.1 GCA_002348535.1 Deltaproteobacteria bacterium UBA2957 | reverse complement strand
ACATTCGACTCATTAGTAGGTAAATGCCCGACCTGCTGCGCTGAGAGACTGAAGGTACGGATTGGCCACTCGGTTGGTTGACCGCGATGTTCCGCTGGGGAGGGGATTTTGAGACGACTTGCTGTGGTGATGATGGGGCTGTCGATGGGCTGCGACGGCGAAATTCGTGTCCCCGATGGGGCCTCGAGGCCCGATGCCGACGACACCACCGATGCACTCGTTTGTTTAGACCCCTTCAATCCACTTGCTGGCACGGAACCCGCTTGGCCCGTCGACGATGTTGATGAACAGATGGTGGATGTAAAATTCACCGTCACGGTCGATATGCTGCACCCGTCACTCGATGCAGAGGGTTTTCAGCCCAAAGAGGATGCCGTCAAAGTCGTCGGCGACACGGAAGGGTGGGACGTCGTGGCAGCGGCCAAGACACTCCGTGCGGATGAATCGCTGGTGCGAGTCGACCTGTATGTGGCGCCGCTCGAGTCGGGCTTGAGTGAGGGCGTGTTGTCGATCGAGTCCAGCACATCAGACCGTGTGCATGACTTTCGCGTCGACCCGTGGGCGCCCGCGACCGAGGAGCGTGATTTTCGATTGGCTCAGGTCAATCATGAGGGATTCGCGCACTTTGCCTTCGGCCTTGAAGCCGACGATGAGGTCACGCTCACCGTTTCACTGGAGGGCCTGCAGAGCGACTGGTCCGCGACCAACTCGGGACCCATCGCCCTCTCAAGCGATGATGAGGGGCTCTGGAGCGTCTTCCCCGATGGCGACCTCCTGACCGCAGTGGACTTGGCATCCGACGAGCGGACCGAGATCCCCATTCCAGGCCGGCCTACATCCGTGGCGCTGAGTCCCGACGATGCCTTCGCGCTCACGGTCTCTTCGCACTGCAATCAACTGGTGGTGGTGGACACAGAGAGCGCGACGGTGCACCAGGTGTTCGGCGAAGTGGATGGGGTTGGACGAGAGCCGCGGCATGTTGTGATGTCACCCGATGGCACGCATGCCTTCGTGTCTTCGTATGTATCCGACACAATCACCGTGCTTGAGCGGGTGGTTGGAGGATTCAGCGTGGTGAGTCAGATTGCCGTCGGACGGCGACCCACCGGTATGTCGGTCAGTCCGGATGGTGAGCATCTGTATGTCGCGCACTTTCTGCCTCGCGGGCCCATCGCCTCAAATCAGGGGTGGATGAGCGTCATCGATACGGTCTCCTTGGCGGTGGTCAACGAGGTCACGTTTGACGACCAATTCAACGAGGAGCCGGCGGACTGTGTGCGGTCCATCCCCATCTTTGAGACGTGGTCCGCCAAGGACCTCAGCTTTGAAGGTGTGCCCAAGATGCTCGCCGGTGTGTTCTTGCACCCGAGCGGCCAGTATGGCTTGTTACCCGGCTTGAAGAGTCCGGGCTTTCCTGCCCTCGAGGGCGACCTCTCTTCTTGGGGAATCGCGCAGACGCGGAAGGGCGCCAACAACCCGGCTGTTCTCTACCCCGTGAACTTCACGGAATCGGCGAAGGGGCGAAACATGCCTTGGCAGCTGGCGCAGGATGTGGTTGACACGTCCGAGGACTTCCTGAAGTGCGCGGCCCCCACCAACGACATCGAGTTCGTCACGCCTCGATTTGCCGGTGAACTCGGTGGCGAGCGTGAAGAGCTGTACTTTTATCCGGGAACCATCACGCCCGGTGCCCAGACCCCGTTCATGCCCATGGGGGCGATTCGCTACCTCGGATACACCCGCGGCGGTCGCAGGGTGTTGGCGCTGAGCCACGTGGCCGACATGATTGCGGTGCTTGACGGCTCTACGCTGCAGCCGGCATCGATCAACCACTTTACGCTTTCGGGCTCAAACCCGACTGGCCTCGCGATGTCGTCTGATGGTCGCCGAGCCTACGTTGCCTACGACAACTCTTTGTTTGTCTCGGTGATCGACACGAGCGCCTATGCGGGAGATTCCCTGCCTCGGCCCCTGTTCACGCCGTATTGGCTGCAAGACACAGCTCAGGTCACGGTCTCGCTGGCCACCCGAGAGACCTTCACCCGAGACAATTCAACCCTCCAATCCTCTCCGATGCTCAGTGAAATTGGTCAGATTGCCCTCACAGACACCGACCCCATGGATCCGGTCATGCGTCGAGGCAAGACCTTGTTTATGTCGTCGAATCCTGCGAAATACCCGGGGCTATCGGGTCATCCTCATGCGGCCTGTGTTTCGTGCCACCCCGATGGGGGCAGTGACGGCAGCGCGTGGGGAACCGTTGAGGGTGAGCGGCGCACAAACTCGCTTCGCGGGGGCACCGCGGGGCGTGGGTGGCTCCACTACTCCGCAACCCACGCCAACATCACCGAGTTCTTGGAGATTGTTCTGCCCGAGCGTCTGGGCGGTCAGGGGCTCGATGAGGCCGACCTGACGGCGCTCTCGACGTACATCGCCGATGGTATTCCGACCCTGCAGGCTCCGGCCACAGACCCGGAACGGGTCGCCGAAGGGCAACGGATCTTTGAGCAGGCCTGTGCAAGCTGTCACATGGGTCCCGAGTTCACGAGTGGAACACCGGTCGAAGATGAGCCGTTCGGTGGGTCTGAGCGCGACGTCGAACCCATGATGTACGACATCGGTACAGGGCAGGCGCGGTCTGGCGTGATTCTTGGTCCGCCCTTTGCGGCCATCTTCCCGGAGCCGGCGGGTTCGCTGTTGCTGCTGCTTGCCGGTGACCGCGCCCTCGGAGACGATGACATCGTCGGCGAAATTCTCGCCTTTGAACCACGCCCAGACCGTCCATCCGGCCTGTTCAAGGCGCCGACGCTCATCAACATTTGGGATGAAGCCCTGCTTCTACACAACGGGCGATTCGACAAACTCGAAGACCTCGTCGACTACAAAAACAACTTCTTCTCGTTCTCGCTCACCGAGACCGAGAAAGCCGCTTTGCTCGAGTACCTGCACACCATTTAGGCCGGGCGCAACCCACCCTGACAAAGGACCATCATCATGACTCTCTCTTCAATGCTTATCTTGGGCGGTTTGTTCGCCTGCTCGGATGACGCCAACGATACCGGTGCCGACGACACCGCCAACACCGTAGACCCTGCAACAGACTCAGATGACGAGTCTGAGGTGGACGCGGACGACGCAGAAGACGAGTCGGAGTCCGACGATGGTTCTGCTGAGGACGAGGTGGGAACCTGCGGTGCCGACTATGGATTTTGCGGTTCCATCGAGATTCCGACTCCGCTCGAAGGCACACCACGCGCCATGGCCATATCGTTGTATGACACCCTCACCCCCGCCGGACCGCCCAACGTCACTGTGACGGAGATTGATGCCCCCGAGGTGGTGGCGGGTGAACCCTACGTGGTGGAGTTCAGCCCCTTGATTGCGACGGGCGAGTACTACGTATGGGTGTTCTTGTACATGGAGGGTGGCGGCGAATGGGCACCCGTCCCCGGCGTCGACTACTTTGGTCACAGCGCCGAGACGATCACCTTCGATCGCGCAGCCGTAAACTTTCCAAGCATTACGCTCGAGATGGCCGAGTAAGCCACCGGCGAGGCGACCCAACGGTTGCCCCGCTCGGAAGGGGCCGAACACCACGGGGTGTTCGGCCTTTTTTCATTGGAACTGCGTAATTGCGGCGGCCGCGCTGATGACGCCGAAAACGAGCAATCTTCCGGTCGCTCGGGAGACACTGGAACGGTGACCGCGATTTCGGCTCCGCCACCACAACCCAGTGGCGATCAAGCCCACGGGTAGCGCAATCAATACGTTCATGAGGTAGGCCCATACCCAGCTCGTGAGGACGAACCAGATGGCGCACCCCAGCGCGACCTTGTCGAGTGCGCCTGGCTTGGAATCGGCAATGGGGGTTGAGGTGGACACGGATCTCCCTCCACGGTGAGCACCGACGGCATTTCGATGCAAAAGCGGTTGAATCTGGCATCATTATGCGGGAAATGTTCGCATGAAGAAACACCAGCCATCCGGAACCCTGCAGTACTCGCCAAGCGACTTGATGCGCTTTGTGGCGTCGCCCTTCGCCTCTTGGATGACCCGCTACCGGATTGAGAATCCCGACCGCGGCATTCAGCGCGATCCCGACTCGGAAGAAAACGCGATTTTGCAGCAGCAAGGGCTCGACCATGAGGCTGCTTTTTTGGCCCAGCTGCAATCCGAAGGCAAGAGCGTCTACACCGTCGATGACGGTGACCCCGATACCATGTTTCACGACACCATTGCGGCCATGAAGGCCGGTCATGACGTGATCTTCCAAGCCTACCTGCGATCCGGTTCCTTTGCCGGATACGCCGACTTTTTGTACCGCAGATCGGGGTCATCGGCGTGGGGGGAACACCACTATGAACCGTGGGACACCAAGCTCGCCCAATCGGTGAAACCCTACTTCATCGTTCAACTCTGTTGCTACGCCGA
>DEBL01000200.1:7848-10775 GCA_002348535.1 Deltaproteobacteria bacterium UBA2957 | reverse complement strand
GCGGACGCGGATGCGGATGCGGATGCGGATGCGGATGCGGATGCGGATGCGGATGCGGATGCGGATGCGGATGCGGATGCGGACCCAGTCATTGAGCCCGGCCCGGACTACACACTCTGCTCCCACCCCTATGATCCCGTTGACCTCGAGGGATGGACAAAGACGTACGCTGCGGTCTTCATCGACCAAGTCGCCGTGTCGACCGAATCGTTTGGTGGGATCCGACGGTTCTGGGGTTCTGACTACATTTCGGTCTTTGCGCGCCTTGAGACAATGGAACAGGCGGGCGAAGAGATCTGGAGCGGTGAGACCTATGTCGGCTGCGGGCTGGATGACCGCGAGGCCTTGTCAACCTTTGGGTGGGCGCATGACATCGACTACGACACGTATGAATACGATGATGTAGAGGTCGACCACACGAGCTCAAGAGTCTACCTCCCTGAGGTTGAGCTCATTGGGTCGGGGACCTCTTGGACCTTCGATTACAGCATTGCCTATCCGGCAGGTTCGGGTGGTCTGGGTTTGGGTCTCCTCGAGATTCCGGTGAGCGGAACGTATACCGATGAGGGCCGCAAAGACATTGAAGTGGGTGGTGTGGTGTACGAGGATGCATGGCACATCAGCTCAACGTATGTCATGTCACTCGCCGACTCTGGACTCGGGTTCACTCGAGATTATCCGGCCATTGCGGACTTTTACTTCAGCGAAGGCATCGGACTGATCAAAGAAGTTCATCTTGATTCTGAAACCTCGACCGTGATTCTCCAGAAGGAACTGATCGATTTGGTCTGGGACGATGTTCCCATCGATGAGGATGATACCGGTGATGAAGATACCGGTTCGTCGGAGGTCGATCCTGCAGGCGATACCGGCGACAGTGCCAGCGAGGCCGACACGGGTGTGCCTTCCGCCGACTAACGGCGGGCCATCAGTCGCCAATAAAAACCATCCGTATTGTGCACATGGGGCCACAGCGTTTGCTCGGAGATGATGTGCCACCCCTTGGGTGTGGGGGGCGAGTTCTCGCGGGACAGGAGACTGCATGTGGCGTAGGCGAGAACGCCATCGGGGGCGACGAACTCTGTTGCTGCTGCCACCAGTTCGGCCTGTGTCGAGAGATGAACGGCGTCGCTCAGTCCCCAGCGTAGCGCTGGATTTCGGCGAAGCCGTCCGGAACCCGAACAGGGGGCGTCCACCACGACGAGCGGTGCCAGCGATGGCTGTGCGATGTCGATCGTGGCGCCTGCTCGGGCCGCTCGCTTTTCAAGTTCAGCGAGTGCATTGCTGCGAATGTCGGTTGCGTGGACCTTCGCACCGAGGGCCGCCATCGCCAAGCTCTTGCCGCCCGCGCCAGCACACAGATCGAGTACATGTCCGCCGGACCGAATCGGTAGGGCATCCACAAACAGCTGACTGGATGCATCTTGAACCTCAAACAGACCGCCCCGAAACGCGCTGGTTGCTTGGAGATTTGCGCGCCCTTCCACTGTGAGTGCTGTGTCCGAGTCTGGGAATGGAGATGTGGTGACACCTTCGACGGATAGCGCGGCCATCAGATCGGCTCGATCGGTTCGCTGAAGGTTGGTTCGAATGTGAACGGCAGGCCTGCGGTTGATTGCTTGGGCGAACTCAGCGGCCCCCTCCGGCTCCAAGGTGTTCAGCCATTCTTGGGCGATCGGACCCGGTATGTTGAGGGCAGTAGCCAGGTCTTCGGTTGGACTTGTGGCGTCGAGGTGATCGAAGCGATCCCCCTCCATCATGTCTGCCCAACGGAGAACTAGTTCATCGGGCGATCGAGCCCCTGCGCGGAGGAGAAGCGCTTCGTGTCGGATCAGCCCATGGACGGCCTCGGCAACCACTCGGCGGTCGCGACTGCCGAGAGAGCGATTCTTCCGAAACCAACGGGCCAAGTTCGGTGTGGCGTAGTCGGGCGCCCGGCGGGCCTCGCCCATGCCCGCATTGATCTGATTCATGATCCACGGTCGTCGGACCGCTTCTGCCAGTTCGGGGCGCAAATCCAGCGGGATTGCGGAGCGCAGGAGGTCGATCATGAGCGGGTGTAGGTCATGGAGATGGCGGGCGCCGTTTCCGAGGGGAGCACGACGGTATAGCAAAGCGTGTCATTCTCGAGGACATAGCGCAGTTGCGGGGCGCCTGGACCGGTGATCCACCGAAATCCATCGGAGGTGAGTTCAACGGGAGCAATGGATCGGTGAGCATGCTCAAACAGTTGCATGACTTCAAGGCCATCGGTCTCGGTGTTGAATCGGTATAGCGACAGGTCCTGGTGCACAGAATGGCCGGACCCGTCGGTGAGAATCTCGGTCGCCTCGAGCCAACTCCCATCCAAAAGGGGACGAACAATGAACTCACCGTTCACGGGATCGCCATACGAACGGCCATGACCGGTCCACCGTCCGACCAGAAATTGAATGGGTTCAATGCCGGTCAGGGCGCGGGCGCCTTGTTCTTCCCAAGTCTCGCTCACAGACTGCCTCCGCCTGAATCATGCCATGTGCGAGTCATTCAGGTGAGAACCGCCTTGCTCGCCGCGCTGGGTTTATACCGAAGCCAAGGTGTGCGCTGACGCAACGGCCATGGCGCGATACCTTCGCCGTCACAGGAGCGAATATGGGTTGGACACTTGGTTTTGTAGGGTGTGGCGTCATGGCGGAGGTCATGATCGCTGGGATTCTCGATGAAGGATTGTTGACGGCCGATCGGATCATTGCCAGCAATCGGCGCGAATCCCGTGGATCAGAGCTCCGTGCGCGCTACGGAATCCGCACAACGACATCGAATCGTGAGGTCATCAATGAATCCCACATGGCCGTCTTGAGCGTCAAGCCCCAGTCTCTTGCGAAGGTCATGAGCGAACTCAAGGGAGGGGTCAACGCGGACGTTACCGTGTTGAGCATTGTGGCGGG
>DEBL01000200.1:0-7535 GCA_002348535.1 Deltaproteobacteria bacterium UBA2957 | reverse complement strand
CGTTGAGCATTGTGGCGGGTGCGAGCATGGGTGCGATTCAACGCGGACTGGACCACAAGCGCGTTGCGCGGTGCATGCCAAATTTACCCTGTCGAATTCGAGAGGGAATGACTGTCTGGACCGCCTCCGAAGACATCGACGATTCCAGTGCGGAACGAATCGAACGCGTGCTCGGTGTGATGGGGGGCGTGGTTCGCGTCATTGATGAGGGTCACGTCGATATGGCCACTGCGGTTAACGGAACGGGGCCTGCGATTGTGGCGCAGTTTGTGAAAGCAATGCTTGAAGCCGCTGCCTACATTGGAGAATCGCGATCGGTTGCCAAAGAGACCGTGCTGGCGACCATGGTGGGAACCGCCAAGATGCTGCAAGAATCGGACGGGCACATCGCATCGTTGATCGACGAAGTGACGAGTCCGGGTGGCACGACATCGCGCGCACTTCAGGTGCTCAAGCGCGGTCGATTCAGCGCGGTGCTGACGGAGTCAATCGAAGCCGCTCACGAGCGAACCAAAGAACTTGGCGCCCAACTGGATTCAGAGGTCGTCGAATAAAAAAGCGCCCACTCCATATGAAGTGGGCGCTCGAGGTAGATGAAGTTCTGGGCGTCTACGCAGACAAACCGGGAAGATTGAGTCCGGAACGAATTCCAGAGCAATCCCGAAGGCGAGTCAGCGCCTCACGCTCGATCTGGCGCACGCGCTCGCGGGACAGGCTCATTTCCTTGCCCACTTCGCTGAGCGTACGGAACTCGCCGTCGTCCAGTCCGTATCGACGGGTGAGAACAAACCGCTGACGCTCAGTAAGGAGCTCGTGGAAAGCATCCTCCATGCGTCGAAGCTCTTGCGTATTGATGGCTTCCCGGTCCGGCTGGGGCGCATCCTCATCGGAGAGGAAGCGGTCCAAGGGTCGAGGGCGAGGTCCGTCATCGACTGGCTGCTCGAGCGAGATGGTGTTTCCTTGGCTGAGAAGGAGTTCGGCGCGCTCCTTGTCGATGCCCACCTCTTGAGCGAGGTCAGCGGTCGTGTACTCAACACCGACCGATTCGAATCGCTTCATGGCCTTGCGAAGGTTCCGTGTTTGCTCCACCGCACACCCGGGGAGGCGCACGGGGCGTCCGGTGTGATCGATCGCGCGAGTCATTTGTGCCCGAACCCACCAACGAGCATAGGTCGAGAACCGAATTCCTCGGTCGGGGTCAAATCGCTTGGCGGCGCGAAGAAGGCCGATGTAGCCCTCTTGGACCAAGTCCTCTTCGTCCATGAATGGCCCCGCCAGTTTGCGGGCTTCCCCATGGGCGATGCGACGGCCGGACATGGCCAGTCGCCAGCGAAGGTTTTCGGCTTGGTTCCATGATCGAGCCGCAACCTGAGCGTATTCTTTCAACTCAGGATCTTTGCGAGCGGCTTTGATGGTGGCCTTGACGGCTTCTTCCAGACGGTCCACAGCGCCCGCGCGGGTCCGCTCGGCCCGGTCGGGACGACGCATGAGGATGGAATCGGCTTCATCGATTCCGGCAACGGCTTCACGAGCTTCCTGCTCAGCCTTTCGAATTTCCCGGGCCATTTGTTTTTCTTCTTCGGCGGTCAGTCGCTCCGAGAAGAAAGGCTGGGTGTCGGACATTTTTGGTTTTCGAAGTTGTGCGAGAGACATCGGCGTCTTTCTCCTGTCATGGGGAAAGTGTTCAAATCGGAAAGGGGGGGGTCGATTGCGCGTGTTGCCGTGACTGGTTTTGGATCGTTGAGATCCCGAGGGTGTTTCCGGTCACGCGTGTCTCGGTGACCCGGGTTTTCGCGCAAATGAGGGGTTGTGTCAAGACAAAAATGCAACGGCATTGTGACAACTGCAGGAACAGCTCAATTTATGGCCATTTTGTGGCTTTTTTTCGTGTCTGAAGCGCGTTCTGTGGTGAACTGGGCGATCTAAAGGCCCGACGCCGATCGGACGCGATCCAGGGTCGATCGCGCGGTTGTACGGGCACGGCTGGCGCCGTCTTCGAGCACGTCGCGAATCTCATCGGGATTGGCTTTGAGGTGATTGTAGCGGTCCCTCGATGCGTCGATCTGCGCATCCACGACCTCAAAGAGTGCCTGCTTGGCGTGCCCATAGCCAAGCCCTCCCGCTCGGTATCGGCTGGCCAACTCAGCCTGTTGCTCAGCGGTGGCAAAGAGCTTGTAGAGGCGGAATACATTGCATGAATCCGGGTCTTTGGGGTCGTCCACTCCCTTGGAGTCGGTCACAATGGACATGATCTTCTTTCTCAGTTTCTTGGGCGGCAGAAAGATCTCAATGGTGTTGTTGTAGGACTTGGACATCTTTTGACCATCCAAGCCGGGCACAGTGGCCATGTCTTCGCGGATCTTGGGCTCGGGGATCACCAGTGTGTCGCCAAACAGATGGTTGAATCGCTGCGCCATATCTCGCGCCATCTCGACGTGTTGCTTTTGGTCCTTGCCGACGGGTACGACATGCGAGTCGAAGGCAAGAATGTCGGCGGCCATCAAGATTGGATAGGTATACAGGCCGATGTTGACCTCTCGCCCCTTGGCCACGGCATCCTTGAAAGCATGAGCCTTGTCCATCATCCCTTTGGAAGTGATGCAGGACAAAATCCATGCCAATTCGCACACTTCCGGTACATCGTGTTGCGCCCAAATCACCGACCGGTTGGGGTCCAATCCGAGGGCCAGCCAGTTGGCGGCAACGTCGAGGGTCTGGGCGCGGAGACGATCGGGATCGCGCATGGTGGTCAGCGCATGGTAGCTCGCCACAAAGAAGTAGCCTTCGGCGTGATCCTGCATGGCCAATGCGGGTCGATACATGCCGAGAAGGTTCCCGATATGCGGCATGCCCGTGGGTTTGATTCCCGTCAGTACGCGATGTGCCATGAAAGCCTCCGAGGACACCCTTTCACTTGAGGTGGTACCATTCGCAAGCGGAAAAGGAGAAGTCGTGATGCGCGCATGGGTTTGGATGACGGTGCTGGCTGGTTTCGGTTGCGCCGACAAGGTGATCGAAGTCGAGGAAGAAGATGACTATCGGAGTGCGACTGACGCCGATGGCGGCACGCAAGACGGCGGCTGTGAGGACGATACGGAATGCATGGATTGGCAGATCTGTGAAGCCGCTGCCTGTGTCGTGGGCGATCGAAACAATTCGTTTTCGGAAGCCGAGCCGATTGAATCGGGGGATGCAGGCGTATCCGCATACATCAACACGCCCGGAGACAAGGACTTTTGGCGGTACACATCCATGGGGTCCGAGTTCATTCGGGTCGCAATCGATCCGCACGATGCTGTGGCGGAGGGCGCGCCGAAACCCGACACCTTCGTCACCCTCTATGACCCATCGGGAGCGGTTGTGACGAGCGCCGATGATTACCCGAACGGAGCGCGCGTCTCGAACTTTGATTCCGTGCTGTACGCGTACCTTGCTGCAGCGGGCGACTACGTGTTTGTGGTGGAGGATGCCAACCCCATGTTCGGAAACGAGGCGTGGGGTGGAGAGGACTACACCTATCGACTTGAGCTGGGTGGTTGGTCATGGGTCACGGTGGGCGAGTCTTCGTACGATGAACCGCTGTTGCTTGGAAACGACAGAACCACTGGAATTCCACTCAGCACCAACACGTGGAACAGTGTCGGCGTATTGCTTGAGGAAGAGGGGCAAGTGGACTACCTCGCGATCCAGTTCAGCAACGAAAACCTCGATGGGGACGGTGCGACGTGGACGGACGGCATACTATTTGTTGACGGGATCGAGGATCTGTCCGGCTCCGATGCCACACCATCGGTGGCCGTCATCGGACCCGACGACCTGCCCGTCGCGCAACGAACTGATGTCGGTCCGGAGGGCCCCATTGTGGCGCCTGCGCTTCGGACAGGCGAATGGATTCTCGAACTGTCGGATGCGGAGGGAGGAGGAGGTCCCAATCATTGGTTCGTGGTGATGCTCAATGCTGACACCGCCGACGACAACATGGACTGGGAGAGCGAGCCCAACAACAGCACAGAGGTTGGCAATGCCATTGAGATGACCGAGAGCATCAACACCAGCGGTCGTCCCTTCTCGGTCGGGTCCGTGCAAGGTTTTGTTGACGCCCCCGGTGACACCGACTTCTTCACGGCATCCGCACCCGCTGAGGCGAGCGGAGAGAATGCAGACGGTGAGCAGGCGCAGTGGGTCGTGCTGTGCATGAACAGTGCTCGGTGGGGTTCCTCGATCGCGCCGAGCATAATGGTCTACGGCGGTGACGGGGCGATTCTCGCTGAGGCGGATGCAGACCCGATGGGCAGCCCCAATCTGACCATTGAGAACATAGAGATCGAGCCCGGCGAGATGATCAGCATTCAGGTCAATCCGGGGTCGGAGACGAACGGAACGCCCGACGAGTGGTACCGACTGAAGACGTTCATAGCCAGCTTCCCGGTCAGTTCGTACGCCGATGGCGGCTACACCTGCCCGTGATGCGGTTTACTTCGCGATGTTCGCCACCAAGTGGTCCAGTGCATCGCGATCCGGCGAGGGACTGAGCGCGTGGAGTGCTCGGCGGGCCCGCCAGGTTTGCTGAGCGAGATGGCGCCGCCCTTCAATCAGCACACCCGCGTCGACGATCCGCTGCCGAAGCTCTCGGGCTTGGAGTTCGTCGATGGGACCGTTCCGGAAGGCAAGCCAGAGGTCGCGGATGCGCTCATCCCGCTCCGCACCGAGGCTAACGGCGTAGTTGGGGCTCCGTTTACTCAGTCGTTCCTCAATGGCCTCGACAAGGTCGTAATCGGGGGTCTCCATGACGGCGAGGTCATCGGCGAGGTGCCACGCGACGCCGGCGTGCCGACCGTATCGACCAAGGCCACCGACCACTTGCCGGTCACCGCCTGCAATCCGGGCGCCCGACCGACACGCAAAGTCAAACACCGCTCCGGTGTAGCCCGCAGCCAGTTCTTCGACCTCCGTGGGAGAGGCGACGCGATTGTCGATGGACTGACTCAATGCGTGCCCTTCCGCAATGTCTCGCAAGGCATCCAACACATCACCGACCAACTCGGGAGTGGGGGCATGCCGCGACAACTCAAGGGCACGCAGGGTCATGTGGTTTGCGCCCAACCAACCGACGGCTCCGAGCAGTTTTCGCGCCGCCCGTCGCCGCCGGCCACCGGGAAGGCCGAGGGCACGGTCGTGCACGAGGATAGCGAGATGAAGAAGCTCGGCTGCGACCGCAACGTCCGCGGTGACAGTTTCGGACTCGACGAGCGCGGCGTCCTTGACGTGTGCCCGCGCTGCACGCTCACTCAGCAGCACAAGGACGGGCCGAACCCGTGGAATTCCGGGTGCGAGGTACACGTGGGGGTCGAAGTCCTCGGGGGCGCCCTCCCCGCCGGCGAGATCCTGCAGTGCCGCATCGAGTTTTTGTATGCGGTCGCGCACCTCGGACCCAAGACTCTCGATGTCGAGGTGGGGTCCAATTCGGCTGCGAACACTCATGAAATCCTCAATACCCGCCGGTTTGCTTCCAGACTGTGGCGTTGGCCTTGATCATCAGTGCGGCGCCAACCACGATGAGTCCGATTCCGAACAAGGCAGCATTCGGGAGCACCAATAGGGGCAGGGCATCCCACCCAAGCTTGGAGTAGCTGGCGGACACCTCGCCTCCGGGTTGGTCAAACCCGTACACGGTCAGGGTGAGAATACCGGTGCCAGCCGTGAGGCCACCAGCGAGCCATAAAATCGTGTTCATTGTGTCTCCGAGCGTCGCTGCAAGCGCCGCCTCTTGATCCTTCTTAACCGCACGCGCCGAGGCCCACAAACCGGTAGCGCGCACGCCGCTACCAGGGTACCACTGAACGGTCATTCATTTTTAGGAGGATTTCATGGGCGAAGCTTACATCATAGATGCCGTACGAACCGCAGTGGGCCGTCGCAATGGCGCGTTGTCGGGGGTGCGAGCCGATGAGCTCGCGGCTGCCACGTTGACAGAAATCGTGTCCCGTACGGGCGTCGACCCCTCGGAATTGGATGACGTGGTCATGGGCTGCGTGACTCAAGTCCATGAACAGGGTGTAAATGTCTCGCGGAATGCCGCACTCATTGCCGGTTTTCCCGTCGACGTGACAGGTACGACCGTCAACCGGTTGTGCGGGTCCTCGCAGCAGGCCATCAACTTCGCAGCAATGGGCGTATCGTCGGGTCACCAAGACCTTGTGATCGCCGCCGGTGTTGAGAGCATGAGCCGAATCACAATGGGCTCCGATATGTTCTTGCAGGGCGAGATGATGACGCCAAGCCCGAAGATGAGCTGGAAATACAACATCATTCCTCAAGGGCTGTCCGCGGAGCTTGTGGCCGAGCGCTTCGGTCTGACCCGCGCAGAACTGGATGCGTACTCGTATGAAAGCCATCAGCGTGCCGCAAAGGCGGATGATGCCGGAAAGTTTGACCGTGAGATTGTGAGCATGGATGTGACCACAGAAGACGCGGGTGACGTGGCGTTCTCCAACGATGAAGGAATCCGGCGCTCGACCACCCTCGAGAAGCTGGCGACCCTGAAGCCAGCCTTTCGGGAGGACGGCATGATCACTGCAGCAAGCAGTTCCCAAATTTCTGATGGTTCGGCGGCCGTACTGCTGGCCAGCAAGGCTGCTGTTGAGAAATACGGCTTGAAGCCGCGCGCGAAAATCGTCTCCATGGCGACCGCTGGTGTGGACCCCACAATCATGCTGACGGCGCCCATTGGTGCAACGCGCAAGGCGCTGGACCGCGCCGGATTGTCGGTCGACGACATGGGGGCCATCGAACTCAATGAAGCATTCGCCTCGGTGGCCGTTGGCTGTGCTCGAGAGTTGAATATGAACCCGGATAAGGTCAATGTCTACGGGGGCGCAATCGCTCTTGGTCATCCGCTTGGAGCCTCAGGAGCCCGGTTGATGACCACCTTGCTGAATGTCCTCGAAGAAAAGGATGAGCGCTACGGCTTGTCGACCATGTGCATCGGTTTTGGTCAGGGCATTGCAACGATCGTCGATCGCCAAGTGAGTTAACGGCCGCAGTTCCAGTATGGTCGGTCCGATGACGGGGTGGTAGACCACTACATGGCCCTGTCTGCTCGACTTCATGGAACTCCTGACCGGCTCCCGTTCGCCGGTCACTTTCGGGTCGATGGGTCTGCGGGTTCAGTCGCATTTTCAGTCGCAGGTGCTGTGAGTTCGCGCTGCGATCTTGAGGTTGCGTTCGACTCGGCGCGCTGTGTTGAGCGAGCACTCCGGCCCATCAAGCCTGTCGATGGTGATGACAAAGTGTCGCTGCTTAACCGGATATGGGCCGCAATTGTGTCCATTGATGGGTGCGACCTCGGCCCCAACCGGGGTGAGGATATCGTTGCGCTCATTGCTGTGATGGATGGCGACGGCGTCGGGATTGCGGGAACGGGTCTGGGGGGTGTCTGGGCCCAGCACAACAAGGGGCTTGATCCGCTTGTGGCAGGCGATCACCCTCTGTTGGGTTTACCGGGTCGGCCAGAGCGATTGCCGGGCGTGCTGACC
>DEBL01000235.1:13488-13692 GCA_002348535.1 Deltaproteobacteria bacterium UBA2957 | reverse complement strand
CCGCCGTATTCTTCACTGCCCGATATGAACCGGGCGGCCGTTCCACCGGAACCGCCCGATGAGCTTGTGCCACCGGAACCGCCATTCGCATAGCCATAGGTAGAGCTGTAGGGGCTTGCGCCAGAGCCTCCCGAATCGCTTCCACCCGCTCCTCCCTGTGCGGGAATGCCTCCAGAGCCCCCGCCTCCATCGGAGCCGCCGCCG
>DEBL01000235.1:1987-13249 GCA_002348535.1 Deltaproteobacteria bacterium UBA2957 | reverse complement strand
AGGGCGGACCCGCCGCGGTCGCGCGCCTTCGACGGCTGCAAGAAGGGCTTCCTGGGCGGCGCCGCGCCGGCGAAGAAAGTTACAGAGCCGCCGCCGCCGCCGGCACCGGCGATTGCGATGTAAGAGCCGTCTGACCATTGCACCGCTGAGAACCCGCCGCCGCCGCCGTGTTTGAGGCCGCCTTGTCCTGGCCTCACCGTCAAGCTGTTTCCGGGCGTTACGGCGATGGTGACTTGGGCAAACGCACCGCCCCCACCGTAGCCGGGCATGCCGCTATATGCGGTGCCGGCGCCGCCTCCTGCGCCCCAAGCGTGGACGGTGACGGAGTACACACCGGCAGGCACCACGTAGCTTTGGGGCGAGCCGGTCCAGTAGTATCGCTCCACGGGGCCCGCCGGTTCAAGGTGGATGCTGCTGTCGGTGTCGTCGTAGTCGGTGCCTCCGTAGTCGGCCGATGCGTAGCCATCGCCATCTGCATCGTAGTCGTCTTCACCGCCGCAGTCCGAGTCCACGCCGTCGTACCACGTGTCGGGTGCGCCGGGGTAAATGGACGCGTTGGAGTCGTTGCAGTCGCCGCCACCATACCCCACGGCCATGTGGCCGTCGTAGTCGGCATCGTAGTCGTTGTTTCCGGCGCAGTCTGAGTCCACCCCGTCGTACCAACTGTCCGGGGCGCCCGGGTAGATGGAGCCGTTGGCGTCGTTGCAGTCGGTGCCGCCGTAGGCAAGTGCGGTGAATCCATCGCCGTCGGCATCGTAGTCACTGCCACCGCTGCAGTCTGAGTCTACGCCGTCGTACGCGGCGTCTGGAGCGCCCGGATAGATGGCTGGATTCGCGTCGTTGCAGTCGGTCCCACCGTAGGCGGTGGATGCGAACCCATCGCCATCGGCGTCGTAGTCGGTTCCGCCGCTGCAGTCCGTGTCTACGCCGTCGTAGGCTGCATCGGGCGCGCCAGGGTAGGTGGATGCGCTCGTGTCGTCGCAGTCGGTTCCGCCATAGTCGGACGACGCAAACCCATCGGTGTCGGCATCGAAGTCGTCGTCACCGGCGCAGTCGCTATCGACGCCGTCGTACCACGCATCGGGTGCCCCCGGATAGACGGCTGCGTTCGTGTCATCGCAGTCGCTTCCGCCGTGGGCTGAGGCATCGACGCCATCGCCATCGGCGTCGTAGTCGCTTCCACCGCTGCAGTCTGTGTCCACGCCGTCGTAGGCTGCATCGGGCGCGCCAGGGTAGGTGGATGCGCTCGTGTCGTCGCAGTCGGTCCCGCCATAGTCGGACGACGCAAATCCATCGGTGTCAGCGTCGAAGTCATCGTCTCCAGCGCAGTTTGAATCCACGCCGTCGTACCACGCATCGGGCGCTCCTGGGTAGATCGTCGGAGCGGTGTCGTCGCAGTCGTCGCCGCCGTGCAGGCTTGCGGTTCGGCCGTCACCGTCGGCATCGAAGTCGTCGTCTCCAGCGCAGTCGCCATCGACTCCGTCGTACCAGACCTCGGTGGCGCCTGGGAAGACGGTTGGGGCGGTGTCGTCGCAGTCATCGCCACCGTGTGCAGATGCGGTAAATCCATCGCCGTCGGCGTCAAAGTCATCGCCGCTGCAGTCGGTGTCGACGCCATCGTACCAGGTATCGGGTGCGCCCGGATGGACCGATGGGTCCCCATCGTCGCAGTCGTCGCCGCCGTGCCCAGCCGATGCGTGGCCGTCGGCATCGGCGTCGTCATCATCACCGCCTGCACAGTCGCCATCGACGCCGTCATACCAAACCTCGGTGGCGCCCGGAAAGACGGTCGGGCTGGTGTCGTCGCAGTCGTCGCCGCCGTGTCCGTCGGACACAAAGCCATCGCCGTCGGCGTCGTCATCGTCGTCTCCCGCACAGTCCGCATCGATTCCGTCATAGGGGGTGTCCGTCGCACCGGGATGAATGGTTGGATCGCTGTCGTTGCAGTCGTCGCCGCCGTGTCCTGCAGATGTGTAGCCGTCTCCGTCTCCGTCGTAGTCGTCGTCATCGGCGCAGTCGGCATCGATCCCATCGTAGGGGGCGTCGGTGGCGCCGGGATGAATTGTCGGATCGCCGTCGTTGCAGTCGTCGCCGCCATGACCTGCAGAGGTGTACCCATCGCCGTCGGCATCGTAATCGTCGTCACCGGCGCAGTCGGCATCCACTCCGTCGTACGGCGTGTCTGGCGCCCCCGGATACACACTCGGATCGCCATCGTCGCAATCGCCACCCTCGACGGGGTGACCGTCACCGTCTTCATCGGTAAGCGGCGGTGGAGTGCCGGTGTCGCCGGACCCACCCGTGTCGTCGGCAGCGCCTGTGTCGTCTTGTCCCGAGCCGGTGTCGCTCGGATCGCCGGTGTCGTCCGCGGTCGACGGATTGCCAGAATCTTGGCGCTCCGGTTCAGACGTGTCGGAGGGATCGGGATCCGGTTCAACCCGGCTGGGATCGTCCTGACCGACTTTTTCAATCACGTTCTCGGTGCACGCAGCACTCAGCAAGGCAAGAAAAAGTAATCGGCGCATCGGTCCTCCGGTTGCAGGATTGTACGCGTCCTGCAGGGTAATGAAAGCAGTTTCTCGGCGAACAATCCGTATTCTACCCCCATGACCCGACATCGTAGCCCCGAAGGTTGCGGTGTCACCGGGGCGTTTATAGCACCGGGGGACTGTCAAAACTGACGGCTAAAAAGTGGACACATCCAGCGATCGGCATAGGGGGGCGCCGTTAAATCTACTCAGCCGTAGGACCAGGCTGCAGCGGCCAGTGAGGCCTCCACAGGATGATTCAAACCATGCTTGCGCACAATACACCGTCAAAGCTGATTTTACTGATCACCGATGAATCCAACGCTTCGACTACGGGTGTACCCGTGGGTCAGAGTTGGGCCGCCGTTGCAGAGCGCATCCGCTGTCTCGGTGCACCCGCCTCCCTGCGGACCTCGACCGTGGTGCATGCGTCTGCTGTCGTGTGCGCATATCGCGATCTGGTCCGTGCCTACGCCGCAGTAGACCCCGATCGCATGGGTCACGTTTTCGATGCCTGCGCGTCTTCGGGAGCCCTCGAATTTCAGCGCACAGCCGTGCTGCCGCAATGGGGTCGGGCAACCAACGATTCGGATCCGAGCTTGGCGATGGTCATGACGGCGCTGGCATCGAATGCAGCGATGGATGTCGTAGACGCCGCCACAGGGGCCAATCACTGGAAAACGAGTCCGGCGTTGTTGTCGTTGTCCGAAGTTGTGTGCGCCGCCGATGGCCGTGAGGGCGCTGCTCACGGCATGCCCGCAGGGTTGACCGAAATGTTGCTGCGGCCGGCGAGCGCAGCGCCCAACGATCTCGCGGGTCAACTGAAATGGATTGAGCGAGAGTGGAGTGCATGGTTGTCGGATGAGTTCTTCGAACTGACTGGACTCGCCGAAGGCATCGAAGCCGAAGAGTCTATGGTTCGCCTCGAGGGTCCGGGTCCAGCGCAGCCTCCGGGAATTGATGGCGCTGCTGGATTCGATGAGGCCGGATGGTTTGGGCAACCCGGGACCCCCGGCTTTGTCGACGGTTCATCGCGATTTTCCGAAGACCGCGAGTGGATGCCGGGCGTGGTGATGGTCGCCAAACAGACCTATGTCTGGATGGACCAACTGAGTGCGCAGTACAGCCGCCCCATCGAGAGGCTCTCCGACATTCCCGATGAAGAGTTGGACCGATTGGCACGCCAAGGATTCAACGGTCTGTGGCTCATTGGGCTGTGGGAGCGGAGCGATGCCAGCCGAGCCATCAAGGTGCGCCGCGGGAACCCAGAGGCAGCGTCTTCTGCCTACTCTTTGAAGGATTATGCGATTGCCCATCGCCTCGGTGGATCGGACGCACTCGATGAACTTCGCGGTCGGGCCGCTGCACGAGGGATTCGACTGGCGGCCGATATGGTCCCGAACCACATGGGCATGGACAGTGCGTGGCTGGTGGACCATCCCGAGCGCTTCCTTCAGCTTCCCCATCCACCCTTTCCCAGCTACCGATTTAACGGTCCCAACGTCTCAGGAGACGATCGAGTCGAGGTGTACCTCGAGGACGGATACTGGGACCAGACGGATGCGGCGGTGGTGTTCAAGAGCGTTCACCGAGACAGCGGCGATGTTCGTTACATCTATCACGGCAACGACGGTACACAGATGCCGTGGAACGATACGGCGCAACTGGATTACCTGCAGCCTGCCGTTCGGGAGGCGGTCATCCAGACCATTCTCGATGTGGCGCGGCAGTTTCCCATCATCCGCTTCGATGCCGCCATGACATTGGCCCGAAAGCACATTGCTCGGTTGTGGTACCCCCCACCGGGCGGGGGCGGAGCGATTCCGTCGCGTGCGGAGAACACGGTTCCAACCGATGTGCTTGATCGCCTGCTTCCGGGAGAGTTCTGGAGGGAGGTGGTTGAGCGCGTGCGCGAAGAAGTGCCCGACACCCTGCTGTTGGCTGAAGCCTTTTGGATGATGGAGGGCTACTTTGTGCGTACCCTCGGCATGCACCGGGTGTACAACAGCGCGTTCATGCACATGCTGCGGGATGAAGACAATGCCGGGTACCGAGGCGCCATCAAGAGCGTGCTTGAATACAGTCCGGCCATTCTCGAGCGGTACGTAAACTTCATGAACAACCCGGATGAAGAATCGGCGGTCGAGCAGTTTGGTAAGGGTGACAAGTACTTTGGAATCGCCACCATGATGGCCACCTTGCCGGGCCTTCCGATGTTCGGTCACGGGCAGATCGAAGGGTACGCCGAAAAGTACGGTATGGAGTTTACCCGTGCATACTGGGATGAGTCTCCCGATGAAGGGTTGATGCAGCATCACGACCGGGTGGTCTTTCCCATTCTTCGCCAGCGTCACAAGTTCTGCGGCGTCCAGCATTTCGCACTCCTCGACTTTCTCCGCGAAGGCGGGGTCGACGAAAACGTGTTTGCGTTCGCCAACCGGTCCACACGCACCGGGGAACCCAGCCTCGTGCTCTACAACAATGCGCATCAATCGACAGCGGGATGGCTCACGCAGTCGACTGCCATTAACGAAGGCGAGCACGACGCCCCTGATCTCCAGTTTCGGTCTCTGGCAGCCGCACTGGGGATTGTCGATGACCCGAATGTCATCTACGGATTCTGGGAACTCCGAAACCGGGCGTGGCTCTTGCGCAGCGGCTCCGAACTTCATGCCGAAGGGCTGTTTGCCGAGTTGGACGGGTATCAGGCCCTTGTGTTCCTCGATATTCGTCCCTTGCCTGACCCTGATGGCCGCCTCAAACGCTTTGCGGCCACGGCGCGAGGCTGGCTGGGTGACTGGCAGTCAGCGATGGAGACCAGCGAAACCGACCAGCGCGATTCGATTCGGACTGCGGTTGAGGCCGAGGTTGATAGCGAAGAAGAAGTCTCAATGAAATCCCCCATTTCAGGCTCCGATGACCATGGAGTTGAGGAATAGAATGAGAGAGATCTGTATTCACGGCCACTTTTATCAGCCCACCCGCGTGCACCCGTGGACCGACCGGGTCGAACCGCAACCGTCTGCCGGACCATTTCGGGATTGGAATGACCGAATTGCTGCTGAGAGCTACGCGCCGAATGCGGCGGCTCGGTTGTTGGATGAGCAGGGCCGCACTCGCACGGTACGCAACACATACGCGAGCATGAATTTCGACTTCGGGCCCACTCTTCTCTCTTGGCTGGAGCGCGAGCGACCGGTCCTTCTCGAGGGCCTTCGCACCGCCGATCGTGACAGCATCGCACGGTTTGGACGCGGTTCGGCCATGGCTCAACCTTTCCATCATCCCATCCTGCCTCTCTGTGACGACGCAGACCGAGAAACTGAGGTGATTTGGGGGTTGGCCTACTTTGAGCGCGTGTTCGGCCGTCCAGCAGAGGGGATGTGGCTGTCCGAAACGGCCATCGACACCCCCACGCTCGAAACTGTTTCGGCCCAAGGTGTCGCGTATGTAATCGTGGCTCCCCACCAAATCGAATCTGTGGAGCGCAGTCCAGGTCAATGGGAGTCCGTGGAAGGCGCCGATGTGGTGAATCGAGCATTCCGCGTCGTTCTGCCATCCGGCCGAACTGTGGCGGTGGTCGTGTACGATGGCGCCGTATCTCAAGCCGTCGCGTTTGAGGGTCTGTTGCACAGCGGCGATCGACTCGCGAAGCGATTGAGCGATGCGAGCCATGCGACGGGCTTTGTGTTGATTGCCACCGATGGTGAGAGCTACGGGCACCACCACGCGTACGGTGAGATGGCACTGGCCTATGCACAAGAGCAAATCGACGCACGGAGCGATGTGCGGCTGACCAACGTGGCGTCATGGCTCGACCGGAACCCACCCGTGCAGAACGCTCGCATCCGCGAGCAAAGCAGTTGGAGTTGTGCCCACGGTGTGGGCCGCTGGTCGAACGACTGTGGATGCGTCGTCGACCCTGGTCGAGGTTGGCATCAGCAATGGCGTGGTCCGTTTCGGGATGCGCTAGAGGGCCTCCGGGATCGGGGCAGAGTCGCGCTCCAAGAGTTGGGCGAGGGATTGTTCGTTGACGCCGCCGTTGCACGCAATGCCTACGGTGCGGTTGTGGGTCAGCCCGATTCATTTGAGTCTTGGTACAAGGCGCATGCAGGGACTCGCGCCGATGCACAGGTCGCGCGTACGTGGTTGGAAGCCCAGCGGCGCCTTCTCGCCATGTTCACGAGTTGCGCATGGTTTTTTGATGAGGCCACCGGGCTTGAGCCCATTCAGAACATACGGTTGGCCGCATCGGCGATCGGGCTCATCCGGCGGTTAACTAACCGCGACCTTGAACCTGAATTTTCGAAGGCGCTTGACCGCGTGCCAGCCAACTTGGGGACTGAGCCGCTCCTCGAGGCTCTCGCTGAGTTTGTCGAGCCACCCGCCCGACCATCCGAGGTCCACGAGGGAATTTCAATGCATGACCGGAGGGCTGGTGTCCTGCATCCCGTCAGCGCCCTTGGTGGTTCAGGACCCATTGGCGATTTGGACGGTGCGATTCCCTTCATTGACTGGCTGGTTGATGCCGGTGTAGGCCTCTGGCAGGTGCTTCCGCTGGTGCCCACCGACGCCAATGGAAGCCCGTACAGCACATGGTCTACCCTGTCAGGGAACCCCGACTTGGTTGGCCTTGCATGGTGCGTTCGTGCCGGTCTGCTGCCGCCCCACGCACGATTGCCGAGCCGCCAACGAGTGGACTACGGCGAGGCCGCCAGCAGCAAACGCGCCTTTGTTCTCGAGGCGGCTCAATCGCTCCTCAGTCAGCCGAATCATGTGTGGTCGGCCGACCTTCGCCAATTTTTGAACACGCAAGAGTGGGCGCGTGAAGCGGCCACATTCTACGCGTTGCGAAAGGCGCACGGTGACACACCGTGGTGGGACTGGCCCGAGCCGATCCGCCGTCGAGATCCCCAAGCCATTGCGGAAGCGTTGAAGGGGCATGAGGAAGATGTTCAGACCTGGTGTGCAGCACTCTTCCTCTTTGAACGGCAGTGGTCGGAAGTACGCCGGTATGCCGCGTCACGCGGTGTTCGAATGGTGGGCGATGTTCCGATTTACGTTGGACAAGACAGCGTGGATGTTTGGGCCAATCAGGCCATGTTCCTGTTGGGCCCCGATGGTCGCCCCACCCATGTTTCTGGAGTGCCCCCTGATGCGTATTCAGAGACGGGCCAACGGTGGGGCAATCCACTGTTCGACTGGGAGGCGATGGCTGAAGACGGCCATCGGTGGTGGATTGAGCGGGTCGAGCGCCTGTTGCAGCACTGCGATGCGATGCGGGTTGACCACTTCATTGGGTTTTCCCGCTACTGGTGCATCGACGCGAGTGAAGACACTGCGTTGAATGGTGAGTGGAAACCGGGTCCTGGTCGTGCCGTGTTTGATGCCATTGAGAAGGCCCTTGGGTCGCTTCCGCTGATCGCAGAGGACCTGGGCAGCGTCGATGAAGGCACGGTCGCTCTTCGTGAAGATTTGGGCTTGCCGGGCATGCGCGTGCTGCAGTTTGGGCTCGATGGAAATCCAGACAACATTCACCACCCGCGCAATCACCCGGTGTTTTCGGTGGCGTACTCGGGAACCCACGATGCGCCGACAATGCGAGGATGGTGGGATGGCCTCTCGGATGACGGACGCCGTTGTGTTGATGCGGGGTTCGATGGGGCTCAGGCTGTGAGGACGTTGGTGGATCGGACCCTTCAGTCGCAAGCGGTGTGGGCCATTCTTCCGCTTCAGGATCTGCTGGGACTCGGTAATGAAGCCCGCATGAATGTGCCTGGAACGGCGGAAGGCAATTGGATCTGGCGCCAACCGGGTCGCGAACTTGATGCAGAGATTGCTCGTGATTTGCGAACGCGAATTCGACGCGCAGGACGCCTGATCCCACAAGCGTTTCGGTCCGACTCAGCTCCGACTGCTGCTGGCGGGACCCGCGCTGGACTGCGGGGGGATCGAATCGCCTACTTCTGCATGGAGTACGGCTTGAGCCACGAGTTGCCCATCTATTCAGGGGGACTCGGTGTGTTGGCAGGCGATATTGTGAAGGCTGCAGCCGACCAGAATCGTGATTTCATCGCGATAGGGATTCTCTGGGGCGAGGGCTATTTCGTCCAAGACATTGACTCGCAAGGTCGACAATCGGCTCGGTACGTTGCCACGCCGCGTCAGCGCCTCCGTCCAACGGGCGTGACCGTGGATGTTGAGATTGGCGGTGAGAATGTGTCCGTGACGGCTTGGCGTGTCCTGCACCTCGGCAGTGTGGAGATGCTGTTGCTCGAGCCGATCGCAGAAGAGCACCGCTGGATCACGCAGCGATTGTATGGGGGCTCCGAGTACGACCGCGTTGCGCAAGAGGTTCTTCTTGGCGTAGGGGGCGTTCGCGTCCTCCGGGCACTGGGGATTCCGGTTGATGTGTACCACTTTAACGAGGGGCATGCGCTGTTCGCTGGCTTTGAGTTGCTGCGCGAAGAGATGAGCCGAGGGCAGGATTTCGATGCCGCCGTCGATGCGGTGCGATCCACAACCGTCTTCACCACCCACACCCCGGTTCCGGCTGGCAACGAGGTTCACCCCATCGCCCGCCTGCTGGATGTGGGTGCGAACGTGGCCGGACTCAGCCACGAGCAGTTGGTTTCGATCGGGGGGGACCCATTTCAAATGACTCCTGCTGCCTTGCGCTTGTGCCGCAAGGCGAATGCTGTGGCAGAATTGCATGGGGAAACGGCACGCGGCATGTGGAAGGACGTCGAGGGTGCAGCCCCCATCGTGTCCATCACCAACGGTGTCCACATGGGAACATGGCAAGACGCACTCGTCATGGGGCATGCGCGGCGCAACGATTTGAGTGCGTTGTGGGCGCGCCACCAAGCACTGAAGCGCGAACTGTTGGAGGCCATCCGTCGCCGTGTCGGAGCCGTGATGCGTGACGACGCACCGCTGATTGGATTCGCTCGTCGCGCCGCCACCTACAAGCGTGCCACACTCTTGATTCAAGACACCGCTTGGCTGGAGGAGCGATTCAACAACGATGGCCTGCAGTTTGTGTTCGCAGGCAAGGCACACCCTCACGATCGGTACGGTCAGGCGTTCATTGAAGAGATCGTTGCGGCGTCGGCGAAATACCCCGGTCACATTGCATTCCTGCCCAACTATGACATGCATCTAGGCGCCCTCTTGACTCGCGGCAGCGATGTATGGCTAAACAATCCGATTCGGCCCAAAGAGGCATCCGGAACTTCAGGCATGAAAGCCGCCGCAAACGGTGTCCTGAACCTGAGTATCCTCGATGGGTGGTGGGCAGAGGGCTGCAACCATGATGTGAATGGATGGGGCGTCGGGGCACCTCCCGATGGAGTTGATGTGGACGAACACGACCGACTCGCGCTTCAAGCCTTGATCACCAACAACGTGGTTCCCACCTACCGTGACCGTGACCGGTGGACTGAGATGATGCGGGCTTCGATCACCGATGCCTCCGAACGATTCTCGGCGGACCGATGCGTGCAACGGTATTTTGATGAACTGTATGGCGAACGGATGAGTGCCAAGTAGCGGCCGCGATGGGCCGAGGTAGTGATGCGATGAACATGGTGCTGGCAAACACCGATGCCGAGGCTGTAGTCGAACCGCAATCCGGCGGACGCTTGGCATCGCTTCGCGTGGCCGGCCATGACCTACTGGTTCCTCGAGCATCGGCGCCAATGCAGTGGGGGTGCTACCCGATGGTGCCATGGGCGGGCCGAACGCGAGGCGGCCAGTTTGACTGGGGCGGATCGAAGTGGTCACTGCCCATCAACATGCCTCCGCATGCCATTCATGGAACGGTGTTCGATCGACCATGGACGGGGGTAGGGCCACACACGTTAGCCTGCAATCTGGGGCCCGAGTGGCCGTGGCCGGGAGAGGTTCGAAGCGAGTTTGGGCTGGAATCAAATGCGCTTAGTTGGCGCCTTGAGGTTCGAGCTACAGATGCCCCCTTCCCCGCCGTTGTGGGGTGGCACCCGTGGTTTCGTCGTGTGTTGGGCACGATGGGGCCCGGCCAGCTGCGATTTGAGGCCGAGCGAATGCACCTTCGGGATGCACAAGGAATTCCCTCAGGAGAGTTTATCGTTCCGCCGGAAGGGCCTTGGGATGATTGCTTTGAGGGGCTGAATGGACCGCCCGAGATTCGATGGCCGGAGGGAATTTCCTTGCGTGTGAGTTCGAGTTGCCGCCACTGGGTGGTCTACGACGAACCTCAACATGCGATCTGCATTGAGCCGCAATCGGGTCCGCCAAATGCACTCAATACACCCTCGGTTGAAGTGGTTCGACCGGAACGTCCTCTGGTGCACAGCATGCGCATTCAGTGGACCATTGGCACTCAGCACCACTAGCATGGGATGCAAGCTTCGGTCATTCCGCGCGAGGATTGATGCCCTGCGCGCGGGCGCGATCGGTTATGATGGGCCGCAGAGAGGTCTCCATGAGCACGTTTGACCCTAGGTTCGTTGCCGCAATCGGTTCCGGGCTGCGTTCCGGGCTCGGGTTTGCCGCAGTCTTGAGCATTGTCGGATGCAGCAAGACGGTGTGTGAGGCCGGTGCAACCCAGTTGTGCAACTGCCCCGATGGCGAGGTCGGTGCACAGATCTGCGATATCGACGGCGACAGTTGGGAACCGTGTGAATGCGAGGGCGAGAATGAAGCGGGAGATGAAGCTGGCTCAGGGGCTGGCTCCGGTGCGGGCTCCGGTGCG
>DEBL01000235.1:0-1676 GCA_002348535.1 Deltaproteobacteria bacterium UBA2957 | reverse complement strand
CTCCGGTGCGGGCTCCGGTGCGGGATCGGGGGCTGGATCCGGTGCAGGTTCGGGGGCGGGTTCAGGCTCTGGCGCTGGCTCAGGAGCGGGTTCAGGGTCCGGTTCGGGCAGTGGTTCGGGCAGTGGTTCGGGCAGTGGTTCGGGCAGCGGTTCGGGTGCGGCAGAGTGCGACGGCACAGCCCGTGCAGCGGGTACGTTTACCGTTGGCGACCAGACGATTCCCATCAACGCTTTTCTCGATGAGGACTTGAGCCTGAACATCGTGCACAAAACGGATGTTGATCCGTATGAGGCCGGCTGCGTCGACACCATTGGGATCCGAGTTCAGCGCGACTCCGGGTGTGTCCTCACCATGGAGTTTGAGCCGGTCATGGACGAAGAAGCCGATGACGGCAGCACGCTGGTCTTTTTATCGAGCCTTGTATTTACTGCAGACAGTCTGTGTCCAGACTTCTCTGACGAGGCCGAAGGCGAATACTCCGAGGTCGTGACGACCGAGCCGTTCGTGGAAGGGCTGCCCACCCAGTTGGAGCTTGCAAGTGGGCTCGACAGCACCGTGTGTCTGAGCGATGACATCGATCTTGATTTTGAAGGAACCTTGGCGGGTCCTGATGGCGAAAGCCATCCATTCAGCCTGATCTTTGCGCTTCGGGGTGATTACTGGAGCACGGGCAATGTGGATGCCACGTGCGAGTCAGATGGCTCCGGAGTGGGTGCTGGAGGCGGCTCGGCTCTTGCGCCGGATGCCGCCGGTCATCCATGGAATCCGCGGTCTACGGGTCGGTTGCGCGGCTGGACCGCTGAGGACTGAGCCGCCGACCCCCGGTAGGCCGTCAGTACGCCGATGAAACTCGACGCTGCCGAAGCAAATCTGGAGGCAGAGAGCGGCCGAATGCAGCGATTGGTCCTGACCGCCGTTGCGCTCTGTGTATTTGCGGTGGGTGCGCCTTGGGCGCTCAATGCGGAGTACCCTTTTGGTGACGACAACTCGGCGCACTTTGCTGTGGCCATGCACATTGCGACTCTGATTGAACACGCAGAGACCAACGCGTGGTGGCACCATTCAAACCTCGGCCTCCCGCTGTTTACCGCCTATCACCCGCTACCGGCGCTCAGTATGGGTGCGATCATTGCCATTCTTGGGAATGCGATCGACCCGGTGGTGCTGTTTAAGTTGTCCATTTTGGTGTGTTGGATGTTGATGCCGGCGGCATGGGCATTGGGAGGACGGCTGCTCGGCATGAAGCCATCCGCTGCCCTCGTGCTGGGGATCCTGACCTTGGCGGTCCACGACCCGGATTCGATCGGCTTCGGGGTTCGCAGTTCTGTGTTTCGTGGACTGTACACGCAGCATTTTGGTCTCTTGCTGCTGCCGATTGCTGTCGGTCATGTGTGGACAGCGATGGAGGGTCGTTCTCGGTTCGCATTCCGCTCGGCAGTCTTGTTCGGTGCGCTCTTGATGAGCCACCTATGGGTGGGGTTGTACGGTGCCATCTGCATTGCCGTGTTGGCGGTATCAGAGCCATCGTTGGCTGCTCGGCGAATACGGCGCCTCATCCCCATCGCGGGAGTCGCGTTCTGTTTGGTCTCGCCGTGGCTGGTTCCATTGTTGATGACCAACGAGTATGCCGGCGGGTTGCCTTGGCGCCGCCAGCTCCATGAAGGGTGGCCGTGGC
>DEBL01000059.1 GCA_002348535.1 Deltaproteobacteria bacterium UBA2957 | reverse complement strand
GATGCAGATGCCCATGGCGGGGCCGATTGCGACGACTACGATGCGGGGGTCAATCCCGGGGCCGATGAGATTTACTACGACGAGATCGACCAAGACTGCTCCCCTGCAACCCGTGACATGGATCAGGACAGCGACAACTACGTGCTGGCCGATGACTGCGACGATGCGGATCCATTGGTCTTTCCAAACTCGGAGGGCCTGAATGGGTGTGAGCCCTTCCTTGATGAAACCGGCGTCTACAAAGGCGGTGGGTGTTCACACCACCGTTCACCGCTCGACCTCTGGTGGCTTGCGCCGCTGGCAATGGTCGCACGTCTTCGACGCATCAATCCTTTGCGCGTCGACGCTTAAACCAACCCCACGGCTTTGGCCGGTCTCCACCGGACTGGTCCGATTCTTCCACCTTAAGTCGCCTGCGCAGTCCCTCGATAATGGACTTGGGACTGCGCCGATTGGACCCATGCATCACGCAGGAATCGACGGCTTCGTCAGACTCTGAGAACCACTCCATGGTGGTTTCATCGCATTCGGCCACTGCAGGTTGGCCAGTTTGGGTACAAACTGGCACCGCAGCGATACCCGAGGGTGGGCTGGGCAGCGCTGCACCCATGTGGCCGGACCTTGAGATAAACTCCGCCCAGATGGGCAATGCGGCCTGGGCTCCCGTTCGCCCGAGGTCATACGCCTTGTCGTGACCCACCCATACGGCGACGACCAGCGAGGACGTAAACCCAACAAACCACGCATCCCTTCCTCGATCGGTAGTGCCTGTCTTCCCGCCAACCGAGCCAATCTCAACCACTTCAGCGGCCGACCGTCCGGTTCCCCACTCGAGTACACGCTCCAATGTGGTCTGCGTAAAAAACGCAGCACGCGATGAGCTAACTCTCTGTTTTCGAACAGGTTGTATGTCTCTATCCGTACCATCCGGAAGGCGGACGGATTCCACCAGCCGCGCCATGCTCTGCTTGCCACCACCTGGAAACACGGTGTAGGCCGATGCGAGATCTTGCGGGCTGGCCTCAAAGGCACCGAGAGCCACTGACGGGAGAGCGCGTGCCGACTGCAGGCCTTGGCGTTTTAGGTGATCGGCAAGCCGACCGAGGCCCACCATTTCGGATACGTGCACAGCCGGAATGTTGTGACTGAGCGCAAGCGCGCGGTCTAGGGTGACGGTAGCCGATGTGGACCCGTCGTAATTTCGAGGGTTCCAGATGGTCCCGTTTACGTCCCGCTCAATCGATTCATTGGGCACTGTGCTGCTGGGCGAAAGCGCGACGTCTAACTCATACGCCAGCAGCCATGTCAATGGCTTTACCGTTGAGCCCACTTGTCGAGAGCCGAGCGTCGCACGATTAAAAGAGCTGTTCCGATATGAGCGCCCTCCGACCATGGCGAGAATGTCGCCAGTGGACGGTTCGACCGCCACGAGCGCAACCTCTGCGGTCGCAGCAGTGGGGTGCGCCCGGGCCAACTCCGCCATTTTTTTCTCGACGGTGGACTCTGCTATCTGCTGCAGGAGAACATCGATCGTTGTGTGAACCGTGAGGCCTCGGTCTCCGACAACGTCGTCTCCCATTTCTTCTTCAACAATAGACACGGCCGTATCGATGGCCCACGGCGCTTGCCGACTCTGCCGGGTAGGCGCCACAGCCAATGGTTGGGCACGGGCCGCATCCGCTTCGCCCCGGTCAATCCACCCGATCTCCTGCATGCGATCGATGACGAGATCCCTGCGCTCTTGGGCTCTTGACGGGTGCCGTGTGGGCGAGAAGCGGTTCGGGGCGGAAATGATGCCCGCCAATGTTGCGGCTTGTCCGAGCGTGAGCCGCGACGCGCTTACGTCGAAGTAGGTCCGAGCGGCTTCCTCAAAGCCACAAATGGCAACACCGCCAACTTGGCCCAAGTACACCTGGTTAAGGTAGAGATTGAGGATTTCGTCTTTGCTCAACCGTTGCTCGAGGGCCACAGCAAGAAGCAACTCGCGAGCCTTTCGCTCGTAGGATTTAGTGGGTGTCAGGAAGAGGTTTTTTGCGAGCTGTTGCGTCAGTGTCGATCCCCCCTGCTTGCGAGAACCGGCGATCACGTTGGTGATCAGCGCACGGGCTAAGCCCAATGCATCAAATCCGGGGTGGGAAAAAAAGCGCGAATCCTCCATGGCCAATACGGCCTGCACCACACGCTCTGGGACCTGATCGGCGCTCACCGGCTCGCGCCGTTCCGACTCGGCGAACACGCCAGCCAAACGCGGAGGGTCGAATTGGTAAACCGGGTACGGCGAAACCGACGCGACCGAACCTTGGTCAAAGGTAATCAACACCTCTTCCCCATCGGCAAGCACCAAAATGCCGTCGCCCGCGACAACAAAATCACCTTCGGTCTCGATCCTCGAAACATTGGAATACCCAGCAGCGCTGAGGGCCTGAGAAATTACGCGCGGGCCCACGTTGAGACCAACACGCACCTCTAGGGTCCCGAGTATGCGTCCCGGCTGATCCCAAAGCGGCCGCGCAATCACGCGGTCAACGGTAGTCAACGCTTGACTGTACAGCACGCCGCCAGCAACCACGACCGCAGTGAGACCCACAGCCATGGCCACAACAACCAAGCGAGCAATGGAACGCCGGGCCTGACCTGCCTTCCGCCGCCGTCGCGGAGACCTTTTTGCGGCAGTCCGACCTCGCGATTTTGTTCGCGTTTTTAGGGAAGTCTTTCGTTTCCGCGTTTTCGATGCGGATGGCGTTCCCTTGCCGGTTTTTGTGCGTCGGGCCAATGGCTTAGATCAACTTCTTCACGGTCTGGATAATGTTCTCAACATTTAGGCCAAGCTTTTCAGCAACAACCTTTCCGGGGGCTGAGGCGCCATACCGATCAATGCCAATACTGGTGCCATTTTCGCCGATTATCTGCGCCCACCCATACGTCACGCCCGCCTCAATGCTAACACGGGGAACGCCCTCCCCGAGGACCTGAGCACGGTAGTCAGCGGTCTGGGCATCAAATAGCTCCACGCACGGCATGCTAACAACGCGGGCTGAGATTCCCTGCTCTGCAAGCGCATCTTGAGCGCGTACAGCGAGTTCGACCTCGCTTCCAGTGGCGATCAAGACCACATCCACACCGTTGGACCCGTCTCGCAAGATGTATCCACCCTGCCGGGTGCCCTTCGCCGATGCGAACACAGACCTGTCGAGAATGGGAAGGCCTTGACGAGTGAGGCACATCGCCGTCGGTCCATCCGTTCGTCCGAGGGCTATACGCCATGCCTCGGCGCATTCATTTGCATCGGCGGGCCGCACGACCCACACATTGATCATCGATCTCATCGCTGCAAAGTGCTCGATGGGTTGATGAGTGGGCCCATCTTCGCCAAGCCAAACACTATCGTGGGTGTACACGTACAGAACTTGCTGCCCCATCAACGCGCTCAGGCGAACCGACGGGCGCATGTAATCGTGAAAGGTCAAGAAGGTGGCACAGTACGGAAGGATCCCTCCGTGAAGCGCCATACCGTTACACATCGCCGCCATTCCATGCTCTCGGACGCCGAAAAACATGTTGCGTCCGTCGAACGCAAGTCTGTCCACATCACCGCCAGCCGACTGATAGCTTCCATTGCTGCCGGTCAGGTCTGCGCTGCCCCCCACCAACTGAGGAACGGCAGGGGCGATAGCGTCAAGAACCTTCTGATTGGATTTCCGCGTGGCGATCGAGCCAGGTGCAAACTGTGGCAACGGCAACCGTTCGAGAGCAACTTCGCCGTGGAATTGAGCCCAAAGCGCGCGCTTGTCACTTGAAGCCAAGCGCCCCTCCCACGCCATTCGCTCGGCTTTGCGGTTCTCGTCCTTGGCCCGAAAGTAGGTCTTCACCTCATCGGGAATGGCGAAGTCCACGTCTGGATCAAACCCCATGGCTTCCTTGGTCGCTCGAATTTCATCCGCTCCCAAGGGTGCCCCGTGAGTCTTTGCAGTGCCTTGGAGAGTCGGGGCGCCGTGCCCGATCACTGTCCGGCAGCAGATTAGACTGGGTCGTTCCGGATCATTTTTTGCCTGTTCAATACAGGACGCAATTGCATCTTGGTCGTGACCATCGCACTTGAGAACCTGCCATCCATACGCCTCGAATCGGCTTCCCACATTTTCAGTAAATGCCCGGTCGGTGCTGCCATCAATGGTGATCTTATTGTCGTCATACAGCACAACGAGTCGACCCAGTCCAAGGTGTCCAGCCAGCGATGCCGCCTCGTGACTCACGCCCTCCATCAGGCACCCATCGCCACACAAGACCCATGTGTAATGGTCGACCAAATCATCCCCAAAACGAGCGTTTAGCCACCGTTCTGCAAATGCCATCCCAAGGCCATTGGCAAACCCCTGGCCCAGTGGCCCAGTGGTTGTCTCAATTCCTGGTGCCTCACCAAACTCTGGGTGCCCGGCGGTTTTCGATCCCCACTGCCGAAAGTCCTTTAAATCATCGAGGCTCAGAGAGGTCCCGGTGAGGTGAAGCATGCTGTAGAGCAACATCGAACCGTGACCGTTCGATAAGATCACCCGGTCACGATCGGGCCAGTCTGGGCTCTCGGGATCGTACTTCACAAAGC
>DEBL01000133.1 GCA_002348535.1 Deltaproteobacteria bacterium UBA2957 | reverse complement strand
AAATCGGGGAGTCTCGATTCGCCCGATCACCGTCGGGTCTTCCGGTTGCGAAGCGTCCACGGCCCAGACGGCTTCGTGGTCAACCATCCACACTGTGGTTCCCTCGACGCTAACATCCACAATCGGTGAACCGGTCCACAAGCGGCTCACTTCGACAGGAGACCGTGCGACGCTCGTGTCCATAATGATGAGTCCGGCTGACCCTGCAGCGACAACCAGCGTGGATCCCTCAATGGCAAGATCGAGGGCGCCGCTTCCCAGGTCAATGTGTTCAATGAATTCCGGGTTGTCCGGGTCGTCGATCCCGAACACACCGATCCCGCGGGTGTTGTCGGCTGTGTAGAGCGTGTCCGCCGTCGCGACTACATTCCAAGGGTGGCCGGGTGCTTCGGTAATGCCAGCGAGGTTCGGTACCGCGGGATTCGAGGCATCAAAGACCACCATCGCGCCATCATGCCGCGTGGCATAAACTCGGTCGTTCCGGTGCGCCATTCCGCCGAGGCCGTCCATTCGGGTGGTGTGAACCAGTGAAAGACTGGCGGGGTCGGAACGGTCGATGACCTGCAGCCCGGCGTCGCGGTGGGTCACGTAAACGAGCGGCGGGTCATGCTCGACCAGCAGGAGCCGGTAATAGCGTCCACTGAGGCCCTCGAAGACATCGTCGAGTTGTGGTTCGTCTCCTGTCAGGTCGAAGCTCATCAGCCCGCCTTGACCAACCGCCCAGTACCGCCCCGCCACGGTGACCCCATCGAGCAGTTCGATAAGCAGAGCCGTTGGGCCGAGCCCCTCATCTGTATCCGTCCGACCAATCAACTCAAGGCTGGGAGCAAGAGGGCTCTCATTCGATGCACACTCCCCTCGTCCCACCGCTGCCGGACCTCCCGTGTCGGCAGTTGATGTACCCGAGTCCGTTGGCGAGATTGTGTCGTCAGGCGCAAGCGTGCACACCCCGTCTCGCTGGCGTGTGTACCCATCCATGCACGGTGTGAACGTCGCAGGTGTGCAACCCATGAGCAAGGCGATGATGGGCAATGACCGCGGCATAACTGCACGGTATCACCGGATGAGCCTTGCCAGGGCGACGACGAGTGTGCATTCTTAAGGAATGAAGATTCGGTGGATCGGGGTGAGCGCAGTGGCCACGGTGTGGGCAACGGTCTGCGGGTGTACCGAATACAATGTGGTACCGACCATAAAGGACCCGGCTGCCGCCGAAGAACTCGCGGTGGACACGGCCACGCCAGTCGCGACGGATACCGGCGCCCCGCCCATCGAAACCGAACCGCCCATCTCGATGGTGACGCCGGATGGAGTGGACGGTGAGATCCGCTGCGGGATGTTTGAAGATGAGGTAACCATCACAAACATTGGTCTTGGTGACCTCGTGATCGATGCCATTGTGGTTGAAGGAACCGGCTGGCTGGCGGTGCACCCGGAACTTCCACTGACACTTCAGACTGAAGAGACCGTGACCGTCACGGTCGCCTCCTACGCCGGGTCAGCCACGCTCATCATTCACAGCAATGACCCCGATGTGCCCGAGCGGTCCGTTCCGCTCACAGTCACCCAAGATGCGCCGCCCGAGGTGGGGCTTGTGACGCCCACCGAGGGCGAGATCATATCGCCGGGTGCGTTCACCGTGTTTGAGGCCCACGTCCGCGATGATCACGACGCTGCGGATGCGCTCGCCGTGTCGTGGTCCTCGAGCGTCGATGGAGAAGTTTCTTCGCTGCCTGCTGCTGCGGACGGCGTGGCCTCGCTGGCATGGAACAGCGAGGCCCGTTCGAGCGGTGATCACACCATCTGCGTTGATGTCACGGACTCATGCGGGCAGACGGCTTCGAGTTGCACCACGATCTGCCAAAACGAGGGCTACACAGAGGAAAGCATCGATTTGGCGGCTTGGCACTTCGAAGGTTCTGCGTTGTGGGACACCAGTAACGAATGGGTGGAGTTGACCGCCCCCATCACGACCCAGGCAGGAACAGCATTTCAGACCATGTCGACTGTGGTGTCTGACTTGATTGAGATCGAGTGGGAGTTCTTTGTGTCTGGCGGGTCTGGCGCCGATGGCATCTCGTTGACGCTCTTGGATGTGGATCGAATGACATCCTTTGTGGGCGGGACCGGTGGGGGGATTGGGTACTACGGCCTTCCGGGTTGGTCGATCGAAATCGATACGTGGTACAACAGCGAGCATTACGACCCCACCACAGCCGACCACGTCAGCGTCCACATCGATGGAGACATCAACTCTCCGAGGGCTTGGGCAACGCTCCCGGAGATGGAAGACGACGCATGGCATGTGGCGAAGCTCGAGGTGGTTGGGCCTCACCTTAAGTTTTGGGTTGATGAGGTGCTGTACATTGACGAGACGATCAGCGGATTGGTTCCGTTTGATGCCTACGTCGGCTTCACTGCAGCGACGGGTGGCAGCACCAACTGGCATCTCATCGACGCCCTCGATGTGGAAGGCTTTGTCTGTGAAGATGGTCCTGGCGACTGATTGAACGGTCCGTGTGGCAGGACCAGTCCGTTGGGACTATCGAAGAGACTCGCGAAGGAGCGACCGTGAGCGAAAAATGGGATCGACGTTTTCTCGACTTGGCTCGGCACATCGCAGACTGGAGCAAAGATCCGTCAACGAAGGTCGGATGCGTTGTCGTCG
Source organism: Deltaproteobacteria bacterium UBA2957 (assembly GCA_002348535.1). Taxonomy (GTDB): domain Bacteria; phylum Myxococcota_A; class UBA796; order UBA796; family UBA796; genus UBA796. The sequence continues at coordinate 11,665 of DEBL01000133.1, read as the reverse complement.
GGGCTGACCGGGAGATTCGATCGACCGGATTCAATGGCTTTCCGCGTGGCATTAGTGACGATGCGGGACGCCTCACCGACCGGGCCAAAAAGTACCCGCTCATCTGCCACGCCGAGGAAAATGCGATCATGCATGCAGCGCGAATCGGCATGACCTTGAAAGACTGTGTGGCCTATGTGACATGGCCGCCGTGTTCACGGTGTGCGCGTTCGTTGATTCAGGCCGGTGTGTCCGAAATCGTTTACCCGGAAGGCTGTGAGATTCCGGATCGATGGAGAGAAGACTTTGACACCTCCCATGGCATGTTGGCTGAGGCTGGCGTGGTCGTCCGCAGCGCCTAGCGATAGTAGGACTTCACAGAAGGGGAGAGCGGATCATGGACAAAACGGTACAGACTGCGGCCGCGGCCATCGATGACATCGCCAATGGCGCCACGCTGTTGGTCGGCGGGTTCGGTTTGAGTGGGAACCCAGAGAACCTCATCGCGGCGCTTCATCGACGGGGAACCATCGGCATTCGGCTCGTCAGCAACAATGCGGGTACCGACAACTGTGGCCTGGGCGTCTTGCTTCAGGCAAAACAGGTCACCACAATGGTTGGCTCCTACGTTGGCGAAAACAAAGAGTTTGAACGGCAGTTTTTGTCCGGCGAGCTGGAGGTGGAGTTGTGTCCACAGGGCACGCTCGCGGAGCGTCTGCGCGCCGCCGGCGCGGGAATTCCTGCGTTCTACACCCCAACGGGCGTCGGTACACTCCGCGCCGAGGGTCGAGAGACTCGGGAGTTTGGGGGTCGAACCTACTTGCTCGAGGAGGCACTCCACGGAGATTTTGCATTCGTGAAGGCATGGAAGGGCGACACACACGGCAACTTGGTTTTCCGCAAGACGGCTCGAAATTTCAATCCGCTTGTGGCGAAAGCGGCCAAGGTCACGATCGCTGAAGTGGAGCATCTGGTCCCGGCGGGTGAGCTGGACCCCGATGAGATACACCTGCCCGGCATTTACGTACAGCGGATCATCAAGGGCGAAAGCTACGAGAAATGGATTGAGCAACGCACAACCCGACCAAGGACGGAGGGCTGATATGGGACTGTCTCGCGATCAAATCGCCGCGCGCGTCGCACTGGAACTCGAAGACGGCAACTACGTAAACCTCGGAATCGGGCTTCCAACGTTGGTGGCCAATCACGTGCCGGAGGGCGTCGAGGTCGTACTTCAGAGTGAAAACGGTTTGCTGGGCATCGGGCCCTTTCCCTACGAGGGCGAAGAGGATGCCGATCTGATCAATGCCGGCAAGCAAACCGTCACAACCATCCCGGGTTCGGTCTTCTTCGACTCATCAGAGAGTTTCTCGATGATTCGGGGTGGGCACATTGACCTCGCGATTCTGGGTGCGATGCAGGTCGCCGCAAACGGCGACATTGCCAACTGGATGATTCCGGGAAAAATGGTCAAGGGAATGGGCGGAGCGATGGACCTCGTCAACGGTGCCAAGCGCGTCGTTGTCACCATGATCCAGTGCAGCCGAGATGGGAGCTCAAAGTTGGTGGACGCGTGTTCTCTCCCGCTCACAGGTGTGGGCTGCGTGACCATGATTGTCACCGACATGGCGGTGATGGATGTGACGGCGGAGGGGTTTCTCGTTCGGGAGCTGGCACCCGGTGTGTCGCGGGAGGATTTCAGCGCAGCGTGTGACGGTCGTCACTCATTCGCTCCCGACCTCAAAACCATCGCCCTTTGAAGACTTGGGTTTGAACCATCCACGGATGCCCGTGGTTGCTTGGACTCCAAATTCCACATCCGGCAAGATGCCGACGACGGGTGCGAGTTCGATAAACACCTCAACAGGCTTGTCGAAGCTCAACGCTGTTACCAGCGGTACGCGGGCGCCCAAACGGATGCTTTGATCGATGTCGAGCGTCGCGCCCAGACCGCTGTAAAAGGTGACGGCGAGGATGCTCTCTGCAGGCAGGATCTCCGCGAAGGGAAGCTGGTAGTCGCTGTGGGTGTGGAATCGCCCTGCAGAAAGATTCCACCCAGCAAGCATCGAGAGCGTATGGAGCGACTCGGTGCGCAGTGCGACATTGAACCCGGTGGGATCGCCGACGCCAAGTCCGACCCCAACCCCGTAAACGCCTTCCGAGAGCGTTGGGGTGCGGCTCATCAGCGGAGGAAGCTCAGCACCCTGCGCATGAGCGATGGGTGAGGCCAACAGTGAAAGGGCAAAAGCAACGAACATGGCGGGCTCCTAACACCGCAGCGGCAGGACCTCGATACGCGTTGGCGATTGTGCGCTGTGCTGGACGCCGGCTGGAAGCCGAATAAGGGATGGTCGCGAGGCGAAATGCCAGCGGACGAGGAGGCGAACGATGGGTCGATTTTTTGAGGCGCGAAAGCACACAATTATGGCGCGCAACAAGGCCGTATCCAAAGCGTTTACCCGTGTAATTCGGGAGATTACAACTGCGGTAAAGGGCGGTGGAGAAGATCCGGACACCAACCCGGCTTTGCGCCGAGCCATTCAGAATGGCCGCGCCGTCTCCATGCCCAGAGACAAAATCGAGGGCGCCATCAAACGCGCTCTCGGAGCCGATTCAGAGGATTGGGCGGAGGCCATTTACGAAGGCTATGCGCCCCATGGCGTAGCCGTGATGGTGGTGACGGCCACCAACAACCCGACGAGAACGGTGGCCAATGTGCGTCATGCCTTTAAGAAAAACGGCGGCAACATGGGCGCGACGGGATCGGTGGCGTTCCAGTTCAAACGAATGGGCGTTTTTCGCATCAAGCCCGAGCACATCGAAGACCCCGAGATGCTGGAACTGGAGATGATCGACCACGGGCTCGAAGAGATGGGAGAGAGTGTCGACGACAACGGAGAGCCGGTTTGGGTGCTCCGCTGCGACTTTGAGGAGTTTGGCACACTTCAGACTGGGCTCGAACAGGCCAACATCGAGGTCACATCCACCGCGCTAGAGCACGTCCCCGACACCCTGATGGAGTTGGGCGAAGCCGAGGTTGAGGACGTGATGAAGATGGTGGCTGTTCTTGAAGATGACGAAGACGTAAACCACGTGTTTCACAACCTCGGGTAGTTCAGGTAAGCCACACGACCCGGCCCGCTGTGGCGTTTGTTAAGCGTGTTTGGACATCGAATACGTGTTCAGTGGGTACTGCGATCGTCAACGTGACATCGGTGCTGAACCGACTGGCTGTGACCGTGGCGCCAACGCTGCGTACAACGCCTTCGATGGTTCCTTGGTCGCTGTACTCACACCGCACCAATACGGACTGCATCTCGCGGACCTCGAGAATTTCGCCCGCTGCTATCGCAACGCCGGCAGTGCCCCCATAAGCGCGAATCAGTCCACCTTTTCCGAGCTTCGTGCCGCCAAAATACCGTGTCACCACAATCACAATGTTGGTGAGCGCTGCACCATCGATGTGGTTCAAAATCGGCTGACCAGCGGTGCCGCCGGGTTCACCGTCGTCGTGTACGCGGAAGCCGTCATCTCCTGCACCCAATCGGTAGGCAAAGCAGTGATGGCCGGCATCGGGATACTGTTCGCGGATGGATCGCACGAAAGCCATTGCTTCCTCTGCGTTCTGCACGGGTGCGGCATCACCGAGGAAGCGCGAACGTTTGATCGGGTCCGGTTCCACGTGCACGGGCCCGGCAAGTGTTAGGTGAGTGGGCATGGTATCAGCCATTATATTCGACCTCGACGGGACGATCGCCGACTCGACCGGCTGTGTTGTGGATGCTGCCCAGCATGTCCAACGCGAACTGGCGTGCCGTCCGGTCAGCGATGAGGACATTCGCAGCCGAATCGGTGAACCGCTTGCGCCCATGCTTGCAGCGTTGTTTGGCGTCGATGGCGAGGTGCTTGCCCATGCGGTGAAGAGCTACTCGGCTCGTTACGTTGAGGTGGCTCAACACCGAGAGCGTCCGTTTTCGGAGGCCGTCCCCATGCTGCGTCGATTGCGGGCTGCGGGGTTTAAACTGGCCATCGCGACGGGCAAGAGCCAGAACGGTGCGGAACGGGCCACCCAGAGGATGGGTATTGCCGACTGCTTCGACACCGTCCATGGGATTGTTCCCGGTACACCGGGCAAGCCCGATCCTGCGGTGTTGTGTCGCGCAATGGCGGCCCTCGATGCAAAAGCGCCCGAGTGCGTAATGGTGGGCGACACCACGTTCGACATGGACTTGGCGCATGCGGTTGGCGTGCGAACCGCGGCAGTGACGTGGGGCGTACACTCGCGTCGACGGCTCGCCGCAACTCATCCGGGGATTGTCGTCACCGACTTTGGTGCGTTGGAAGCGTGGTTAATGGGCTTGAGCGGGTGATTGGCGGTTTGGCTGTGTCGACGGCCATGCTTGGGGTCGCGATTCCACCGGCATTTGGCCCCCAATGGCTTGACACGGCGCCTAAGGCTTCGTAGGAGCGAGACTCAACAGTCCCTTGGAGCCGCCCGAATGGAACACCGCCGATTTGAAGCCGATGTCCGCCAGATACTTCATCTGGTGACCCACTCTCTCTACTCTGACCGGGAGATTTTTCTCCGCGAGTTGGTCTCGAATGCATCCGACGCGCTCGATAAAGCGCGCTTCATCGGCCTTCAGCGAGACGATCTTCGGAGTGTGGAGGGCGACCCCAGTATTCGCATCGAGTGCGATGCTGATGCAGGGACGATCACCATCGAGGACGACGGAATTGGACTGACTGCCGATGAGGCCAGCGAGCATCTTGGAACCATTGCCCGGAGCGGAACCTCAGCGTTTGCCGATGCACTCAAAGAAAAGGGAGAAAACCCCGATGCTCTGATTGGCCAGTTTGGTGTTGGGTTCTATTCGGCCTTTATGGTGGCTGAAGAGGTCACCGTTGAAAGTTGTTCAGCGCTGCCGGATTCGGAATCAATTGTCTGGAAGTCTGATGGCGGTGAGGGCTACGAACTGACTAAAGGTTCGCGTGAGAAGCGCGGCACGGCCATCACCTTGAAACTGAGGGATGATGCAAAAGAATTCGCCGACAACGATGCGCTCCGTACCATTGTTCGAAAGCATTCTGACTTTGTGCCGTGGCCAATCACCATTGAAGATGCGCAAGTCAATCGAGCCAAAGCCATCTGGGCGCAGTCTCCCTCTGAAGTCTCTGAAGAAGACTACACAGACCTGTACAAGCACGTCTCGATGGATTGGCAAGAACCGCTCACTCGCATCCACATTCGCGCGGAAGGAACGCTGCAGTTCAACGCAATTCTGTTCGTTCCCCAGAGTCGACCATGGCAGCTGGATCGCCTCGACTACAAGGTTGGCGTTCAGTTGTTTCAAAAGGGCGTGAAGGTCTTAGACCACGCCGACAACATTGTTCCTCGCTTCTTGCGATTTGTCACCGGAGTCGTGGATTCGCCGGACCTCGACCTCAATGTGAGCCGGGAAATTCTCCAGCAGACACCCATTGTTCAGGCGATTCGGAAGCAGTTGACGAAGAAACTCCTCAAGCACCTTGCTGCGGAGGCCAAGAAAGAAGACGACAACATCTACGACCAGTTTTGGACGGAGTTTGGGCACATCCTCAAAGAGGGCATCGCCGAAGACGCAGGCAATTCCAAGGAGTTGTTGGTCGAACTGCTGCGTTTTGAGACGACCCAATCGGATGGCGCCACCATCTCGCTCCAAGATTTAAAGGAGGGCATGGAGGAAGGCCAAGAGGCGTTGTGGTACTACACAAGCGTCGACAAGGACCGAATCCATTCCGCACCCGTCTTGGAAGGGTTCAAGAAGCGCGATTGGGAGGTTTTATTGATGACCGACCCCGTCGACGAGTGGGTGGCGATGTCGGTTCCAGAATACGATGGCACTCCACTGAAAAGCGTCTTGACGGGTGAGCTTCCAGAAGACGAAGCCGACGACGACGAGACGAAGAAAGCCAAAGATGAGGCGCGCCCCTTGATCACATGGATGGGCGAACTTCTGAGCACAGATGTGGCTGAGGTTCGGATGTCCAGCCGCCTCACCGACAGTCCGTCTGTGCTCGTGGACAAAGAAGGCGCCATGGGATCGAACATGGAGCGCATTCTCAAGGCAGCAAACCAACAGGTGGGTCCGGGTGCACAGCGAGTGCTGGAGATCAACCCCAACCACGCGCTGGTGCAGACCTTGGCTCGGCTGAACAACGATGGTGCAGCAGGGCTTGAACCCTTCGCACGGCTGCTGCTGGACCATGCATCCATCGCCGAAGGCAAGTTGGACGACCCGCAAGGGTTCGCCGGGCGTTTGCAGGCGCTCATGGCCAAAGCAGCCGACAGTATGGGCGCATGACTTCGGCGCGCATCGAAGCCGTGTTGTTTGATATGGACGGCACGCTGATTCACACCGAGCATCACACCGACCACGTGGTGAGCCGCGTGCTGGCCTCTCACAGGGCTGGACCGCTCCGTTTCGACGCGGGCGAATTGCATGGACTCACGTGGGGAGCGGCGGGCCGTCGCGTCCAAGCCTCTCACCCCGAGCTGCAAGCGGTGGATGTGGGTGTTGCGTTGCGGGAAGCCTTCGCAGAGGTCCTCGACCAAGAGGGCTTGTGCCTGATTCCGGGCTCCAATCGGTTCTTCTCTGCCCTCAAGAACGCGCTCCCGGTCGGCCTGTACACGTCGAACGTGCGCGCCGAGGTCGACAGGCTGCAGCGAGAGTACCCAGAGTTTTGCGCCTTACAGGCCGTCGTTACGGGTGAGGATGTGGTGCACTCAAAGCCACACCCAGAGGGCTATCTTTTGCTGGCGAAGCAGCTGCGGATCAACCCCGATCGCTGTCTGGTCTTCGAAGACAGCATTGCTGGATTGCAGGCCGCTCGGGCAGCCGGGATGCAGACGGTGGCGGTGCTTCACGGCAGTGCGGATCGAGAGACTGCCGTGGCGCTCTCGGATCATGCCATTGATGACTACACCCGGGTCGATACGGATCCGTCGAGCATACCCGGGTTGCCGATTATTCCCCCTTCAGTTGACGCATAAACTCGGCTCTGCCCTCGGGAGGGACCGCGTTAAATCGTCCGAAGTCGATGTGACGGTCGGGTTCGGCCCCTCCCACGTTGATGCCCCAGAGTGGGGCGATCTGGTTCGGAACCGCCGAGTATCGGAAGTCGCCGACGAACCCTGGATTTCGAGGGTCGTGAACCAAGAAGTTGTTCGAAAATTTCGCGAAGCGCGCCACATCACCGGCGTGGATGGGCGGAAGCTCGGCCATGAGCTCGCTTGCGCTGAGCACGGCGATGGACTCGCCCTCGTAGATGGTGGGTTGCCCAATCCATGGAATGCGGATGGCATCGGCCCAGTATCGACCGTCATACTCGTAGAAGGCTCGGAACAGGATGTTGTTCCCAATACTGGGCTTGACCTCTGCGCGTTCGGCGGTGTGTCCCCGCGAGGCGATGAGCGCACGGTGTTCGGATTCTGCGCGCTCCCGCTGCACGACCCCAAACAGCAGATACAACACACCCCACGCCAGACTGATGCGCGCAAGGCCACGGTTCGCCCGCCGCCAAGCGAGCAACACACCGGCGACCAAGGGCAGAGTGAACAGAGGGTCGACAATGGCGACGCTGTGCCACGCGATTCGAGCGTCGGTGAATGGCCACAGCAGGAAAGTCCCGTAGCTTGTGCACGAGTCCAACAGACCATGGGTTGCCCACCCCAGCGTTGCGGGCCACCACAGCGATCGAATCCGGTGTCGACCACGGGACAGCAGCGAGCCGATGCCGGCCGCCAGCAGACCCCCAATGGGGATGAAGACCAGCGAGTGGGTGAAATGTCGGTGGTATTCGAGAAACAGCAACGGATCGGATGGGGACCGAATCAACACATCGATGTCGGGCATCACCCCGCCGAGCGCACCGATGAACAGTCCGAGGCGAAGTGAAGAGCGAGGGGCACCGGATTGAGCGGCTGCGGCCCCGATGGCTGCTTGGGAGATCGGATCCATGTTGAGAGTGTAGCCACTGGCGCGTTGGTCGTCGCCTCGGTAATGGAGGTTCATGAGCGAACACATCTACACCCACGATGACCCCCCCAATCAGCGCCACCTCGATCAGATCTGCTCGGCGCTGAACGCCAACGGCGTGGTCGCCATGCCCGCGGGGTGCAGCTGGATGTTCTGCTGTGATGCCGGTTCAAAAAAAGGCGTGCAGCGCATGATGGCGCTCAAGCCGGACCGGAGCGAGAAGAAGCCCCTTTCCTTGGTCTGCAGCAGCATCTCTATGGCCACGGAGATGGCACGAGTCGACGGGATGGCCTTCAAGGTGTTGAACCGCATTGTCCCGGGCCACTTCACCGTCTTGCTTCCATCGAGCCGCACCCTGCCAAAGATTCTCAAGAACAAGCGTGAGGTGGTTGGCCTTCGGGTTCCCAATGAATCCATTGTGATGGCCATCGTCGAGCAGTTCGGCCGTCCCTTGGTGGCCACCAGTGTACCGCCGGCGCCCAGCGGACAAAACCTAACGATGGGCTACGAAATTATGGACGCCTTTGGCCACGGGCTCGACCTTGTGATCGATCTTGGCGAGGAAATTGAAGGGCGTCCAACCACCATTCTCGACCTGACAAGTGGGGAGGTCGACGTCATACGGGAAGGCGCAGGCGACCTCTCGCGACTGTGAGGCAGCGGTGTCAGGCGGACGGATAAACTGGTTTCCGGGCCACATGAACAAGGCTCGGCGAGAAATTGCCAAAGCCATGCCCAAGGTTGACCTCGTGATGGAGGTGCTCGATGCCCGGATCCCCGGGAGCAGTTCCAATCCACTCGTGCCTGAACTGCGCGGTGAGACACCGTTTCTAAAAATATTAAACAAGGCGGATTTGGCCGACCCCGGGGCGACGGGGTCATGGGTCCGGCACCTTGAGAACGAGCCCGGTGTCCGGGCGATTCCAGTCCAGAAGGACCGGATCAAGGAAGTGAAAGGGCTCATTGAAGTCACCCGGAGTATGCTCCCCGAACGTCGCAAGGGGGGACGACCCATCCTCGCCATGATTTTGGGCGTTCCCAATGTGGGCAAGTCGACGCTCATCAACACAATGTGCGGGAAGGCGATCGCCAAGGTTGGCAATCGCCCTGCCGTCACCCAGCATCAGGCGCGCATCAAGGTTGCCAAAGATGTTGTGTTGCTCGACACACCCGGGTTTCTCTGGCCCCGCCTTGATCCGCCCGAGTGCGGTTCTCGGCTCGCGGTGACGGGCGCCATACGAGACGCCGTTTTGGATCTCGATGAGGTGGCCTTCTTCGCAGCGCGATTCATGGCCAAGCGGTATCCGGACCTGTTGAGAGACAAGTATGCATTTGATGCGATTCCTGATGAGCCCTACGCTCTACTCGAGCACATCGGTGCGCGTCGTGGTTGCCTCGGACGCGGCGGCATGCTGGACCTGCAGAAGGTCTGCGAAATCTTCTTGAGGGAACTTCGAGCGGGGACCGTCGGTCGCTACACCCTCGAGTGGCCCGGCGCCGTTTAGCGTTTGCGGCGCGGCCGGTTTTCTGGAATGGCAGTGCTGGGGTCCTCCGGCCATGCATGCTTTGGATACCGGCCCCGGAGATCTTTGCGAACGTCGGCATAGGTTGACGACCAGAAACTTGCGAGGTCTTGGGTGACCTGCGCCGGTCGGTTGTTGGGTGCAAGAAGGTGCACAGTTATCGGCTCACCCCCAAGCGCAGGGGTGTGCATCATGCCGAAGAGTTGCTGAATGCGCGCGGCCAACACCGGTGGTTTGCCGGGGGGGTACGCCAAGCGAACGACAGCACCGCTTGGGACCCGCATCGACTCGGGGGCGACGGTACGCAGCCTTGACCGGAGTTCGTGAGGCAGTCGCCCCATCAAGTCAGCGCAGAGATCCATCTTCCGCAGTTCGGCGAACGTTCGGCGTCCGAAGCACCACTCGTCCAGCAAATCCGTCGGATTCTCAATCCAGTCGGGCCACGGAAGACTTGGGCACACGCGTGCCGCGAACCGAAGTCGCGCCAGCATGAGACCATAATCCCCGGTTTCGGGAAACAATCGGTCGGAAAGAGGTCGAGCAGCCTCGGCGAGGACACGAGCGATCGATTCGGCAGAGGGCACCTCGGAGCACGGTTTTTCTTCGAGGACAATCGCTCCCCAGCGCCGAACCCGGCGACTCCGAACGCTTTCACGGGTGCGATCGAAGGTGCACTCGTCACGCCAGTCGCAATCAAGAAGGGCCGGGTCGAGGTCTGCAGCGACGCGAATGAGCGGCGGTCGTCCTCTCGAGCCCGCGGTCATCGTGATGGCGATCATCCATCGCCCGCATTGCACAGCCCGGTCGAGATCGACCCCCGATCCGTTGGCGAGGAGTACGGCCTTTCGGGTCGGTTCGCGGCGGTGCCCCACGCGATCGGGAAAACCCCTGAGCAAGGCGGTGAGGGTCCGTTCTTCAGTTGAGCCATCCGGGTGGGCCGCCGGTGCAATGCCGCCGCCAGTTCGAACGAGGTCCGCTTGAACGGCGCGGACGGTCCGCAGCGCCCTCGAGTCGGCACCGGTGGAGTACCCCGACTCCAGCCAAGTCAGACGCTCGAGCAAGTCGGCAGGGTCGCCGTCACGCCAGGGATCCCGCTCACTCGCCAGTGCAGCCGCGCCTGCAGCGGAGCGCAATACACCGAGACGCGCACCCTCACGGACCACTACACCGAGTCGCGGATGAAGCGGTAGCCGAACCAATTCTCGTCCGGCCGAAGTCAGTGCTTCGCCGTCTATCGCCCCGAGGTCGTTTAGAAGTGTGATGGCGTATCGAATCGAAGCAGAGGGAGGGGCTTCGAACCACTCGAAATCGATTGGCGTTGTGCCCCACGCGAACAGATGGAGTGCGGTTGCGGTGAGGTCAACCAGTGCAATCGCAGGTTCATCGTGTGCGTTTCGCCGGCTGTGCTCTGCGCTGGACCACAGCCGAATGCACCGGCCATTGCGGGTCCGACCGGCTCGACCGGCTCGCTGCTCTGCACTCGCCACCGATATCGGAACGGTCTCCAATCGCTCGATGCCGAGTCGTGGGTCAAATCGCGGGCGGCGCATCAGTCCGCTATCGACCACTGTGGTGACGCCATCAATGGTCAGGGAAGTTTCGGCGATGTTGGTTGCGAGGATTACGCGCTGGTGGGGAGAGGGCAGGATGGCCGCATCTTGGTCGATCGGTCGGAGACGCCCATGAAGCGGTACGACACAGGGAAGGTCATCGAGAGCGCGTTGCACTCGTTCGATTTCTGCCACTCCGGGCAGAAAGACAAGCACATGGCCGTCCGGGTCGCGCGTCACAGCATCCCGAACGGCGCGCGATACGGCACTCTCGAGACGCTGGTCGCCGATCGGTATGTGCTCTGTCGTGACCGGGTAGCGCCGGCCGGTTGCAGTGATCACAGGGCATCGGTCCGGTCCACCGAAGAATCGGACGATTGGGTCCGCATCCAGCGTGGCTGACATCACCACCAGTTTGAGGTCGGGTCGGGCATCGCGGACAACCTCTGCAAGGAGGCCGAGGGCAAGATCGGAGTGAACGGAGCGTTCGTGGAACTCATCTAAAATGATCGCGTCGATTCCGTCAAGAAAGGGGTCGGCTTGGAGCATCCGGGTCAGGATGCCTTCCGTCAACACGACCAATTCGGTGGTGGGG
>DEBL01000125.1 GCA_002348535.1 Deltaproteobacteria bacterium UBA2957 | reverse complement strand
ATATCGGGTGGGTCGCGGCGAGGGCGAAGAGTTCGGTATCGTTGAATTCTCGCGCAGCAAGGAGTTGATTAATTCGGTCCGACGGCGCCACGTCGCTCATGCTCACCACTCTGTCGGCTCGCGCCTGCTCGACCTCAGTGGGGAACGACACCGCGAAAGCGGAGCGGCCGCCGGTCAGCAAGAGAACCATGGCGCACAACAGGTGAAACGTTGCGCGCATTCGGGAGATCTGATCGGTCATGGTGTGCTCTGGGGTCGCTGACCGGCGGTGCCCCTGCTAAAAAGACGCGCGGGCCGGTCGGTATATTCCCGCTATTCGATCAAGCGTAGGTGATGCCCTGTTGAAGGGTGCGGGTCAATTTCGGGAAGTTCAGGCTCAATCGGAATCAGGGTGATCTGGTCGAAAGCTTCCCACGGAATCGTTGTTGTGTAGAGTGCATCAAAGCTCAGGCTGAGGACCACGGCCTCTGGGAGAAATCTGGGGTCATTGTGGTGATGGTATGCAGCATCCAACTTGATGGGGAGCAGATCCGGGAACTGGTCGAGAGTCGATTGTGGGACGCCCGATTCATCGAGGCGGTCCGTGTGCAGTACGACGTGAATGTCACACCCCAAGGCAAACCCAAGGCGTAGGATTTGCTCGGCATGATTTCCGTACGGATCGAGAACTGGGATTCTATTGGCGGATTTTGAGCCCGCCAAGGGTTCGAGGGTTGGTGTTTCTGAGTCCCCATCGAACGCTTCTGATTCCAAGAGTGAAAGGTCGTCGGGCCCGAGGTTTAGGGCGCCGGCAAGGGCGACCAGCATGTCGACGGTTAGCGTCTCCGCGCCGGAGAGGACGTGCTTTAGCTCGCCGCGTGGCACGCCGGCCTCATTGGCCAAGGCGGCTGTGTTCAGTCCGCGTTCGGCCGCGGTCGTTCGGATGAAGCGGATGAGTTGTTCGCTGGGGGTCATTGGGGTGCCGTATCACGTTCGGCGAGGTTCGCAGCGCGATTATTCGGGTGAGGGGTCGCCGGCCGATGGTGCATCAGGGAGTTCTGCCTCGGTTGCTTCGTCGTCGGTCGCAGGGTCGGTTGGCTCAGTCGCTTCGAAATCCTCGTTGCTTACCGCCTCTCCTTCGCTGCCTTGGTCGTTGGATAGTGCACCAAAGCGAAGCATGAACTTTGGGTCTCGCGTGGAGGGTGGGTGCTTGTGATTTGGAAATGAAAGGGCCTTTGCCATGGCTTATCCTTCGCCGTCATCGAGGTTGAGGTCGTCAATGATGCCGTCGATGTCAAAAGGTGAGTCCGCATCGGACGGCAATGGGCTCCCGCGTTGTTTGCCGTCGCGTTGCTCCGATTCAAGCGAATCGTCGATGGTCGGTCCGGGTTCGCGAACCCGATCAGCCAGTCCGTCTTCGTCGCGCACTGGCTCAGCATCGATACTGTTACCATTGCCTCCGGGAGACATCGCGTCACCTGTTTCCACAGCACCGTCTGTCGAATCTGCTGGCGAGCCGGAAGCTGCAGTTTCAGGTCCACTGGGGGGTTCACCCGTTTCTGCAGGAGCGGGACTGGGTTCAGAGTCCACTTCTGCTGGTTCTTCCTCGGGAGCTTCGGGACCTGTGGTTTCGTCGTCACCGGCGCTCGAAGGCTCGGGTCCATCGCTCCCGCCCGGTGAGTAGCTACCATCCGTATCGCCCTCTGAACTGGCAGGGTCAGCCGTTCCAGAGGTGGGTGCAACCGAGTCCTCCGATAGGGAGCCTATCGAATCGCCAGGTACGGGTGTCGCCGCATCGAATGCTGGCGGCGAAGTGCCCGTCGTCGGACCGCCAGAAGGCGCAGCATCCTCCGCTGTGGCTGCAGGTCCACCCGTTGCACTGGGGTCCAGCCCGTCCGGTTTCGGTTCGCGTCCGTCGATGCCAAAGTCCACGGCTGAATCATCAGTTGCCGCACTGGGTTCTTCGGGTCGGATCGCGTCACCCTCAGTTGGGCGCGGTGTCGGCTTCGCGGGGCTGCCGTCCGGTCCGCGAGGGTCGCTTGACCCGCTTGATGAGGCCGGCGAATCTCCGCCGGGTGGTTTGGTTGAGGGTGGCGACGTGCTTCCGTCACCGGACCGAAACGCAGAACTGATGGCTTCCTCTGCCGCATCAAAGGCGGCGTCAACACCGCGTGCTGCAAGGCTTCCTGCGGCATCCCCAAGGGCTTCACCGACCCGACCTCCAATCAAGTCAGAGACGGCGTCGTCAACCGCGGAGTCAGCCGTTGAAGCCGTCTTTTCGCGGAGTTCGTCCCATGCATCGCCTTCTGATGCTGTTGGTGCATCGGTTTCACCTTCGACCTCGCCTCCTTCTGAGCCTTGGCTGCCTTCGGGAAGTCCAGACAACGCGTTCAATCCGATCCCGCTGCCGAAGACGGGTGGGTGGCTGTGCTGAGGCATCGATAACGAAGACTGAGGGGTAGCAGCGGGGCTGCTCGGATTGAGCTGAATGGCCGATGCATTGAAGGACGCTTCGGTACCGCCATCGATGAGGGCACTCGAACCCGATGCCACAGTCGTAGTGTTTCCTGACTCAATGTCGATCGACGCCTCCGCGTCGAGGCGAAAGTTCGCGCACCGTATGCTGATGGTTTGTCCCGCTTCAACGATGGTGTCCCCATCCGATTGGTGCGAGAGCACACGCTGACTGCTATCGAGAACACCATGCATGCCAGCACTGGTCACATCGAGTCGGTTCGGAGCTTGGGCGCCAAAGCCGACCTTTTCAGCTCCCTCGGTATCGTCGAAGACGACCATGTGATCGTTCCGAGACCAAAACACTCTCACGTTGTTGAGGCAATCATCATTTCGGTACGGTTCGGGAAGGTCTACGCCGTTGTAGACGGCACCGAGTATGTACGGAGTCATCGATCGATACGCGAAACCAACCACGACCTCCGTCCCGATGTCGGGCAGGATGACCATCCCGCGGTTGCCACCCGCCATCGGTGTAAGCATCCGGCACCATGAGCTGTGGGAGTTTCGACCACCCAAAGTATCCGTGGTGAACTTCACCTTGATTCGATGCATCTTGCTCGGGTCGACGTTGTCAATCACGATTGCGATGGTGGTGCTCACGAACACTGACGAACCCTTAGTTGATGTTCAACATGTCGGCCTTGATGACCATGTCTGAACCCCCATCAACTGAGGTGGAGACACCAGACTTCAGCACCGCAGTTTGTCCAGCTTGGATGTCGATGTCATTGGATGCCTCGAGGATGAAGTCTGTGCATTTGACGGAGAAGGTGTCTTCCGTCTCAAAGATCATGTCTTTGCCTGAGTAAACGCCAAGTACACGATTTGCTGAATCCCAGATGACGCGGATTTCTTCATTGTGAAGGATAAGTTCGACTCGCTCTTCACCGGCGGTGTCATCGAAGGTGAGTCGGTGGCCTGACCGTGACTGGAACACGCGGAGGTTGTTTTCCTCGTCCTCGTTTGCGTACGGCGGAAGGTCAACGCCGTTGTACACCGCACCGAGCACGATGGCGTGCTGAAAGTCGCCGTGCAAGAAGGCCACCAAGACCTCGTCGTCCTTTTCGGGAATCGTCATCCAGCCGCGACGGGTGCCAGCCATTGGCATCATGAGTCGTGCCCAGAAACTCTCGGGCATGTCGGGCAGTGATGGGAACTTGACTTTGACCCTTCCCAGTCGCTTCGGATCGATGTTGTCAACGACAAGCGCTTCGACGAGCCCCGGCATCTGTCCGGAAACTGGTCGGCCGTGGCGGTCAGTTAGTCTTGGCATGGGTCTTCTTCCTCTGGCGGTTTATCCGCCAACCATCACGGTTGATGCGCCGGTGATCAAGCTGCCGGTTCCCCCACAGTGTGTCGTGGCATCCCCCAATCGCACCACCGGTATGTCATTTACGGTCACGGTTGAACTGCCCTGCATGGTGACCCATGTGTTCGCGCCACAGCAGGATGAATGCACGCCGTTATCGGTTCCGCTGGCCCGCAGGAGAGGCTGCCCTTCGACAAAAACGTCGGCAGATCCTGTGGTTGCGGGGCCCTCAACACTGTGGGCGCAACAAAGCGCGCCGTGTGAACAGGACGGGTTCATCGAGATGTCGGTGCGACGGGCTGCAGGTGGCATGATCGTTCTCCAGCCTAAACAGACTACACACCGCACAGCGCTGGTCAACGCGCGCGCGTTGCAAGAATGAACAATTTCGGTAATACGGGCCTGCATGTTTTGGCTTATGGCGTGCTCTGTCGGACCCTCAGGTCTTTCTTTGCCTCTCCACCTGGAGGGTGACGGTGTCGTCGCTGTGGTGAAGCGCGAAGACGGATGGCGTTCGGATGGTGTACGCGTTGGGCTCTGGGGAGAGCGGTTTGGAACACGCGGCGAGACTCGCGCGGATGTCGTCGCAGATCCAGATGGGTCAGTCTGGTTGCACTTTCGCGTTGACACCGGTCTCGGAGAAGCGATCGCCGCGCTGCGCGTGGAAGGGAACGGAGCGGTCCTGCCGTTGGGGGCTCGTCCCGGAGAAGGCGAGGTGTTGCTTAAAGGGGTTGAGTCCCTATCGGTTGACCGCCTTCAGTATGCAGCTGAGACCGCCGATCGAATCCGGGAAGAGCAGCGACTGTGGCAGTCTGGGGCGTTTACGATTCACGCAGATTCGGGAGCTGTCGGTGAGATTCAGTTTCGTGGTGACGAGCCCCCAGTGGTGGGCGTGGCGGATGCTTGGTGGATGACGCCTCGTCCGGTAGAGGCGGTCATGGAGGCAGATGGGGCCGACCTTGTAGTGACCTTCGATGTGGAACCAAGCTTTGAAGGGGAAGGTGCACAACTCCGGGTAAACGTGCCCATGCGCACGGCGGTCGCGCCGCTCGGCGCGGTACCTGTTCCAGAGGAACGCCGATTTACCTTGGTGCCCGGTCGGCTGGATGACGAGAGCCGGGCTCTGATGAGCAAGTCGGCGTTCGAAGTCGCGAACCAGTTGGAGCAGCGCTATGTCGAGGACATGGGGCAACGCTTGGCGGCCGCTGCGTTAAACGAATCCGGCGTGTGCAGCAGTTGGGAAACGTTAGAACCAAAATGGGGTGTCCTGTTTCCAGGCTACGAGGTAAACGTCGTGGCGGTCGAGTCAGGGTGTGCCGTCGAGCTTGAGCCCGCGAGGGTTCAACATGGCCGCCGTTACCGAGGGACAATCAGTCAATGAAAGGTGTTCGTTTTAGTAAGGTAAGCAAGGCGTTTGGCGACGTGTCGGTACTCGACGGAATCGACCTTGAGGTGCAGGACGGAGAGTTTCTGGTTCTTGTGGGCCCCAGCGGGTGTGGCAAGAGCACGCTGCTGCGCTGTGTGGCTGGACTGGAGAATCCAACCGCTGGGCGTCTGTACATCGGCGATCGGGATGTCACCGATGTACAGCCGCGTGAACGTGACGTTGCGATGGTGTTTCAGTCCTACGCGCTGTACCCGCACATGACGGTCGCTGAGAATATGGGCTTTGCTCTTCGGATTCAAAATCGCGACCAAGGTGAAATCGATCAGGCCGTGAATGAAGCCGCCGACATGCTGGGGCTTCAAGCCCTCTTGCAGCGTATGCCAAAGGAACTAAGCGGTGGACAGCGGCAGCGTGTGGCGATGGGTCGTGCGGTCGTCCGTAGACCAAAAGTGTTCTTGTTTGACGAACCGCTCTCCAACCTTGACGCGGCGCTGCGGAGTCAGCTGCGTGTGGAACTCAAGCGTCTTCACCGGGACTTGGGTGCCACCATGATTTACGTGACCCACGACCAAGTCGAAGCGATGACTCTTGCAGACCGAATCGCCGTTTTGAATCACGGACATCTTCAGCAGCTTGGCTCTCCGATCGAGTTGTACCGGAACCCTGCCAACCGTTTTGTGGCCGGCTTTATCGGGAGCCCACCCATGTGTTTTCTCGAAGGGATCGACGAGGAATGCGTCATCGGTGTGCGGCCGACCGACGTCACCATTGGTGAAGGACCCTTGGTGGGCACTGTGGATGTGGTCGAGCCTCTGGGAGCACAAAGCTATGTTCACCTGAGCGTGGGGGCGGACCGCTTGGTGGCGCTTGCGGATGTGCCGCCTCCTGCAGGCTCGAAGGTTGGGATTTCGCTGACGCAGACGCTGCGGTTCGATCCGGAGACTGGCGCTCGCATGGCTTGACGATCCAACAAAAACGGGTGCCTGAGGGCACCCGCTTCTCTACGTGCAGGATGGATTAGTTGCAGTCAGCCAAGGCACCGATAAAGTAGCCTCGGTTGCCATTAACATGGGTGATGTCACCAACCATTACCATCTCAGCGATGCGGTTGCCCTTCTTGGTGACGACGTCAGCGTGGATGTAGGATCCTTTCCAGTCTCCTTCCATGAGCAGAGCGTCGAGGCCGGTCACGGCGTTGAATCCGGTTCCTGACAACTCGCCGCGACCATTCGCGGTCGTCGAAAGTTGGCCTCCCCACTCGTCCATCATGGCGGACGAGTTGTAGTAGGCGGCACCTTCGAATGTCTGGGATTGGTCCGTCCAAGCGCCGTATGCGGCTCCAATCATCGAACATCCTTGGCTGACGATCTCGCTTTGATACCGGGTCCAAGCGATTCGTACGACCTTCGCTCCCGTTTCCGTTTGCACGCTGTGCTGACGGTCGGTGCCGCCTTCGGTTTCGTCCAGCATGTCGCGGAACTCTTGGTCAGCATCCACCGCGTCTGGGTTGTACTCGTTGGTGTCAGCGCAAGCAGAGGCGAAGAGAGCGAAAGGAATCAATGCGAAACGGGTCATGGTGGGCTCCTGGTGTGTTGAAGTCATGCCGCCTTGGCGGCGCAGGAGGTAAATCGGAAAGGCTGAAGAAAAGGTTTATAGATGCAGCTCAAAAAAGTTAAAAAAATCGCTTATTGGATTCGAATGCAGCGATTTTTGGTCTCTTCGAAAAGCAGTTCGTCGTTTAAACCCGTCCATTAAACCGCAGGAATCCGCGTGAGTCTGGTGAGGCCAAGCGTGAGAACCATCGGTGGCTGGGCCCTGTACAACCCGCCTGGCTTGCATGCGTCGTGGCGGACTGGTGTGCCCCAAACAACGAACGGGCGCCCGAAGGCGCCCGCTGGCATGTCGAAGAGGGAGTGACGATTAGTCGCA
This sequence comes from Deltaproteobacteria bacterium UBA2957, assembly GCA_002348535.1. Taxonomy (GTDB): domain Bacteria; phylum Myxococcota_A; class UBA796; order UBA796; family UBA796; genus UBA796. The sequence goes on along the minus strand of DEBL01000125.1, from coordinate 542 downwards.
AACCGCAAGGGCCCCGAAGATGTGGCCGCGGTGACTATGAATGCCCCTGATGTTGCCCACCATCACCAGCTCGACGGATTCAGCCCCGTCCATGGCTGCGATGTCACCTTCAAAGAACTGCCCCCTGTAGTCGCCCTCGAGGTGAAGCTTGCGAATACCGGGCACGGCATTCCCGCCCTTGGCAGACACGGTACCGTACCGGTCACCGATGACTTCGACTTTACCTTGAATCTTCTCAATCAGTTCACCGGACTCATCCAACAGCGCGCCGGCAAACACTCTGTTCTGCTGCACCCATATTCCGTAGCCGACGCCTGCAAAGTCGCAGCCGTCTTTATGCAGTTGCTTGCCGTATCGTCGTTCAGCCACCCGAACCATACGCTCGGCCATCGTCGGTCCACCTTGGGCCCGCCGTGCGGTTTCGGGATCGTCGTCGAGGTATTCACGGAGTTCATCGGCAGTCTCATCGCTGACGGAGTCAAACGCCGTGGAGTCGGCACAGGCGGCAGCGAAAAAGACGAAAGGAATCAAAGCGAAACGGG
>DEBL01000170.1 GCA_002348535.1 Deltaproteobacteria bacterium UBA2957 | reverse complement strand
CCTCCGCCTCCGCCCGGAGGGGCGATCCAACCTCCGCCGCCCCCTCCGCCCGGTCCGGTTGCGCGTGCTTCGAGTGCCGAGGCACCGATTCCACCCCCGCCGCGAATGAGCGGTAATGTGGCCGTCGACCCCGGAGCCGGGCCGCGCACTCCTTTTCGGGCCGAGCAGGCGGTCGCAAAGGCAAAGGCACAGGTCGGCGTTCACAACGAGAACCGGGTCCAGTCCAATCGAGTCTACGCCATCGTGTTTGGCATGTTCGCCTTTTGCTCCGTTGCGGTCATGCTGCTGTTGTTTGTTGATTGGGGTGGAGATGAATCTCCTCCGGTTGCCCAAGCAAAGACGGCCACAAGCAGTTCATCGGATGGCAAGCGGGACCGGGAGCCGGCGAGTCGAGAAGACACGGGCTTCACACCTCCTCCGCAGCCCGTACGGCGCCGCAGCGCGACTTCTTCATCGTCGCGGTCGAGGCCGGCGGCGAGCACCGCTCCATCGGGACCGAAGGTGGGTGGTGGAAGTGTGATGGTGAAACTGACGGATGCATCGCAGGCACGTGCAGTGGAACTCATTTGCGGTGCGGGAAGTTACCGGAAGCGCCAATCATTTACAGCAGGTGTCACGAAGTTCGGCGGTGTCCCCGGTGGGCAGTGCACGCTCTACTTTAAGGGTGGAATTCCAGCGAAGTTCACGCCTGTATCCCGAGGCAGGTCATACAACTGCAGCATCATTGGTCAGACGGCTGTGTGCAAATAGGCCCATCGAGTTCGCACGAATGGTACGGTTCTGAGTCTGGACTCACCCCGGATCCGGTGCGTTAGGGGACTTCATCATGATGCTCACGTTGCTATTTTCCGCTTCGCTTGCTCTGGGAACGCCTGCAAACGCTGCGGCACCTCCCGTCGGCCGTGCGCCTTCAACGCAAGCGGTCAAGCGTGGAAAGAAGGAACAGGGCAAGCGCAAGAGCAAAGAGGAAAAGACCGCTGAGGAAGAAGCGGCGGACGCCGCTGAGGAGGCGCGCAGGAAGGAGAAACTGGCGCGGGTTGTGGTGCTGAAGTGGGAGGGGACGTCTGCGGGCTACACAAATGAGGCCGTGGTTCGAAACACAAAATCGGCGATTGCCCGTCCCGATGCCATGTTCTTTCCCGAGGTTGATTTGTATCAAGCCGGGCGCAAAGTGAAAGATCGAACTGTGATTCCGGTTCAGCAGCCCGCCAAGGTGCCCGACTCGAATGTGCCGGGCTTGATTGCCGAAGCCCAGCAGACCCTGGCGCGACCATACGACTCGATGACCCCGGCGGAGTGGGGAATTCGGGCGGCCCAGTTGCGGGAGATTGGAGAACAGATCTGGTTTGTCGACAGACCTGAACTCCGCAAGCCTCTTTTTATGTTGTACTTGTCGATCGGGTATGCCGCGGAAAACGCCAACCACGCGACTGCGCCGTTCTTTGAGGCGCTCGCAGGCCGCTATCCGGTGAACTACTACCACTATCTGGCGGCGCTTTTGGCGTCCCAAGAGCCCGCGCTGATGTCCGAGATTCCATCGGCGTACATTCGGGACTCTGTCACTCACTACCTGAAGCAGCTGCAACAAGGTCAGTATCCATCCTTCAAGTTGGATTTTGAGCTGGAGGACATGTTCAACCCGAAAGTGTTCCCGCAGAACTATGAGGTGCTCGTCAACGGGCTTCCAGTGACGCTCGACGACAACGCTCAGTTGGATGGCTACCTTGGACGCACCGACATCTATTTGAAGCGAATGGACAGTGGCCACGGCATGAGCGAGCGGCTCGAAACTGTAAAGTTCGATGAGAACGTCTACTTCGTGCGCGAGACCGCTCGAAAAAAGATGGGTGTCGACTTTATTCAGCAACTGTTCCTGTATAAAAACGAGTGCATCGCTGAAGTTGACGGCGACATTCTCGCCTACTTGGCGATTTACCAAAAGTTGCATCCAAAAGCTGAAATCTACATCGCGGTGGCGGAGAAGGGGAATCCCAACAAGACCTACATTTGGCGGTACGTTCGGGATGCTGGCCACCTCCGGCTCGTTTCAAATGGCGGAGACGGGTTTCCGGTTCGGTTTGCACTCCTGTTCTCGTCGGGGGCCATGTTCAACGGAGCCACGGCCAGCTTTGATACGGACCTCAGCGATGAGAACACCCTCGACATTAGCCGAGGACTGACCCAGCGGTTTGACGGGGCGCTCAAGAACGCGTTTGTTCCTTTCAACTTTGAACTTCGGGCCCACTACAACCGATTCATGGCCTCTCTCGGCTGGGAGTTTGGACTCAACACGCGGAGCGGTGAGGACTGGATTGAGCGGTACTACTTGCCTCGCCATCAGGCGGCCTACAAACCCTACGCCGTCGCCTGCGGGCAGAAAGACCCCGACTCACCGCTCGGCGTGAAGGATGGGGCATGTGGCGACGATGAGCTGTACCATGTCACCCACTGGAACCGTCACGTTTATCTTGGGCTCGGCGGTGTATTCGGTCGCGACGCAGGGATTGGGTTCGGGCCTCGGCTGCAGTGGCGAAACGGATACACCAACCTTCCCCATGCTTGGCAGTCGACGTTGCATGCCGGATGGGCGCTGCAGCCCCGGTTTGGTGACTTCAACAAGCGCGTGCGACCGATTTTTGATGCTGACCTTCGCGGTGGCTTTTCGCTTGCTGCACCCAACTCCATTCAGCGCAATATTGCCGCAGGCGATTTGAACATGGACGGAGTTCGGAATCGCGGTGAGGAGGAAGACAACGGGGAGGGAGTCATTATGCCAGTATTTGGGCTAACCGTAGGAGCGGGCTTTACCTTTTGACCCCCCCCGGGGAGACCACATGTTTTGGCTAGTATGGACATCGATTGCATCCGCGAATGCCGGCCTTGAATGGCGTTGGTCGCCAGGGGAGAGCGTGGCCTATCACGTGGAGAGCGTGGTGGAGACTCCCCGTGGCCGCCGCTGGTATGCGGAAGAGAATGATGTTGCCCGAGCGACGAAGCAGATGATGTTGATGGACATACGCTGCTCCGGAGTACCCGCAGGCAAGCGCACAGCAGTGACCTGCACGATGGACACGGTCGAGTTTCGCGGCGTCGCTGTGGCGGGTGAAGAAGATACGCTCGCGGCGATCATGAGTCGGGACGCGACCCGACTTCAGGGCCGCAAGTTGTTCATTGAGATGCGGGCTGACGGACGATTCAGTTCGATAGATCTTGAACCCGGCCCTCCACTCAAGACGAGCCGCGCTGCCCGCATACAAGACGGCCTGCTTCAGATGATTCAGCGCGCGTTGGCGCCGCTCGACCTTCAACTACCAAAGGATGGGGTCGACAAGGGCAAAAAATGGAAGCGGAAAGGCGTGCCTTTGTCGATGACGCTCATGACCAATCAAGGCACATCTGGCAGTGTTGCGCTCAAGCATTCTGTGACTCGATGGGACGGACCCACCGCTCGCGTGGAGAGCACGGGACGCGGCACGGTGGCTGAAGGTGCGACCATCGAGCAAGGGACATCGACGATGCTGCACGTGACGGGGTCGGGACGGGCTCAGTTCAACACAGCCTTGGGGGTCATCGACTGGAGTGAATCCAGCAATGAGATCCAGTACGCAGCCGCAAACCTTGAGGGCATCACCGGAAAGGAGCGAAGTCGGTTCTCAGGATGGGTGGCGCGCATTGGTCCAGACGGTGAACGCATCGAGCCGACAGCGGACTGAACCTCTCATAGATCGCGGACGAAGGTGTACCACTCCCCGAAGTGGACCGGCGTGACCTGTTTGCCCATCTTGATGTACTCCTGTGCAACCGCGGTCACGATGTGTTTCATCGCGACGTCTTCCTTCAGCGTGGACGCCAGAATGCAGGCGTTGATGGCCGAGTTGATGATGGAACCACCGGCGATGGTGAACTGCTTTGCGATCGCATCGAGGTCCAAGTCGGCGTTTCGTGGCGCGCCTTTTGGAATGGCGCGGGCCCACAATCGTTTGCGCTGTTCGATAGAGGGCATCGGAAACTCGATGACGGCCCCAAACCGCCGCAAGAAGGCTTCATCGATGTTCTCTTGAAGGTTTGTGGTGAGAATCGCGCAGCCTTCGAAAACCTCGAGTCGCTGCAGCAAAAAGCTCACCTCTTGGTTCGCAAACCGGTCTTGGGCTTGCTTGACCTCGCCTCGACTCCCGAACAGTGAGTCGGCCTCATCAAACAGCAATACTGCGGTCCCTCCCTCTGCTGCATCGAACACTTCCTTTAGGTTCTTCTCGGTTTCTCCCACCCATCGACTGATGACAGATGAGAGATCGACGCGAAACAGGTCAAGGCCGAGTGTTCCGGCAATGACCTCCGCCGCCATGGTCTTCCCGGTACCCGGGCCGCCGGACAAGAGCGCCTTGATTCCATAGCCCCGGGCGCGAATGCTTCGCGCACCCCATCGATGGAATACCGTCTCTTGCTCGGCGAGGTAGTTGACCAGATGTTGGAGTTGATTCTTGATCTTGTCGGACAAGATCAGGTCATCCCAAGTGTAGCGAGGCACGATGTGCTCGGCGAGACCCTGAAACTCTGGACGAGAGCACTCCCGCGCAGCCGCCCACATCGCGTCGAGCGTGGGCTCTTTACCCCCGCATTCCGCTGCAGCACGCTCCAAGACTTGATGGATGGTTGTACCGCCCACTGAATAAAAACGTTCGGCCACGTCTTCGCCCTTCTGGGTGCTCCACCCTCGCCGAGTCATCGCATCGGTCCATGCCTTGATTCGCTCGTCGAGGGTTGAGCGCTGGACTTGCACGGTAAGGCTTGGCCGATCGCCGCCGAGGAGTGCGGCCACGGAGCGTCGATCCGTTCCGCCAACCAACACCGGGTAGGGGAGTTTGGCGACCGCGGCGCCGAGCCGCTGCACTTGGATGCGCAGCATGGGGTCTTCTTGCTGGTCGGAGACATTGATCAGGTACGGCAACGCGCCAGACAAGCGCAACTCTCTGATCAGGTCATAAGGCTGCTCGATGTATTGGCGGCAGCGGTCGAGGTCGACTCGCACCAAGGGGCGACCGGTGCGCTTTGCGATGTCGATGGCGACCCCCTCACGGGACCCAAGAGTGCTGCCGGTAATCACGAGCGTGACGGGCCGGTGCAGCGAACTGTTGATCTGCTCGAGGCGGTCCGCCGTTGCGGCGGGCGTGAAGACATCCCCGCCCGTATCGATGGGCTTGAATCCCACGCTTTCGGGGAGCTCTTGCTCTTCCAACAGCCACTGCAGGAGGCGACTGCTTGGGTGGAGCCGGCGAGCCGTATGCGTCTCTACACCTTCTTCGGGGTTGAGCAAGAGCAGGCGATTCTGAATCAAGGGAGCGCCTTTCATCAACCGAGCCTGCAGGGCGAGGCGCTGTTGCCGCTCGGTTCGCAGCACGCGGGTCGCCAAGTCGACGGTCAGGTAGGCCTGATTCAAGTTGTCATTGAGGTACGCAAAGATTTTGCCGTACCCGGCACTGATTTCCGGCGCGATGGACAGCATGACGAGGTCCGCGTCATCTCCGTCGAGATCGAGCGCGCGGACCAAACGACCAAAACGTCCGCTTGGGTCGTCACGGATGGCGGAACTGGCGCCGATTGCGTCATCCATCCCATCCGCGCCTGCGGGGTAGTCAATCTCGCCATGGGCCCGCAGCAGGGCATCGACCTCATCATCGGTGATGACAGATCCCCAGAACTGACCCTTCGCTCGCATCGATGGCCGAGCGCGCTGCCGCCGTACGGCCCTCAACAGAAGCAGGTCAATGCGCCGGAGGCGTTTCGCCAGTTCTTCGAAGATGGTGGCCACGGTTTAGGCGAACCCCTTGTTGTTCCCGGCCCGCGTGCTCTTGAGTTCAGTTTGTTCATCGATCATGCGAAGCACTTGCCGGCTGAGGTGCTCGACGATCTCCGAGTGTGTCCACCCCTGAGCGAGCAGGGCGCTGTAGCCATCCTCCGGTGTCCGGTCTTGCTGAGTGCCGTCATCGTGAGAGTTCGGGTCCTTGCCTCGAGCACCAACGGATGCGCCGTCTTCTCCGCTTTGCAGCCCTCCCTTTCGCGCGCCCGCACCCGCGGCATACCCGGCTTCAATTCCGCCTGCCGCTGCGCGTTGCAGAACGAGAGATTCGACCGCTCTGGCGGCGATCTCCTCTGCGTCGCGGAAGTTATCGCCGCCCCCACCGCCGCCGCCGTCACCGGCTTCAACGTGGTACATCTCGTGCGCGTACAAGGCTGCATCCTCGGCAGCATACGGGTCGAAGTCGTCCCCGACGATGATGGTGCGATCAACGGTGAAGGCGCGCGCGCCGAGCGATTCAAGGGCTCGCGTTGCGACCTCCCCGCGATACACCTCTCCGCCATCGGGCATGGCGACACGCCGCAATTCAGACCGGTCGAGTCGGTCCTCGATGCGGTCAACGGCGCGGTCTTCGCGGTTCTTCTTGGCCATGTCGCTCCGTAGTTGTGCTCCCAGTGTGCTCACGTCCGAAGCGTTGGTCAAGCGTCTGACGCGCTCGTGACACAGAACCGATGGATTAGATCCGCGGCAACTCGCCCGCACTGAACCAACTCTTTGGGGTCAATGTGCTCGTCTGCCTTGTGGGCCACATCGATCGCTCCGGGTCCGAACACAAGGCTGGCTATGCCCATTTCCTGGAAGTTACCGCCATCGGTTGCGAAGGGTACACCGGTGGCTTCAGAGTGCGGACTGTGGGCGCACAGTGCGCGTTCGAGTGCTGTGCCTGATGGGGTGAGCAGCGCAGGCGCAATTTGATCGACATCGATCGCGATCTCTCCACCCCCGAACCGCGCATGTTGACGGACTGCGTTCAGGCAATCGGTGATTTCGGCGACCCGCTCGATGGCTTGATCTCCGGGCAATGGACGCAGTCCGACCCGAATCGTGCATTGATCGGGAACGATGTTCACTGCGGTGCCACCGTGAATTTGTCCAATGTTCATCACGGTAAACGGGCTCGCCAAGTGCTCGCTGAAGCGGTTCTGGCTTCGCCACGTTGAGGCGAGTGTTTCCAGTTGGGCGACCACTCGGCTCGCCACGTGAATGGCATTAAAACCGAGGCCCGGCTTAGAACTATGGGCAGCACGTCCCGTGCATCGGATACTGACGGTGGTGTGACCGGGGTGCATGCGACAAGGCAGGAATCCGGTCGGTTCTCCGATCCAAGCTTGGGATGGCAGCGGATCGGTATATGCAGTGGCTAGCTTGCCCGACCCGACACACCCGATCTCCTCATCATGGGTCCAGATCAAGACAAGCTCTCGTTTGAAATCGGCAACGGGTAGCTGGGGCAGAAGGGCGGTGATTGTGGCAATGAAACCCTTCATGTCAGCCGTGCCTCGACCGTACAGAATACCATCCCGTTCAGTCAGTGCGTACGGGTCTGAGGTCCATGGCTGACCGTCAGTGGGAACCACATCCATGTGGCCGCTGATCACCAGTCCGTCGGTGCCCTTCGGCCCGAAGCGAGCGATCACATTCTGTTTGCCGGGGCTGGATTCGATGCTCTCGACATGCGCTCCTGCATCTTCAGCCCGACTTGCCAATAACGATGCAATGCCTGTGACCGGGTGGTTGTGGGTGGTTGGAACACCGATGAGCGCGTCGAGAATGTCGACGATATCATTCGTCATCGTCGGTCTCTTCCTCCGCGAGTTCCTCGTCAAACCAGCGCAGTTTTCGTTTTGGAAGCGGTGGGCTGGCATCCATTTTGTCGGAGACCGCAAGGATGCGATCGGCCACCTTGAGGTCGGCGGGTCGACTGCATCCTGTGCAGGACGCCTCATCATCGATGAATCGGGCTTGTTCTGGGCTTGCGCTGGCGGCTTCCTGTTCCGAAAAGGTGTTTTGCACAAACACCGGGACGCTTTCGAATGCGGCTTGTTCGGCGGCTTCTGCTTGGCGGAGGAGGTCCGCCCCCCGTCCCAGTTGACCATTGCACAGTGCATTACCGGCTTGTTTGTACAGCTCTGCACTCTCGTGCCACCGAGTCAGGTCGGGGAGGTGATAGCCCTCGGCACCCTTCGCCACCCCTTTGAACCATTCCCGTTCTTTGGTCATGGCTTGCCGCTCTTTGGACTGCGCGCGCTCCAAAGCCGCCAAGCGTTCACAGATATGCGCCAACAAGGAGTCCCGTTGGCCCGCAGAACTGTTGAGCGACGAGCCGACATGCGAATTGCCCATGAACTTCGCGATTTTCTTTAATTGTGCAGCTTCACCGCTGGAATCGGACTCAACACTGGATGCAGACCGGTGGGATGTCGATGTGCGTTTGTTGGACTCAGGGCCTTTTCGGGAAGATCTCACGGCAGAAGCATAGCATTTCGGCTTGACCCGCTTTGGCGAAGTCGGGTAGCGTCGCGGAAACGTGGGACGGTCCACGGGTGGGTGAATGAATCCAACATTTCGTTTAAATCGGTTGATTCTTGGGGAGTCGTTGTTGGTTCCACGCGAGATCATCCGTCGCACAGAACGTCTGGAAGTGGTGCGGCCTCGAACAGTTTCGGTTCCCGAGCGGAAAGAGCGGCGCGCGCACTCGACCCGGACCACCCGTAAGCTGGTCGAAGCCGGCCCCAATGCGCCCCAACTGAAGCGGTTGATCCAGCACCCGTACCGTCAAGAGTTGAGCAGACCAGTGGCGGGACCGCCGTGGCGAACGCCGCTTGAGCCGCCGTTGTCGTTCGAGGCCTTCGGGGCATCGGTTCGGGCCGCGTTCGAGGCCGGCCAGCGCCCGCGCTGGCCGAAGGCAACCCGGTTGGAGTCGGGGTTACCCACCCGCGTTCGTCCGACCGTGCAGGACTTCCTCGAGTCTGGAGCATCCAATGACTGAAGCGTTACCCCGGCGCGGAATGATGTCGGGCCAGAACATCATTGGCGAAGTGACCGAGTCGATTCACAAGTTTTTGATCGACAACTACGATCTCACGGAGCGTGTCCCGCGGTTTGAGGAAGACCTGAGTTTCGTCCCTAAGGACCGGGAAGAGGTCATCTACATCTACATGTATCGGGCCGCCCAGAATCCAAATCTCCGCAACGCAAAGCGGTACCGGCAAGCGCCGGTTTTCGTGAAGGGAAAGGGTGAAAACCCCGATGAGGTTTACTACCATCGGCCGCCGCTGATGATGGATCTCTTCTACCTGATTGGGGTTCACTCGAAGTTTCGGTCGGACGCAGAGCGACTGCTGGGTTGGGTCATGCTCGCGCTCAATGAGGCCACCCACCTCGTCTACAGGCCGCGAAAGTTTCACCTGCCCGACGGGCGCCTTGTGGACAGCATAGGTCGCGACTACAGCGTCGAGGCCGATCCCTCTGACGACGACCTGTACATGGAAAAGGTTTCGCTCGCCCTGTGTGACGATCTCACCGTGGGAGATGCGATCAATTTCTTTTCCATCCAAGAGGCTCCCTATCGCCCGTTTTTGACCTATCGGGCGAGGGTCGCAATGGATGGACCTCTTGTCTCGGGAGACGGAGGGACTACAATCCGCATGCCACGTCTTGGTCGTCGGGAGACGGTCGACGAGTCAGAGCCAGTGACCTCGCGCTCCGGGCGCATGATCGCTGGCAAGACTGAGTCACCAAACCGAATGGCCCCAGGCCCGGAACCCAAAAACTTCAGAAAATATTCTGAGGACAATCCTGAACAATCCACTGAAAACGAGGACTAAGAGCGCATGGACTACCAAACACCAGGGGTATACATTCGAGAAGTTGATTCGGGCCCAAAACCCATTGCATCGGTTGCGACCAGCATCCCTGGGTTTCTTGGACTGTTTGACTTTAAACCCAGCGAAGACGCCGTTGCGATTGCAGGGTCAGATGGAGCGCGACAGATATCGGGCAAGGTGATCCCGCAGTTGGTCGACAAAGAAGGCAAGGTCGTTGGTGACGGATCAGAAGCGACAAGCGCCCTCACCACGGCATTCCGTTTCCAGAAGTCCCAAGTGAAGGACGTCAAGCGCTACCTCGAGCTGCACGGTGCTGCACGGTCCGGTGCCAAGGCACCGAAGTTTGAGCCTGGCGGCAAGGGCAAAGTAAAGATTTCGTGGGAAGAGGCTTCCGCCGAGGTGGCCGATGTCATCATGGACGTGAAGGGCAAGGTCGTGACTGAGAACGACCAACTTGTTGAGGAGTTGCTGAACCAACTTCACGATAGCTTCCAGTTGCAGACGGCGAACCCAAAGACGGCCAGCGACGTGCTGGAGGTGTACGGGTACAGCTTTTCGGGTGCAGAGGGTTCGGCCATGCGGTCCGAGTACTCGATTCCACCAATGGGCATCACCAACAAGGCCGAGTTTGCTCGCTGGCTTCAGAGCTTCTTCGCGCAATACCTGCTTGAGACGCAGCCCATCGAGGACTTGGTCGGAAGCAGCTACGACGACCCCGACGAAGCTGCCGATGCGGTGTTCGAGGCCTTGGGAACTGACGACGCGCTCAAGAAGCAGTTCCAGCAGTTCTTATCGCAGCCGTCGGTGTTTAACTTTGTGGCGTCAGTCAACGGCTTCTACGATAATGGAGGAGGTAAGTGCTATGTCTACCTCATGGGGACCTCGAACATCGAGGGTTCCATCCGCGAGAACCAAGCGGATAAGCTCGGTCTCTATGCCTTCGACGACTGCGACGACATGGCCATCATGGCGGCGCCTGGTCTTTCCGATTCCCAGCAGAAAGAGATGCTTGAACACTGCGAGGTTCGCAAGGATCGGTTTGCGATCTTGGACGGCCCGATAGTGTCCGATGGCAACATGAACATTCCGTCGTCAGAAAAGGGGTACGGCGCAATGTACGTGCCGTGGTTCAAGGCGGCTAAGCCAAGCTGGTTTGTGGGGGACCAAGATCACATTGATGTTTCGGGTCCAAATCGGCGCAAGTTGATCAAATGCGAGAAGAACGAAGTGTATGTACCGCCCAGCGGCCACATCGCCGGCATCATGGCTCGCGTTGATGGCGAACGCGGCGTGCACAAGGCCCCCGCAAACGAAATCGCGATGGGCATCACCGGACTGTCGCAGACGATCAACCGCCTCGAGCAGGCCCAATACAATGACCGAGGGATCAATGTTGTCCGTGAGTTTAAGGACCGCGGAATCCGCGTGTGGGGCGCTCGGACCTTGGCAACGAAGTCCGACCCATCGTGGAAGTACATCAACGTTCGGCGGCTCTTCATTATGGTGGAGCAATCCATCATGGTCGGCAGCCAGTGGGCCGTTTTCGAGCCCAACGACACGACCCTTTGGAAGAAACTCAACCGGGACGTCCGTGCATTCTTGATGCGCGTGTGGCGCTCGGGTGCGCTCTTTGGTGACACGCCCGAAGAAGCGTTCTACGTGAAATGCGACAGCGAAACCAACCCGCGCTACCTCATTGATGCGGGTCAGGTGAACGTGCAGGTGGGGATCTGCCCCGTGAAGCCAGCAGAGTTCGTTGTCTTTAGTATCGGTCAATGGGACGGTGGAGGACTCATCGATGAAGTCTGATCCATTGACTGCAATCCGTCTTGTGCGCCACCACCAGTGCATCAGACACAACAACAAGAGGTAGACAATGCCAACCGAAGAACTGTATGGAAGTTATCACTTCCTCCTGGAAATCCAGGGCGTCATTAGCGACAACAAAATCATTGTCGGTGGTTTCAAGTCGGTGTCCGGAATGGACTCCGAGACTGAGATCATTGAATTTAAGCAAGGCAATGACTTAATTGTCCGCAAGAAGCCAGGCCGGACGACCTACTCGAACATTGTGCTCGAGCGAGGCTACACCGCGACGGATGACTTGTGGCAGTGGCGCAAAAACATTGAAGATGGAAAAATTGACCGGCGTGCTGGTTCTGTGATCATCCTTGATCAAGATGGCCAGTCCGAGGTCGCTCGCTACAACTTCTACGAAGGGTGGCCATGCAAGTGGAACGCTCCGGAGATGGACTCGGACAGCAGTTCCATGGCCATCGAGAAGATTGAGTTGGCCATCGAGAAGGTTGAGAGGGCCTAATGGAACTGAAAACCGAGTACGAGTTTATTCTTCCGCGTGGATACGTTGACGCAGAAGGCAACCTGCACAAAGAAGGCGTGATGCGCCTTGCCAATGCGAAGGACGAGATCGTTCCCTTGAACGACCTCCGTGTCCAGCGCAATCGGGCATACCTCATCATCGTCCTGCTCAGCCGGGTTGTAACCAAGCTCGGTGATCTCAAAGAGGTCAACACGGGGATCATCGAGAACATGTTCGCGAGTGATCTCCGGTTCCTCGAAGAGATGTACAACCGGATTAACGAGGATGAAGCTACGGTTCAGGTGTCGTGCGCCGAGTGCGGTTCGACATTCGAGAAGGAGTTTGGTCGCCTGGGGGAATCGTAAGCTACCCCTTGGAGAATATTCTCAAGGAGGTAGCCTTCATTGCCTATCACTTTCATTGGGGTCGAGAGGCCATCATGGGGATGCCCCACAAGGAGCGTCACGCATGGGTGAAAGAGATCTCAGGAATCAACGAGCGCATCAACGACAACCGGTAAAATGAAACGCGCCCTGCCCAAGAGGGCAGGTCGCTTCACTTTGTGAGACCCGCATGCGTCCTGGATTGGTAGTCCAACATTCTCGGCTTCCAGACCGAAACACGGGACTCGTGCGTTCGGACATCGCCGGGATCATTGGGTTTATAGAGAAGAATGCCTGGCCGTCCGGAATGAGTACAGGTGACTTCGTTGAGATCTACACACGCCGGATTCATGACTTCTGGGACCATCCCGACCGAGGGGTATTCGATCGGCCCACACAGCGGGCGGTGAAGACGTTCTTCCAGAATGGTGGAGACATTGCTCATGTGTTTGGGGTTTGCGTCGAGTCGGTCGATGACCTTCGCCAGCAAAGCACCATGTTTGGGGTGCTCGCCCCTACTCTCGATCGACTGCGTGCAGAAGAAGACATCGCGCTGCTTTTGATCCCCAGCGCGGCTTACATGCGGTGCACGGTGGATGCAGATGGTGGGGTGCGGGCGGACGTAGAAGCCTTGTACGACGAAATGCTGGCTCATTGCCGAGAGATGAACAATCGCTTTTTGATCATGGATGCGCCGCAGGGCCTTCACGATTCATTGCTCGAGCGTTGGGTTCGGGGATTGCGGGCGCGGCACCCCGAGAACCGGGCATATGGGGCGTTGTATTACCCATGGCTCATGGCGGGCGATGAGTGCTTTCCACCCTCGGGCGCTGTCGCTGGCACGTTTGCACGGGTAGAGATTGAGCATGGAGCGTTTGGTGTCATGTGGCCGCCGGCGAACATCCCGCTGCGCGGGGTGACGCATTGCGAGGTTGACCTGAGTTGGTCAGAAGCGGGTGCGTATGCAGACCAAGCCATCAACCCCATCATCGTTCAGAGCGGTCGCGGTGTGATTATTTTCGGTGCCCGAACCCTCTCAGACGAACCTCGATTTCATCACATTAACACCCGGCGCGTGATCAACATGGTGCACGACCAACTCCGCCGAGACAGTGAGTGGTCAGTGTTTGAACTCAACAACCCCCATCTCTGGGACGTCCTTGATCGTGACATCCGGTACCGGCTGGAGGAGTTCTCTGAGGCGGGTGCATTGGTCGCGAAGGGGAACGAACGGCAGTACCAAGTTGTCTGCGACGGCAGCATCAACACAAAGCGTTCGAGAGACAACGGCCAAGTGAATGTGGAAGTGATGTTGCGACCGGTTGGCACGACTGAAAACGTGCTTATTGATCTGTGTATCGGCGGAAACGCCTAAAGGGAGTGATCAAATGGCAGAAGATTGGCGAGGACGAGGCGGCGGCCGGAAGGGCCCGCAGCCCACGATCAGTGGCCGGAGTTCATGGCTTGGCCACGGCAAAGGCAAAGGCGCGAAAATGCTGGGTGGCATGATTCCTGCCCCCGATGCCATCGCCAACAATCCCATCGCATTCAAGCTGGCCAACATGGCTGCGTATGAGCTTCGTCGCCACATTGAGGGGCTCATTAGCGAATGGACGGGGCGCGGCAAGGGCCGCATGCCCGGTCAGCCAACGATTCAGCCTGTATCTCCGCTGGGGACACCGCGGGGTGGAGTCTCGAGTTTCGGCAACGACAAGATCATCGATCCGCAAGGAGCGTACATTTTTTGCCTTGAGATCAACAAGCAAGAAGTTGCCCACTTCTTGGAGTGCTCCGGTCTGAAGTCGAGTACCACCATCTTTGAACTTGAGGAAGGAGGGATGAATCACCGTGTGCACAAGTTGCCGGGTCAGTCTCGTTGGGAAAACATCACGCTTCGCTACGGTGTGACCGGGGACAGCACCATGTTGCAATGGAGGGGCGACATCTTGCAGGACCGATTCAAGGCAGACTCTCGCCGAAATGGCGCCATTGTCGTCAAGAACAACCACATGCAGGTTGTGCGTCGCTACAACTTTAAAGCGGCATGGCCGGTGTCTTGGGAAGGCCCGAGCTTCAACTCGCAGTCCAATGAGTTGGCCATCGAGAGCATTGAACTCGCTCACGACGGCATTGAGGTTCAGGTCATTCAATAGGCATGACGAAAGGGTAAAATGGAGACACGGAAGTCAATCGGTGAACGGATGTTGGAACGGCTGGACCGAAGCAATCGGTTTGGTCGGTTCGCGCGTCTGGATAGTGGCTCCCGATTGGGCGCGTACTGGTTCCCGGATGATGTGCATGCGCTGTCTCAGCGCGACCATCGGCAGGACATGACGCACATCTCGTCGGCTCCCTATTGGGAGCGAATCCATCGGCTTGGAAATGCCCGGCAACGTCGACAGCAACGGCTGTTCTCGCTGGCGGAACGCGCCACCCAGAAGCGCCAGATCACAGCACTCAGAAGGCTACCCGACCTGAAGAAACGGGCCGCACCTCTGTTTGGGTATGTGCCCTTCGGGTCCGATAGTTTTGAAGTTCTGGCGCCACTTCCAGTGCCAATCGAAGCAGTGGATGGTGAAAGCACACCCGTTGCATCACCCGGTTCTCCTTCAGCTTGGGTAGGTGCGCAACGGGCTGCATCCCCGTGGCACACCGGCGGCGATTACCGGACGGCGAGAGTCGCCGACCGTCCGGCACAACGTCCGATTCGGCATGCCGCAGAGCGTGCGCCACTGTCCGACGGTGACCTTGCCTCGCTGAAGCGGGCGGTCCCCGCCGATTTGACTCGCGATGTCCAAGCAACAGAGAGTGGGGAACGGCGTGCGGTGGCCCGACGCGCCGGGCGGGCACTTCGACGAAGCGCCGGACCCACACGACCGGTGGCCGTCGATTTTGAAGCCGCGCTGCCCGACGACTTTCTTCCGCCCACGCGGCATGCGCAAGGACGGATTGCGCCACAAAAGGGAAGGAGAAGGGGGCTGCGTGCAGCCATCTCATCGTCACCGCTCATGGCGGCGCTTGAGTCTGAAGTGGCGCGTGGCGACACAGTTAACGGGCCACGGCGGGCTGCTGGTCGACCCACAGGGCGCACGATCGGGCAAACCGCAAGTCGGAGGGTAGCGCACAGGGCACAGCCCACCGATGCGATCTTGCTGTCCGCCTCTCCCGTTCACGCGCCGGCGACGGTTGCTCCGTCAGCACTGACGTCCGAGCCTCAGAGACGGGCGCCGATGCAAGAGATTCCAGCGGCCCGCGATGCGGCCACATCCGCCCTTGTGGTGGGGTCATCAACGGGTCCAAGGCGCGAGGCGGTTCGGCCGAACCCAGCCCCGATGGTGCGAGCCCTCGACCGGTTGGACGCGGAGCCACCACGACTTGAGGAACGTCCGCTTTCCGCTCGATCGCCCGTCGCGGCTCGTCCGGTGAAGACGCGCGCGGGGCTCTTCGCTCCTGAGACCACCGTGTTGCTGCCGGATGTTCGCGCCAGCGAGGTGACAGACGACGCCACGCCGGGTGTAGCGACTCCTCGCGCAGCACGACGCTCGGAGGCTGCAACAACAATGCAGAGTCGATTTGCGAGCCAAGGGACTGCGGTTCGCCCCGCACTTCAAACCGATTGGGTGGCTACGCCTTCTCGAAAGGGCGAAGAGCAGCCGCTGCTGACGGAAGCACCGCGTCGCAAGGGTGCAACAGTCCGACGGCGACCGAATCGGGTTGTGCGCGATGCCACGGGCAACACCTTTGTGGCTGAATCTTCTGTCC
Source organism: Deltaproteobacteria bacterium UBA2957 (assembly GCA_002348535.1). GTDB lineage: Bacteria > Myxococcota_A > UBA796 > UBA796 > UBA796 > UBA796. Next base: position 8,027 of record DEBL01000170.1, on the reverse strand, counting down.
TCGCCAAAGTGGAAGCGCGCGCAGAGCCAGGAGTGGCGTCAACAAACGAGCCACTGCGGTCCCAAGCAGGGCGAATGTCCTTCGACGGCCCAACCGAATCCACCCGACTCGGCTCGGCCCTCGGTGAACAGCCCGTCGTGCGCAGCAATCGCCGAATGAGCGTCGCTGACATCGCCGACGCTTCGGTACTGAACCCGCGTCTCGACGAGAGCACGATCCAGCAAGAGTTGCCTCAAGGCCAGCATGCGCTTCAACGCAATCAACGTTCTCCCGTCGTTGCAGAGACGGCCAAGAATGCGCTTGTGCAACAGTCGAAAAACGATTTGACTTCGTCACCGGCCGGATCGGAGTTGCTGCGTGATGTCCAACGAAAGCGGTCGGTTTCGCCTCGTCGGTTCCGCAGTCCATTGGCCCATGTCCAACTGCGTCGTGTTCAGTCGATGCCGCGCACGGCGATGCCCGGTACGATCACACTCAAGTCCACTCCAGCGCAGGCCATCAGCAACGAGTTCGACGACCGAGGCGCTCGACAATCGGCCCTCGAACGGGTCGAGCAGGCGTGGAAGCGTTCGGGTCGACCCCTTGACTGGACCAGCGCTCGGATCGAAGTGATTCAGGTGCCCATGACGGCATCGGACGCAGCCGAGCCTGCTCGTGCTCAACGCAGCCCCACGGGTGCATACATTCCAGCCAGTACCGTTTCAGTGAACCGCCGTCCGGTCCCGAGTCCGGCGGTCGCCAGTGGTGTCGAGACTGGACCGGCAGCGACGACTCGTACTTCGCGAGCCGCGACTGCGCAGGCGTCGGTGCCCCCGACTGTGTTGGCGGCGCCCATCCGCGATGATGTCGGCGCAGCGGACATCGTCTCAAACGCGCCGTCCGAGGAGGGTGGGAGCGAGTTGATCGGGTCGAACCTCGCGCCTCGCCGACGCACGGGATTTGATGCCACGGTGAGCGGCGTGGGCGCTGGACATGTTGAATCCACCATGCCCATTTGGGCGCAACGGTCGACGGGGCGACCGAGAATCACCGGTGGCGATGACCTTGTGCAGCAGTTGGCTCGGGCTACTGCCCCCGAAGATGTCGTGTCGGTTTTGATGGATCAGTCCGATTCCGTACGCCGTGCCACATCCAGCCTGCCCACACCGGTGGTTCAGGTCATTCAGCAGATCAAGACGGAGTCCGCGCGCGCCGAGAGCGAGGCACAGACAGCGCGTCAAGCATCTGCCCCGCAGGCAGAAACCGTGCGCCAACGCAGTCAACGGCGAGAGGGTGTTCGCTCGACTACCCGCGTGGTCCGCGGCATGACCGGCTTGAATCCCCGCAGTGGAACCGATCGATCGCGGTCGGCTGCGAGCGATCGGGTCAGCAAGCTTGCCAAACGACTCCAAGAGTTGATTGCAATGGCGGAGAATCAGAATCGGGGTGGAGCTCGACAAGAAGTCCGCATGGCGGAAGACTCGGCCGCAGCCCGAGCAGAGGGCCAGAGTGCACCCACCGACGCGGGAGACACTGGAGATCAAGCTGCAGACATCGACACCTTGGCTCGGGAAGTAACCGAGCAGGTGACGCGCGAACTCGAAATGCGCCGCGAACGGCGGCAGGAGGATCCGGATGGCCGAAGCATCTGGTGGTAGTGGAGTCAGCAAAGCAATTTTTGTCGCCGAGGGCGGCAAGAGCTTCGCGGTTCAATACAACCCAAAAGACTTTAAGTTCGACAAGTCGGTCACGTGGCAACCGCACAAAGACCAAGGCACGGAGTCGCCGCTCGAATTCCAGAAAGTGAATCCGGCGACGATGGCGATGGAGTTGATTTTCGACACGACGCATGATCAGTCTGATGTGAGAACGGTTTGGGTCAATCGCTTGTTGTCGCTAACCAATCCCGATGTGAAACCCATTGGGGGCGAAGCCGGAACGATCGACAAGTCGCGTCCGCCGATTGTCGACTTCATATGGGGCGACTTTAAAATGAAAGGTGTGTTCGAGTCGCTCAACGTCTCGTACATGATGTTTTCATCGACCGGGACACCGATTCGAGCCAAAGTGTCCCTGAAAATGAAGGAATGGAAACCGGGCCGATTTGCCGACGGCGAGCCGGGCCCGAGGGCAGGGTACGGAAGTGCTCCGACACAACTGGTGACGGTGCAAGCCGGCGATACGGCATCATCCTTGGCCCACAAACATGGCGTTCCAGTCAAGAAACTTTGCGAAGATAACGGTTGGGACAACCCTCTTGAGGACGTGAAGGCTGGGATTCAGGCGGTGATTAAGCGCGAGGCGCGCAAAGCTCTCCCGGGTGTCCCTTCCTCGATCTGGGACAAGTTCTAGGGGGCCCGCATGTCAACAACCAAAGAGCGCAGTTCAGCGCCCGCATACGAAGTGACCATCGGTGGCCAGCAGTTCTTGCAGAATCAGCAAGACGGAATGCAGCGGGTCGAAGTTCAAGACCATGTTGACATGGTCACCATGCTGGTATGTGAGCTTGGGGGCACAGAAACGCAGCCAGAATGGAACTTCAAGATCGGCGACCCGGTCGAGGCCAAGCTGGGCAAAGGCGGCGCGCCGCTGTTCAAAGGCGAGGTCACAGCCATTGAGCCAGGCTACCAAGCAACCGGTGGAACCACAGTGACGATTCGTGCGCTTGATCACATGCACCGGCTCGGGCGCGGAAGAAAGACGCGATTTTGGGAGCAGCGAACCGACTCCCAAGTCGTGCAAGAGGTGGGCGCGGAGTGTGGGCTTGAGGTGGATGTGGATACCACCCTCGCCATTCGCGGCTACATCCTGCAGCGAAACGAGAGCAATGTGGCCTTCATCAAACGACTCGCAGCCCGAAATCAACGGATCCTACGGGTGGATGGAGACATGCTGATCTTCAAAAAGCCGACCTTCGAGGGCCAAGGCGTCGAGGTGAAGATGGGAGAGAGCCTCCGCTCGGTCCGCTTCGCCTACAACAGCGTCGATCAAGTGCAGAAGGTGGTCGTTCGAGGATGGAACCCGGGGATGAAGATGGAGGTTCAAGGCACCGCCACATCCGCGGACTTGGTGCCCATTGGTGGTGGAGAACTCGGCGTGGACCTTGCAGCCTGCTTCGGCGATTCGGTTGCCTACGTGACCGACATTCCGGTGCAGACTCACATTGTCGCCAAGGCATTGGCTACTGTGGAACTTGAGCGTCTGGCGCGCCAATTCTGCCGAGGCACCGCTTCGATTCAAGGGGATGACACGGTTCGCGCCGGAACCATGGTTGAATTTTCGGGCTTGAATGCCGGTCAGAATGGGAAGTACTTCATCATTGCAACGCGGCATATTGTCTCCTCGCGTACCGGGTACACCACCGAATTGACGTTCTGTTCCAATACAATGGGCACCTGACTTGGGGTGACATGAGTTCGCAGAAGGAATTTTTAGGCCGTGGATGGGCCTTTCCGTTTCGATTTGACGCCGCATCCGGTGCCGTCGCGTTCTCCGAATACGAGGAGAACATTCGGCAGTGCATCAGCATCATCTTGGCGACCCGACCCGGCGAGCGGCAAATGTTGCCGAAGTTTGGTTGCCGCGTCCATGAGTTGCTGTTTGCGCCGAACACGTCTTCAACAGCGGTGATCGCCGAGGGTCATGTTCGCGATGCACTCGAGAAGTGGGAGCCGCGGATCGAGGTAAAGAGCGTCAATGCTGCCCCTGACGAGAGCGGAGCGCTCCGTATTGAAGTTGTCTACCAAATCGTCGCCACCGGCGAAGTACAATCGATCGACCATGTGGTATCCAACACGGACCGCCGCTGAACTGATCCCAAGAATTTATGTGATGCATGCCGATAAAACCCCCCAATCTCGACGATCGCCGCTACGAAGACATCTTGGCTGAAGCGGAGTCCCTGATTCCGCAATACTGCCCGGAGTGGACGAATCTAAGCAACGCCGACCCGGGCATGACCTTGGTGCAGTTGTTTTCGTGGATGACCGAGCTGACGATTTACCGGCTCAATCGAGTCCCAGACAAAACGTACATTCACTTTTTGAACTTCATCGGCGAAGAGCGTCAGCGTGCGAACCCCTCCGTCGTTCCGGTCACGTTCTCCTTGAATGGAGCGCAGCCGTTTGAGTTGCCGGCCGAGACCACAGTCTCGACTCGCCAACGGGAAGACACGCCTGCCTTGGAGATGGTGACGGTCGACGGCATAACGATTCACGACTCGCGCATTACGCGTGTGATGTCGGTGAAGGGCGGGTCTGCACCCGCAGTGCGCGAACTGCCCTTTGGGCAAGCCGGTGATGGTCGAAGTGTCGTCACCTTCGCGGGCGGCAAGGGGGCTCCACTGTTTGCACTTGACGGCGTCGAGGACGGCCCTGAAGCGTACACGCCGTACCAGTACCTCTATGTCGCACACGACGACTTTCGATTGATGGATCTGGACCCGGATGCCGCCGGACCGAAGGGGCGCCTGCAAGTCCGGAGGTCGAGTTCCGACGCTCTGAGTCTTACACCATTCTTTGATTGGGAGTACCCCACCGCTGAGGGTTGGATGCCCATCGAACTGACGGAGGAGCGCGCTGAGCAGCTCGGTATGCGCGAACTTAGTCTGGTGACGGACTTCACGGGGATCAAGCCAATCGAAACCATGGGCATGGGCGACCAAGTGTTCCCGCTGCCTTCCGCGGTTGCCGAAAACCAATGGTGGATTCGCGGTCGGTTGAACTACGAACGCTGGCTTGCCAATCGCATGATGGACGATCTCGAAGTTCATTGGGCGGATGATCGAGGCGGATCGGAGCGCTCGCTGCACAACTGGCGAGTTCGAGCTTCAGGGCGAACCCTCGAGTTCTTTATGCAGGATTTACCGCCGGTACGCGGAGGGTGGACGGTTCGCTTGTCATTGGTGGACCGTAGCCTTCCTGCGGGACTTCATGGTTACCTGCCTCGGTATCGTTGGTACTACCGTCGTGGCGAGGGCTGGGAAGAGATTCCAGCGGATCGCGTCCGGTCGGAGGGCACTCAGGTCACGCTAACGGGACCGCTGACCGACATGGCTACGGACGGCTTCAACCTACGGGCAGAGCGGGTCGAGACGGCGTTCCTTCGTGGACTTGCACCGGACTTGGACCTCGACTTGAACTGGCAGCGACCGGTTCGAACTTCACTGATGTGTGGCGAGGATGTCCGACGGCTTGAGACGCTGCCTGCTTCGGAAGGCCCGTGGTCACCGTTCCAAATTTCGCCGGTGTTGACGCCGACCATCGGACGGAAGTTCTTTATCGGATCCGACGTGTTCGATAATCGCAACGGCACGCCAGTGGTTGTCGAGTTGGAGATCGCCTTTGAGATGAACGGAGAGATGGTGGCGGAGCCCAAAGATCTCTACAGCATGCAGTTGTGCTATCGAGCGGAAGACTCGTGGCGCGTGGTGTATAGCCGCAACAAAAAGTGGACGAAGTTTACCTTTGCGGATCTCGACAAAGATGGGGCCAAGCGCGAAGCCCGTCGGAAGATCCGGATGGTCATCGAGCCCAAGAAGCATCTAAAAGACCTCGCCCGGCATCGGCTTGGCGACGTGGAGACCTCATGGCTTCGCATCGAACTCGTGAAGTCCAACTTGTCTGGACAGGATGAACAGAAGGAGACGCACCCGATTGTGCCGCGCATCTACGGGGTCAACATTGGCGTCGACAAGACCATGGGGGATGACACCTACGAGGAGCCCCTGCCTGGACCACGGATGGCGCAGCTGGACTACCGGGAACGAAATCGACGATTGACCCGAGTGGTGACGCAATCAACAGGTCGCCTTGGCGAGCACTACCCGTTTTATCGGTTCATCGACATTGATCAGCCGAACCAAGCACTCTATTTGGAGTTCGATAAGCCGCTACCGAGGGGCGCCCATCACACCATTCAGTTTCGGTGTCGAGGGGAGGTGTTTCTTCCCGATGATCTCAATGTAGAGTGGGAATACCTCGAAAAGCGCAGAGGTGGCGCAGGCTGGCAGCGCCTACAGCTTCTCGATGAAAATGAATCCGAAGCTGACTCAGGGTTCCGGATCAATGGCACGGGTGCGCTCGAGTTTGTGCTCCCGGAGGTGCCTGCGGTCTCCGATGATGGGTTCTGGCTGCGCGGTCGATTCACGCTCCCGGAGGGCGAGAGCATTGACCGAATTCCACAACTGCCTCCGGTCACTCACATCATGTTGAACACCGTGGATGCGGTCAATGTCCACACGATGCGAACCGAGCGGTACTCGGGGTATGGCGTCCCTGCCCAAGTGGTTCAGTTGCTTCGGAAACCCCTGTTTGTGCACGATGAAACCGATGCACCTTCGGTGTTCCCCCGTCCACAGGCATTTCGCGACATTGTGGTATCCATCACCGAAGAGAACGGGGAAACCCATGAGTGGAGTCGGGTGTCGGCGACGGAGATGCTGACCTCTGGAAAAGACGACCGTGTCTTCGTTGTTGATCCCGTTGAGGGTACACTGACCTTTGGAAACGGAATCCGTGGTCGTATGGCTCCTGTGGGGTCGAACAACATCCATGTCGAACTGTACCGGGTCGTGCCTGGTGCGCGCGGGAATGTGGGGCCGGGCGAGATTCACATTGCGGAAAACCTCGGCGACTCCGTGGTCGTCAGCAACCTTCTGCCTGCGGCTGGGGGGCGTGATGCCGAAACAATCGATGAGATTGTTCGGCGTGCACCCACGCTTCTCACCAGTCGGGATCGAGCCGTCACACGATCGGACTTTGAGGTCATCGCGAAACAATCGAGCGGTGAGGTCGCCCGCGCGGCCTGCAGCGGACGCATGGGCGATGACGGCGAAGTTGAGGTGGTGATCCTGCCTCATCGCCGTGCAGGTGAGCGGGTGCCGGATCCCTTCTTATCCGCCGGACTGCGAGACCATGTCGCCACGCATCTCAAACGCCGATGCCTGATCAATGTCAATCCATCGGTCCGACTCGCTGCCTTTAAGCCGATTGACATCTCGGTCTCGTTGCGGCTCCGGCCGAATGCGAACGTGATCCAGGTTCGCGAACTCGCCGAGTTGTGGGTCCGTGCATTTCTCGATCCCTATGAGGGCGGAATCGACCGGGAAGGGTGGTCCTTCGGAGGCACACTCTATGCTCAAGACTTTGCCAGAATGGTGTCGGACATACCGGAGGTTCGCCACGTCTCCGATGTGCGCTTGTACGGGGACGTGGGTGAGGGCCCCCACCCGCTGCCGGGCTGGGAGCAAGGCGAGGGCGCGACTGAACTCGTCTTAAATACCCACGATTTGTTTGATGTGCTGCGGGTTCGCATCCGCACGGAGGACAATACCTGGTGAGCGCCAATGTGCCACAGCGGTTTGGGAGCCTCCCGCCCGTCCGGTCGACGGGTGACTATGCCTATCTGGAGCAGATTGTTCGCATCGGATTCCCCGTCGAGGAAGCGCGAGTCTTCCTGAAGCGACACTTGGGCAATCGAGTGACGTATCGACTGGTGGAGGCGGGTAGAGGAGAGGATCCGGGACGGGTCCGCGCGATTGAGGTTCAGCCGGAGGATGGCGGCAGTGTGATCCATGTGGTTGCCGACCGCTTGCTGCCCGACGGTTCACCCGCGAGCTATTTTACTCCCGAGGACTTGGTCGAAATTCACGCGCGCATCGAGAGCGAGTTTGGAGGCCCGGTCCCGCCTCTACAGCCGCGCGATGTGTTGATTCTTCACGTGCCGGTCGCCAGCTATCTCCGTTTTCTCCCGGGCGTGTTCCAAGGTGCTGCGCCCGCGTCAACTCGAGATGTCCAGCGACTGACGGAGCGGGCGATGCGCCAGTACGGCGGTCAAGAGCAGGTCACACTCTCTGAGGTTCAGGCGCACAACGCCGATCAGTTCCGCCGGTTTCTCTTTGTGTTTCAGCACTTGATGACGACGGTCACTGAGCGCATTGATGAGTTGCCCGCGATCACCAATCCAATGGTGGTTCATCCGAAGTTTCTGCCGTGGCTTTCTTCGTGGGTGAATTTTGCTTTGGATGAAGCGCTCCCGTTGCATCAGCA
>DEBL01000176.1 GCA_002348535.1 Deltaproteobacteria bacterium UBA2957 | reverse complement strand
ACAGCTACATCGACTGCGACGACTTCGACTGTGCCGATGACACCGCGTGCGCAGAAGACTGCGACGACGGCGAAGACAACGACGGTGACGGGTACACCGACTGCGATGACTTCTACTGCGACGACGATCCTGCGTGTGCTGACGAATAAGTCGAGTCGTAACCGAACGCATGGGCGCCCCTCTCGGGGCGCCCATTTTTTGATGCTCCTTACACCTTGATTCTCAGGTCAACGAACGGTACCCTCGTCACTCATCCAACGGAGCACCCATGGACATCAACAAAGACGGCCTGACCTCGGAAGAAGAGTACTTTCACAAGCAGCAGCAGGAACAGCTCGCCAAGCTGCGTGAGATCGCAGCCATGGAAAGCGAGGCTGCAGCAGCGGAGGCCGCCAAGGAGCTCCACTTTCACATGTGTGGGAAGTGCGGAAAGCCGATGAAGACCGAGATCTTCAAGGGTGTCGAGATCGAGCGTTGTGAGTGCGGCGCGGTGCTACTGGACCCGGGAGAACTCGAACAACTTGCCGGTGAAGACCAATCGGGCTTCTTTTCTGGCTTGTTTGGTTCCTCATCCTGACCAACTGTGGCGATCGATAGCCGCACCGTTCGCCGCCTTGCGGCCTTGGCTCGTCTGGACATCCCCGAAGAGTCCGTGGCTCTGCGGGCAAACGAACTGACGGCACTCGTGGCCTCGTTGGGGCCACTCGAAACCATTGACGCGGTCGCAGCGAATGAGCCGATCTCGTCGCCCCGTCGCGCAGACCGGACCGTTGAATCCCGATCCGAATCTTTTACGCCATTGGACGGGCCACTGGCCCCATCCGGCGCCCTGATCGTGCCGCTGATCAAGAAGCCGAACTGATGGATGCAGTGGTGATTGCGGGTGCGGTGCGCATGGGAAATCGCCGCGCAATCGATGTGGTGAACGCCGCGTTACGACGGGCAACAGCCGTGGACCATCTCGGGGCGTTCATACACCTGATGCCCGAGCACGCCCGCCAGCGAGCGATGGAAATCGATTCGCTCGTCGCGTCAAATCGTGACCCCGGACGACTCGCGGGCGTTCCGATTGCCATCAAGGACAACATCGCGCACGAAGGGCACCCCCTCATGGCCGGTAGTCGATTCCTCGATGGCAACACCGCAACACACACGGCAACCGCGTTGCAGCGACTGGAAGATCAAGGGGCCATCGTGATCGGTCGCACAAACATGGACGAGTTCGGGATGGGCAGCTCTGGAGAGCACTCCTCATGGGGCCCAACTCGAAACCCAGTCGACCCCGCATGCGTTCCGGGCGGCTCTTCCAGCGGATCCGCCGCCGCGGTAGCAGCCGGAGTCGTTCCCATTGCACTGGGCTCCGACACCGGCGGCAGCGTGCGGCAGCCGGCGAGCTTTTGTGGCGTCGTGGGACTCAAGCCAACCTACGGCCGAATCAGTCGACACGGGCTCGTTGCATTCGCCAGTTCCCTCGACCAGATTGGACCCTTGACGCGATCGATACGGGACGCGGCGGTCGCGGTTTCGGTAATGGCCGGAGTCGACCCGTTGGACTCCACATCGCTGCAGGCTCGGATGGTCGTGCCGGATGTTGCGTCCCCACCGTCTTTAAAACGACTCCGGATTGGGATGCCTCGTCAAGCATGGAGCGATTCGATTCCGGTCTACGAGCCTCTCATGAAGTGCCTCCATGAACTCAAGTCGAGGGGCGCCGTATTGGTTCCGATCGATCTGCCAATTCTCTCGGCGGCTCTCCCTGCTTACTACGTCCTGTCCAGTGCCGAAGCGGCATCCAACCTCGCTCGGTATGATGGGATTCGCCTTGGTGTCCGACAGACGCGGGCAACCCTTGAAGACACCATCACCGCGTCGCGTACCCAAGGATTTGGACCAGAGGTTCAGCGGCGCCTGCTGCTGGGAACCTATGCGCTGTCCGAGGGTCTATCGGCGCAACTGTACAGTCGAGCCACAGCCGCACGAACAGCCATGCGTGAAACACTCGATCGCGCCTTCTCGACTGTGGATGTGATCGCGACTCCAACGGCGCCGTGCGGTGCCTTCCACCTCGGAACGCGCATCGAAGACCCGGCGGAAATGTACACGGCGGACATCTTCACAATTCCTCCTTCGTTGTCCGGGCATCCTGCACTGAGCGTGCCCGCCGGCATGCTGCACGGCAAGCCAATCGGGCTGCAACTGATTGGACCCCGAGAAGACGAGGCTGCAATCCTCAACTTGGGCATGGTGATCACCGGCCGGTAGCAGTAGGCTGTGGTGTGTCTCGAACCCGACAAACCTTGATCGCTGCCGTGCGCACCGAGCTCCCATGGTTGCTTAGCGCTGCTATCGCGTGCGTCGCCATCTTGGATGCCATTCCGAACTTGAACCACCCATGGGGCAGCAACTGGCCGATGTACTTCGAGGCTGCTCACTATTTCTGGGACCCAACGGCCGCTTACTTTGGATGGCGGCCTCCGCTGTACCCCTTGCTCCTAGCCACCCTTGGGAAACCCATCGGTTTTGTGGAAGCCGCGCACCTCATTGCGCAAATCAGCATGGTCATTGTGGTGCTCGCAACCGGTGTATTTGTTCGACTCATCGCCGGGGTGGCCGCGAGTATGTTGGCCGTCTGCAGCATCCCGCTCCTGCAGTGTGCGGTGGAAGGGGCCATGTGGACCAACATGTATCCACCGGCCGCTGCCGCCTTCGCTTTGGCCCTCGCTGCCGCTGCATTGATGTACCGCTTCCCTCGCTGGGGCGTGGCAGTGGGTGCGGGCGTGCTCGCCGGAATCGCTTGGCGCATCAACCACCTCGGACTGGTTGCTGTGCCATTGGGGCTTGGGTTGTGCATTATCGGGGCGATCCGAGATTCGCGCCGCGTGCGATGGCTCTCTCTGCCGCTGCTGTTCTGCGTGGGAACCGGCGGTTCGGTTGGCTTCGATGCATGGGTTGTGAACCATTGGAACGTTCCGCAGGAAGGCCTCGGTGAGCAAGTCCTTCAGCGACGCCGCGAAGAACTTGATCGCATCGCGAGCGGTCAAGCTGACCCAAGCCGGTTCAGCGCATGCACCGATTGGACGCCGAAGCCACTCAATATCGATGAACTCACCAACGCCTGTGGTCGCCAGTTCGTCTCGGCAAACTACGGCACGCTCCAGGCTGAAGATTGCGCTCCGAGCCCCACAGCGTTGGTGTGGCTTCTCCCATGGGTGTTCCTTCCAAGCGCCATGCGCCCATCGTGGCGAGACACCGCATCCAGCGCTGTGATCTTTGGAGGCCCTATCGGTGCATTCTTGTTGGCTGCGGCATGGACCTCGTACGCCGAGAAGTACGCCATCACCTTCCTCCCAGTGATGGTGTTGTTGGTGCCACTGGCCTTTCAACGGCTCGGAGAATGGGCTGGACGCGTGGTCGACAGGGTATCCGCTGGACGATTCCTTGGACTGTGTGCTGCTGCCGGATGGATTGTCACCCAATGGCCGGGCGCCAGCGGACCGTGGGCGGACCGACCGAACATCAACACGGATTGGGAGAGCGTCGCCGGCACGGTCGCAGACTGGGCGACCTCTTCAATGAACCAAGACGATATTCTCATCGACTGCGTTCCGCTTAATATTGACTTGGTTGTGCTCCCAAGCCGATTCGATACGCTTGAAGGGATCAGCAGCGCTGCGGAGTGCAGTGACTGGATCGAAAACCCACCCGCTGCGGATGGACGAGTCTGGATGGTTCAACAAGCACTGCCTGAACTGCCAGACACCCAGCCCGTTCATCTCCAGCGATCGGGCTGGCGATTGGTTGTGCAGTACGATGACCGCCATCGATTGTGGGAGTATGCACCGTGATTCGAAAACTGGGAATGAGCTTGATTGTCGTGCTGGGCATGTTCGGAATCGGCGAACTCGGTGCGCGATTGATCTGGTCCGTCCCGGACCTAAGCCTCAGCCCCGAGAATGTTCACTTGGTCGACCACCCCACACGACTGTGGGTTCAAGCACCAAATGGAAAATTTTCTCTCCCTGAACACGGATCGCTCACGACCAACGAACTCGGTCTTCGGCATGAATCCATTGCGATTCCAAAGCCCATCAATGAGTATCGAATCCTCTCTCTCGGCGAATCGTCAACATGGGGCCATGGCGTCAAACGAAGCGAGACCTACTCTGCTCGACTTGAGGCCATGCTGAGCGCAAGCGGTCGCGCTGCAAACGTCATCAACGCGGGTGTTCCAGCGTACACCATTCAACAATCCGCAGTGTACTTGGACGAAGAGGGGCCTCGACTGCAACCCGACGTCGTGCTGGTGTACCACCAGACCAATGACTTTTTGCCGAGCGGGGGAATCGATGCCCACAACCCATTGGTACGATTGACCGCAACTGATCGCGAGATGATCAATCGACGGCGACCTCTAGCGCCGCTGCTAACCGTGCTGTTCAAGAGTCGTCTGTATCTCGCACTTCGGAATGGCTTCTTGAGCTTACCGACCTCACTTCCAGACGCTGCGTCCATTCCCAACGGGCCCGTCCGCGTGCCCACCGAAGATCGGGTGGCTGCGTTGAACAGCATGCTCCAAAGCGCAAATTCTGTGGGAGCGCGACTTGCGATTGTGCAGCCGCTCTACGCCATCGATCACACGCAGGACACCGTGCTCCGAGACTGGTGCGCCCGAAACCAACAGTTGTACATCGAGACCGCAGACATTCGCGCCCAACTGGGCCCCCGACTTCAACAGTGGTTCTTTCCTGATGGCGTGCACCCCCGACCGGCCGCCCATCGCCTAATCGCCGAGCGCATCGCCCAACGACTGCCTTAGTCGCGGGTCACTGTCATTCGAGCGCGCGTCGCGACGTCGTTCACTCGAGATGTGGCACCATCCGGCCATTGCACTTCGATTCGCTCGATTGTGTCCATCACACCGAGCCCGAAATGAACCTCAGGGGGTCCCCCGCTCGAGAGGCTAGAAGAGCCCGCTTCAATCACTCGAGTGTGTCGAGTCTCGCCGTCTACGATCCGAACCTTTGCGCCCACGGCAAACGGATTTAAGCCTTCCTGCCTGAGCTTGACTGCAATCCAAGCGGAGTCATCGCATCGGCTGATGTGAATTCGCGTGGGGCCCCACAAGTCTCGTTCGATCAGATCAAGAAATCCGTCGTGATTGAGATCCACTGTCAGCAGACCCCTAGAAATCCCATCGTGGTCGAGGCCCCAATCCGGTCCAACATCGGAAAACTGACCGTCCTCGCCCTGAACATACAACGCATTGGGTTGGTATACTCGATTCATGTTGAGCATGTCCCCGATCACAAATTCGGGCATCGGACCCATGCTCACTTCGTCGGGCGGCAGGAGGCCATACGCAACGGGCATGTCCAATCGACCGTCGTTGGTGAGATCCGCAAGCAGGACCCCCCATCCTACCTGCTGCTGCGATGTGGCCGTGACGCCCCGCGAGGCCGCAGCTTCATAGAAACCACCGCTTCCATCGCTCAACATCATGTGGGTGGTCCACGCCTGCACCACCACATCGAGGGCGTCGTCGCCGTTTAGTTCACCGACCGCGAGTCCCATGCCCTCGACTTCAAGATCGAGGCCCACCCGTGGGTCTGCATCCGAAAAACCGTACCCGGTGTTCTCGAGATACCGAACGGGTTCCGCCCACGGGTACTCAAAGCGATAGTCGTTGACCGCCATCAGGTCGAGGTCCCCATCGTCATCGAGGTCCCAAAAACCGCTCGCGAAGGTAAACGCGCCGGCTGGGTCCATGCCTCCAAGCCATTCATCTGCGTTGGAAAATTGCATTAAACCGTCGTTAATCCACAGGGAATCGGCGTACATTTCCGTCGGCGCCATCGGGGGCACGGCAAGCCAGTCTTCGCTCCAATTGGAGTAGTTCGCCACAAAAACATCGAGATCGCCATCGCCATCAATGTCGCCCCATGAACTGCCGTGAGACAATCGTCCTTGCTGGGCGAGCCACTCCCCATCGGCCTGCGAGAAATGACCCGTACCGTCATTGACAAGAAGCCGATTCGCGCTCAGCGCCACGGCCACAAAAATGTCGAGGTCGCCATCCCCATCGGCATCCACTGGCGTGGCTCCGACCCCCACATCCGATTCGGGTGGGATTCGCCCGGAGCTCTCATCCTCAAAGCTCAGCCCTGGCCACCCCATATACAACTGATCCCCATCGGCGTTGGGCATGAAAATGTCATACCACCCGTTCCCATCGAAATCCGCGATGGCCATTCCCGCACCGCCGTACAGCGACCAGAGGTTGGCTTCCCCATTTTGGTTTCGCCAGTCGCCAAAAGGAGTATGTAGACGCATGGGTCCTGCCGACTCGCGAAGCGCGGGATTGTCACAGATCACCGGTTCCGAAACCACAGACACCGGGACCTCAACTGGAGGCTCAGGGTCTCCAGTGTCGTTGGTCGGCACCCCCGTATCGACGGGTGGGGGGTCTTCCTCTGGAGTTCCTGTCTCACCGGTGGGCACCGAGGGTGAATCGGTGACCGTGGTGTCCCGCGATTCCTTCACGGAACTGCACGCCATCGCCATTAGCAGCAACAAGAACATCCGGCCTCCTGCCATCACGGTACCACCCACATGCCGAGTTGGCGGCTTCCTTGGCTTGGTCCATAAGTCAATGTCAGTTGACGAAACGCTTCTCGGTTACGGCTGGGTTCGTGCAGCAGTATGTACCGAAACCCTGCGCTGCGAAGCGCCGATGGTTGATCAATTAGGCGCGCAATCCTCTCCAGTCGAGGTTGACCGATGACCACCATATTTCGCGCCAAGACCGTGGTGTCTCGGCCGTGAATCAACTGACCGAGTAGGCGACGCTCTCCTTCTGTGTCGAGGTGGCCGAGGGGCAACTCAACCACAGACCCTTCCACCGGATCATCGGCCATGGCCTGCATGATGGCCGCGTGAGGAATGGCTCGCAACATCCGAGGCCACAGTGTCGAAGTCTCTCGAATGTTCTCTGCAGCATTCAGTCCGGCTACGAGCGCCGCAACGGCCCATGCATGACGCGGAATCCGCCGACACCCCTCACACAGAACCAATGCGAGCCCAAGGGCAGCCAATTGAGCAAAACGGTAATACATGCCGCTTTGGACGATGGGGTATCCCGTCCACTCCATCAACTGTGCCGGCAGCACCCACTTGTATCCCAGCGCGTTGATGGTGGGCCCAAGTGCACAAATGCCGCCCACTGCGAGCAAGGAAACACCCAACCGTGCCGACCACCGCGCCACCACGAGGGACGGTATGGCCGCAAGAAGGGCCACCACACCAATGCCAGAAACATTGTTGATGGCCGACTGAATGCCGTCCCACGGACCGGTTGCAATCACCAGCGAACCCATCGTCGCAACCGGACTGAGGGCCGCAGGATGATTCAGTCCGGGTACGGGAGCGGCTGGAACAAGCCCAGCGGTTCCCGTGACCTCAACGGTATGAACCAGCCAAGGAACGGCTAGACCCGCCGCAACGGCAACAAGCGACACAACCGCTCCGACCCCCCCCATGCGAGTGCGACCGGCGCGCAGGACCACCCAGACACCCAAAGCCACAGGCACGATCAATCCAACAGACGGCGACGTAAATCCGGTCACCACCGATGCGACCCATAGGGCAACAACTCGCGGCATCGTGAAGCCCGATCGAAGTCCTTTATCGGCGATCAACAAAATCCAAGGGAGACACCACAACTGCATTTTGGCGAGCTGTCCATTTGCCAGAACCCCGAGCGCGAAAGGACTGAGTGTATAGACCCACGCCGATGCAGAAGCGACCCACGGATCGGCTCCCGAAACGCGCTCGAGGAGAGCGGCTGTCACCCGAGCAGTCAACGCAAAGCCCAGCGCCATCGCGACCCACATTGCGTATCCAGTGTCCATCACCCACGAGAGCGGTGCCGCAATCAGAAGCGGAGCCCACCCTATCAAGCGAAGATGAACCGGGTCGGGTGCTCCAATCCGGCGGGTCCATCCCGACCATGATTCTGCACCGCTCATCATCGCGGCGACCTGATCGACGGCCCACACATGGCCCGGATGAAACCCCCCACCAACCGAGCCGGTTGCCCAGCCGCTGTGCAGGCCCACCAAAACCGCCAGTACGATGACTCCTTCGAGCGCCAGTACGCGCCGGTTCATGCCGTCACTTCCGGGGTTGATCGCTCTTCATCGGCATCGGCATCTTTCCTCACACGCACCCACCACAAGCCCATCAGAATCACCGCAGCAGCCCAGCCCAAGCCGATGATCTTTCCGCGACGGCTGCGAACTTCTGGAGAGTGAATGTCCATGGCCCGCAGCACAGGCATCGCCTCTCCAGCCGAATCAAGGCGAAAGCTGAGGCGGTCTTCAGCACCCTCGATGGGCACCACCGAGCCGGACCAAAGCTCTCGATTGACACCTTCATCGATTGCGATCAGGCGCACATCTTGGGGCCCGCTCACCGCGAGATTCTCCCGGAGGGTAAAGAGTCCATCTTCATACTGCGCGCCCGGCACCGTCCCCTTGTCCTTGAGTTCCATCAACTCCCCCGCACCCACATCGAGGAAATAACGAGCCAGTTCCTGATCCCGGTTCATGAGAACATCGACTCGCAGCGGCCACACCAGCGATGTGTTTCCGACTGGACCGCTGAATCGAGACGCTGCGCCCCTTGCCATCGGCCGCTTCGGCGTATCGGCCGCAATCGGGTACACCGTGACCCCATCGCCTCGAGCCGTCTCTGAAACCCCATCATAGCCGCGCAAGACGTCCTGAAATCGGATCGCATCGGATTGTGCGATCCAGTCGTAGTGAATGGCGAGAGCGGTGTACTCGAGGCTCCGAAGCCGCGAGAAAACACTCGGTACATCGCCTTCATACAGCCGATTTACAACCCAAGACGAAAGCGCCACACGTGGATTCGAGTCGGGACCTACCGATACACAATCGTCGGCGATGGGCCGACCGTGCTGGGTCTGGTACTGACACAGAATCGCGTTCATCCACGAGTCCACCTCACGGCTGATGGATGTTCCCTCGCCGACAAGATCAAACACGGCCCCAGAAGCTTCTTGATACGCGCTCGGGGCTTCTGCCGGTCGCAGCACTTGGCGGGCCGGGAGTCGCACTGTGACGATCATTTCAGCCAAGACGAGACCGCCAATCAATGCCGCTGACTTCCACCCCAACCGAGCCAACACTGCGTGCAATCCCACAGCAGCAAGTGCGGAGAGCGGAAGAATGGCAGCCCACATGATTCGCCCGGGAAACCGCAAGAATCGAACCTCTGGAATCGCCCAAAGCGGCGCAAATATCGACGGGATGCGGCCCTCGTCGGGGGCAATCCCCAACGCCCACTCCGGTCCCATTGCAACCAACATCGCACAGAGGGCTGTGACCATGAGCGTCCTACCAAAACGAGCCCCAGACCGTACACCGACAACCGCGAGAGCCACCATTAAGCTCGACAGCGCGAGCGCCCACGAGTGATGGGCTCGATCGGCTTCCGCCGTTGCAGGACCAATGCTATTGAGCGACAGCGATCCCATGCGGAGGGTGTCCATGGTTGCATGGTTCGCGCCCGGAAGGTCCACGCCCGCGAACAACTGCACAAACGCTGCGCACGCTGCGATGCCCGCGACGGCGGCCACCGCCAACGGTCGACGATCAGAAGTGCGCATGAGCCCGGCTGAGCCTAAGCCGATGGCCACAATTCCTGCGCTCAAGCCGAGGTAGCCGCTGCTGAACAACGCAGCCGCAAAACACAGCCCGGCCAACAGACCGCGGTCCCATGTTGCCTGCGGTTCAGCCGCGCGCACGAGATACATCGCCATCAAGGGCATCCATGGATTGACGACTTGGTAGACGTGCCCTTCCAGAAGCGCCGCTGCGACAAGTCCAGACCCCGCAAACAGCAGACCGGCCAACACGTGCGTTGGGGTCTGGGCGCCCAGCGCGCGCGCAAATCGCGATGCCGCAAAGCCACAGGTGGCCACGCCAACAATGGCGAGCATGCTGTGCACGGTTTCGGGCCTCGCCGAGCTCCCCATCCAAGAGAATAAAATGAGAACCCACGAGTCGATGGCAGAATAGGTCACGCCGTCCGGCCACCCCGTAAACGGATCCAGCAGATCGAGGCCCAGCCTACCGGCAGAATCGATGACCCAAGTCGTGCCCAGCGCGTCGAAATGACGGCCGATAACACCGCCTTCAAACAACACTGCTGGCCACGTCCACAACGCCGAAAATCCAAGCCATCCCGCCAACTCGTACGATGGAGGAAGTTCAATGGAACGAGAGGGAAGCCGAGAGCGGGCCAAGGCTTTTCGACCCAAGAGCAACACAATCAAGGTTCCAACCACGGCCCACACGGCCGTTCCGATGGCCCCACGCTCTTGCTGATTCCGCATGCTCGCAGTCGTTACGGATCGACTGAGCCTCCATGCGGCGTCGTCTCCACCCGTTGACATGGCGAACGAAACAGTGGCATCGCCGCGCGGCATCACCTCGAGACTTTGGGAAACTCGACGCGGCGGTTCCGCATCGGTTCGCCAAATTTCAACCCCGACGGCGCGGGCCTGATTGCCCGAGAATGTGGCGCGCCACACACCCCGTGCATCAACGGACATCCCAGCCCGATGCTCCTCCCCAAACCATCGGACCCGTGCCTCCAGCGTGCCTTCTTCCTTAGACTGAAGCGCATTGTCTTCGGTCGCCACTTCAACGGTCACCGTTACGGCTTGGGCAACCAACGGACAGAACAACAGCAGCACCGTCATTATGGCAGCCCTGATACAGTGAAGGGCATGAAACGAACCCCATCCCGCCGCCGCGTCCGCTTTGCGCTGGGTGTGATCTTCGCTGCTGCACTCCTCGGGGTGGCCGAAGTGGGATCGCGATTGGCCGGTGTCACGCCCGCGTACAAGCCCGATGCGATGGGCCAGTGGCGGATGACACCCAACCTGCGAGCGCACCGCATGACCGGCATGCGGGAGCCCCACAACTTCGC
>DEBL01000156.1 GCA_002348535.1 Deltaproteobacteria bacterium UBA2957 | reverse complement strand
ATTTCGGTGACGACGCCAGCGCCGACGGTGCGACCGCCTTCGCGAATAGCGAACCGAAGTTGCTTCTCGATTGCGATGGGGGTGATCAACTCGACCTCCATCTCAATGTTGTCGCCAGGCATAACCATCTCGACGCCGCCCGGAAGGACAACGGCACCGGTCACGTCGGTCGTACGGAAGTAGAACTGGGGACGGTAGCCCGCGAAGAACGGCTTGTGACGACCGCCCTCGTCCTTCTTCAGGATGTAGGCTTCGCACTTGAACTTCGTGTGCGGGCTGATCGAACCGGGCTTCACGATGACCTGACCGCGCTCGACATCCTCGCGCTTCATGCCGCGAAGAAGAAGTCCAACGTTGTCGCCAGCCATTCCAGAATCCAGAAGCTTACGGAACATCTCAACACCGGTGATCGTCGTGGTCGTCGTGTCCTTGATGCCCACGATCTCGACAGACTCACCAACCTTGATCTCACCGCGCTCAATCCGACCGGTGGCAACGGTTCCACGACCAGAAATCGTGAACACGTCCTCAACGGGAAGAAGGAAGGGCTTGTCAATCTCGCGCTCAGGGGTCGGAATGTCTACATCCACTTTAGCCATCAACGCTTGAACCGCGGGGGCACCAATCTCAGATGTGTCGCCCTCAAGCGCCTTCAACGCCGAACCGCGAACAATGCTGATGTCGTCGCCAGGGAACTCGTACTCCGAAAGAAGCTCGCGAATCTCCATCTCGACCAACTCAAGAAGCTCCTCGTCGTCCAACTGATCACACTTGTTCATGAACACCACGATGTGAGGAACGTTCACCTGACGGGCAAGAAGTACGTGCTCGCGAGTCTGGGGCATCGGACCGTCAGCGGCCGACACAACCAAAATCGCGCCGTCCATCTGAGCCGCACCCGTGATCATGTTCTTCACGTAGTCTGCGTGTCCAGGACAATCGACGTGCGCGTAGTGACGGTTCTCCGTCTCGTACTCAACGTGTGCCGTGTTGATGGTGATGCCGCGGGCCTTCTCTTCAGGCGCCTTGTCGATGTCCGCGTAATCCATGAAGGTCGACCCTTGGGTCTCTGCGAGTACCTTCGTGATCGCTGCGGTCAACGTCGTCTTGCCGTGGTCAACGTGACCAATGGTCCCGATGTTCACGTGCGGCTTGCTGCGGTCAAACTTTTCCTTGGCCATATCAATACTCCCTCAACCCTTTGGTTGAACCTTGTAAAAACTAAAATCCCCGAATCCTCTGGACGATCTTTTCCGAGACCGCCTCAGGCGCCGGTGCGTAGTGATCAAACTGCATTGAAAACGTTGCGCGGCCCTGCGTCGCAGAGCGAAGGTCGGTCGCATAACCGAACATCTGCTGAAGCGGTACATCTGCGGAAAGAATTTGCAGGCCAAGACGGCTTTCCATCTTGTTTACGTTGCCCCTCCGCCCGTTGAGATCGCCGATTACGGCCCCCATGTATTCCTCGGGGGTCGTGACCTCGACGGCCATCATTGGCTCCAGCAACACGGGCGACGCATTGTTTGCTGCATCTTGAAGCGCCATGCTTCCAGCCACCTTGAACGCAACTTCAGACGAGTCCACATCGTGAAACGAACCGTCGACCAATGTCACTTTCAAGTCAACCAGCGGGTACCCTGCCAGCACCCCACGCTCAAGCGCACTCTCGATACCCTGCGCTGTGGGCTTGATGAACTCGCGCGGAATGACCCCGCCCTTGATGGCGTCTACAAATTCGAAGCCTGCCCCGGGATCGCTCGGCTCAATCCGGATCTTGGCGTGACCGTACTGGCCCCGTCCGCCGGTCTGCCGCTTGAACATGCCCTCACCCTCGGCGGCCGCCCCAACCGTTTCGCGAAAGCTGACTTGCGGGCGTCCGACACGACAGCCAACATTGAACTCGCGCACCAACCGGTCGGTGATGATCTCAAGGTGGAGTTCACCCATGCCCGACACGATGGTCTGCCCGGTTTCCTCATCCGTGTGAACACGAAATGTGGGATCCTCGTGGGAGAGTTTGTCGAGCGCTTGGGTCAGCTTGTCCTCGTCGGACTTGGTGTCCGGTTCGATGGCAACAGAAATAACGGGCTCCGGGAACGCCATGGACTCCAGCGATATTGGATGCTTTCGGTCGCACAGCGTGTCACCGGTCGCAGTGTTTTTGAGCCCTACAGCCGCCAAGATATTGCCGACTGTTGCGGCTTTGACGTCGTCCCGCTTGTTGGCGTGCATCTGGAACAGGCGGCCGATCCGCTCCTTCTTTCCGGTCCGTGGATTCAGCACTGAATCCCCAGCCTCTGCCCGACCCGAGTAGACTCGCAAGAATGTCAATGTTCCCATGTAAGGGTCCGTCATCACCTTGAACGCCAACGCACAGAACGGCTCATCTTCACGGGGGTTCCGCTCGAGCGTGACGTCCTCGTTGTCGGGCTTGACACCGCGGGTGGCGGGGACGTCCAAGGGTGATGGCAACAAATGAACGACGCTATCCAGCAGCGGTTGGACGCCTTTGTTCTTGAATGCAGACCCACAGAACACGGGAACAATCTCGGCACTGAGCGTCGCCGCCCGAGTCGCTGCCCAGAGAAGTTCATCGGGGATATCCTCGCCCTCGAGGAACAGTTCTAGAATGGTGTCATCGACCGTGGAAACTGCATCGATCAGTGCCTCGCGGGCCGCAAAGGCCGAAGCCTCGAGTGCTTGAGGAATCGGACGCTCCTCAAACTCGGCCCCGAGTTGGGTCTCGCCTTCCCAGACCAATGCTCGCATCGCCACCAAGTCGATCACGCCGTGAAAATCAGCCTCCGAACCCATTGGCAGCTGCACCGGCACTGGGTTGGGGTGAAGACGCTCTCGTATCGACTCACATACGCGTTCGAAGTCGGCTCCAATCCGATCCATCTTGTTGACGAATGCAATGCGCGGGACGCCGTATCGCTCAGCCTGCTTCCAAACGGTTTCAGACTGGGGCTCTACACCCTCGACTGCCGAAAACAATGCGATGGTTCCATCAAGCACGCGAAGCGAACGCTCCACCTCAACCGTAAAATCAACGTGCCCCGGAGTGTCAATGATGTTGATCCGGTGCCCTGACCATTCACACGTTGTCGCTGCGGAGGTGATGGTGATCCCGCGCTCTTGTTCTTGAACCATCCAGTCCATCGTCGCGTTGCCATCGTGGACCTCGCCAATACGGTGAGACATCCCGGTGTAGTACAGGATGCGCTCCGTCAGCGTTGTCTTGCCCGCGTCAATATGGGCCATGATGCCGATATTGCGCGTGCGGTGGAGGTCCACACTCATGATGTCTTACCCGTCTCAACTTCGCGGTCACCACGGCCACACGCTGAGGGGAAGAAGGTTCTCTCGTGTCCAAGCGACGCGAGAGGTGGTGAGCTCCCGTCCCGAAGGACGAGGCAGTAAAACGTTGACTACCAGCGGTAGTGAGAGAATGCCTTGTTGGCCTCGGCCATCCGGTGAACGTCGTCCCGCTTCTTGACGGCGGAACCACGCTGGTGAGCGGCCTCAATCAACTCGTTTGCGAGCTTCTCTCGCATCGAGCGACCCGAACGCTGCCGAGCATACTGAATGAGCCATCGCATGGACAATGCCATCTTGCGTTGCGCACTCACTTCGACAGGCACTTGGTAGTTGGCTCCACCGACCCGGCGGCTCTTGACCTCGACCATCGGCTGGGCGTTTTCGAGCGCCTTGTGGAAGATCTTGAGGGGCTCCTCACGGGTCCGCTCGCGGATGATCTCAAAGGCACCGTAAACAATCTTTTCGGCGATGGCTTTCTTTCCGTCCAGCATGACGCAGTTCATGAACTTGGTCACAAGCTGGTCGTTGTACAGTGGGTCCGGCAGGACCTTGCGCTTGGGTACTTCGCGACGACGTGGCATTTCAGACTCCTACTTCTTCGGCCGCTTGGTGCCGTACTTCGAACGGCCCTGGCGACGGTCGGCCACGCCTTGCGTGTCCAGCGTTCCGCGAACGGTATGATAACGAACACCGGGAAGGTCTTTCACACGGCCACCACGGATGAGAACCGTGGAGTGCTCTTGAAGGTTGTGCCCTTCACCACCGATATAGGAAGTGACTTCCATTCCGTTGGTGAGACGAACACGCGCTACTTTCCGCAATGCTGAGTTGGGTTTCTTTGGTGTGGTTGTGTACACGCGTGTGCACACACCGCGCTTTTGCGGGCAGCCCTTGAGGGCGGGTGACGCGGTCTTGTTGCGCGCTTTCACTCGGCCCTTGCGAACGAGCTGGTTGATGGTCGGCATGGATTACCTCTAAAAACGGTGTACGTAGGGGCAAGCCCCCTGTTACGGCCCGCCTGTCTATGAGATTGAAGTTTAGCTGTCAAGCAGCCAAGCTCATCCGGTGGAGTATGGTCCGCCGGATGAGCGGGTTTAGTGCAGGCTAAGCAAGCCCTGAAAAGGTGTTCGAATCACCCATATCGTCAACAAGGCCGTCATCGTCATCGATGACCATGCCCAACTTCTGATACGAAGCGAACCCGGTTCCTGCGGGGATCAAACGACCCATAAGGATGTTCTCCTTCAGACCGCGCAACCCATCAACACGACCGTTGATCGATGCCTCTGTGAGAACCCGTGTTGTCTCTTGGAAAGACGCCGCTGACAAGAACGAGTCTGTCGACAACGAAGCCTTCGTGATTCCGAGCAACAGCGGCTCCGCTTGCGCGGGCACTCCGCCAGCTGCGACGATTTCGAGGTTTGCCTCCTCGAACATCCACTTATCGACCGCTTGATCGACGAGGAAATCGGAATCACCGACCCGAGTGATCCGAACCCGGCGCAACATCTGACGGCAAATCACCTCGATGTGCTTGTCATTGATCTTCACACCCTGCAGGCGGTAAACCTCTTGGATTTCATCGACGAGGTATCGAGCCAACTCATGCTCACCCTTGATCTTCAGGATGTCATGCGGGTTCACCGCACCATCCATGAGGGCATCGCCAGATCGCACGTAGTCGCCTTCATTCACGACAATGTTCTTGCCCTTCGGAATCAGGTACTCTTGCGGCTCATCACCTTCAGGGGTGACGACGATTCGCCGCTTGCCCTTGGTGTCCTTTCCGAAGCTCACGATGCCGTCGATTTCAGTGATAATCGCGACCTCCTTGGGCTTGCGCGCCTCGAACAACTCCGCGACTCGTGGAAGACCACCCGTGATGTCCTTGGTCTTGGTCGTCTCGCGCGGAATCTTCGCAAGGACATCTCCTGGTTGTACCTCATCACCCTCATTGGCAAAGATGTTCGAACCCGCTGGCAGGAACATTCGAGCCGAGAAGGTCTCACCGCTCTTGATGGCAAGCAGCGGCTTGAGATCCGACTCCTTGTATTCCAGAACAACCATGCGTTTACGTCCCGTGAGTTCGTCAGTCTGCTGCGCAACTGTCCGACCATCGATAAGGTCTTGGTAGGCAACAATCCCGGTATCGTGCGCCATGATGGGCGTGGTGAAGGGGTCCCACTCCGCAATGCGAGTCGTGGCCGAAACCCGCTCGCCGTCTTTCACGAGAAGAGTGGATCCGTACATGATGCCGTAGCGCTCGCGCTCGCGACCCTTCTCATCCACAACGTAAATCTCACCGTTGCGTGCCAAGGCGATGGTGTTGCCATCGCGATCGACCACAGTGTTGAGCAACTCGGAGTACTTGATGGTTCCCGAATTCTTCAACTCAAGGTAAGACTCGGTCAACTTGGCCGATGCAGCACCACCAATATGGAAGGTCCGCATGGTCAACTGTGTTCCAGGTTCGCCAATCGACTGCGCCGCGATAACGCCAACGGCTTCACCGATGTTGACCAGCTTGCCTCGGGCGAGGTCCCGACCGTAGCACATGGCGCATACACCCCACCGCATGTTGCAGCAGAGGATTGACCGAATCTGGACTCTGTCCACACCGGCTTGGACGAGACGAGCACATGCAGCCTCATCAATCATCTCGTTGCGACCGACCAGAATTTCATCAGAGTATGGGTCGTAGATGTCTTCGGCAGCCACGCGACCCAAGACTCGCTCGGCCACGTGCTCGATGATTTCGCCACCCTCGATGAGACTCGAAATCTCCATCGAATCTTGGGTTTCGCAATCCTTCGCCGTGACAATGAAGTCCTGGACCACATCGACGAGTCGACGCGTGAGGTATCCGGAGTTTGCAGTCTTCAGCGCCGTATCGGCGAGACCCTTACGAGCACCGTGCGTACTGATGAAGTACTGAAGCACCGTGAGGCCCTCGCGGAAGTTCGCCGTGATTGGCGTCTCGATGATCTCGCCACTCGGCTTGGCCATCAGACCCCGCATACCAGCAAGCTGGCGAATCTGAGTCGTCGAACCCCGTGCACCCGAGTCGACCATCATGAAGATGCTGTTGAATGCATCTTGCTCGGCCTCATTGCCTTCCGCGTCGGCCACAGTCTCCTTCGAGATCTCAGAAATCAGGTTCTTCGACACTTCGTCGGTGACCTTCGACCAGATGTCAACAACCTTGTTGTACTTCTCACCCATGGTGATGAGACCATCGTTGTACTGGTTCTCTGTCTCTTCAACTTCTGACTGTGCGTCCTCAAGAATCTTGGCCTTGGTGGACGGAATGCACATGTCATCGACACAGATCGAGATGCCCGCCTTGGTCGACATTCCGAAACCAAGTTGCATCAGCGCATCGGCGAAAAGGACAGTCTTCTTGGCACCCGCAGAGCGGTAGCAGCGATCGATCAGTTCACCGAGGTTCTTTTTCTTGAGCGTCTGGTTGCACAAGGAGAACGGAACCTCATCGGGCACGATGTCGTAGAAGAGTACGCGACCAACGGTGGTCTCCACCACCTTCCCGCGGCTCTCGAGCGGAAGCTTGCCTTGGAAGCCAAAGAACCCAGCCGATGTTGCCACCATGATCAGGTCTTCTCCGTACTCGGTACGAAGCGCTGCCACAGCAGAGTTGAGGGTATCGAGGCGGTTATCCACGTTCATTCGAGCATCGACCAACAATCCACCGCCCTTGGCAGTCGCCAGCTTTGGATTTACCAAGCCGACGAAACGATTGTTGCCGCGAAGTTGAGGCAACTCGACACCAATGGCCGTGAAGCCATCGCCTTCGATCTTCTTGATCTTGCGACTCGCAGTCCCCTTGTCGGAGAAGATGGCCGGCGCCTTACCCTTGCCCGACAAGCCTGAGGCAACAAATGTCCATGCATCTTTGTTTCCAGACCCTTCGCCGTTTTCTTGGAAGAGGCTGAACAGAGCCACCGCACCGTTTGGCTCATCGCCCTCACCGTTCAGTGAGACGCGAACGTCACCGCCCAAGACGGGAACTTCGCCGACGTTGCCGTCATCGATGGTTCGGACCGCACCGCGGTGCGAGAACCACGCTTCTGACTGCCCACGCGCGCTGTCGACACCAATCAGCATCCGTACGTCGTGAAGGTCGGGGAAGTCGTTGAGCAGGCGCGTCTTGAGGTTTGGCGCGGGCATCCGCACCTTGACCCGAGCGTGCATCTCAACCTCGCCAGCATCGTAGGCGGCGAGCACTTCGGCTGGACTCGCAAAGGTGCGGCCTTCTCCCTTCGCAAACGCGCGCTCGCGGGTCATGTAGTAGGACCCAAGCACAATGTCCTGAGAAGGCTGGATGATGGGTCGCCCAGAAGCGGGGCTCAGAATGTTGTTCGTCGACATCATCAGCACGCGAGCCTCAATCTGAGCCTCAATGCTGAGAGGAAGATGAACGGCCATCTGGTCACCGTCAAAGTCTGCGTTGAACGCCACACAGACCAGCGGGTGAAGACGAATCGCCTTTCCTTCAGTGAGCACGGGTTCGAAGGCCTGCATACCGAGGCGGTGAAGCGTTGGCGCACGGTTGAGGAGGACGGGGTGCTCCTTGATGACTTCATCGAGGATGTCCCAAACTTCATCGACCTTCTGCTCCACCATCTTCTTGGCAGCCTTGATGGTGTTGACGAAGCCGCGCTCCTCGAGTTTGTTGTAGATGAACGGCTTGAACAACTCGAGGGCCATCTTCTTGGGAATTCCACACTGGTGCAAGCGAAGCTCGGGACCAACAACAATAACGGAACGTCCCGAGTAATCGACACGCTTACCCAGCAGGTTTTGCCGGAACCGACCGTTCTTCCCTTTGAGCATGTCCGACAGCGAACGAAGTGGCCGTTTATTGGGACCCGTGAAGGTCTTTCCACGGCGGCCGTTGTCAAACAAAGCATCGACGGCTTCTTGGAGCATCCGCTTCTCGTTGCGAATGATGATCTCCGGCGCGTGCAGGTCTTGGAGTCGCTTCAGGCGATTGTTCCGGTTGATGACCCGACGGTAGAGGTCGTTGAGGTCCGAGGTTGCAAACCGACCGCCTTCAAGCGGAACCAATGGGCGCAGGTCTGGAGGAATGACGGGAACCACTTCCATCATCATCCACTCAGGACGGTTTCCAGAATCCCGAAACGCCTCGACAATCTTCAGGCGCTTCGCGTGCTTCCGACGCTGCGCTTCCGAATTCGTGTCTCGCATCAGAGTCCGAAGTTCATCGCCGAGCCCGTTGATATCCAGTTGAGCCAAAACGTCGCGGATCACCTCACCGCCCATCCCCACATCGAAGGACCCGTAGCCGTAGATCTCCACGGCCTCGCGGTAATCTTCCTCTGTCAGAATCTCTCCTACTTCAAGCGCCGACTCACCGGGGTTGGTGACCATGTATGCTTCACAGTACAGCACCCGCTCAAGCGACTTCAGGGAGATGTCGAGCAGGTTTCCGATGCGGCTGGGGAGGCTCTTCAGGAACCAAATGTGAGCCACAGGCGTGGCGAGATCGATGTGGCCCATCCGTTCCCGACGAACCTTCGACTGTATGACTTCAACGCCGCACTTCTCGCAGGTGATGCCGCGGTGCTTCATGCGCTTGTACTTGCCGCACAGGCACTCGTAGTCTTTGACCGGGCCAAAAATC